>DAOMFR010000035.1:0-48753 GCA_035429885.1 Blastocatellia bacterium
GAAAACGAGGTGAAGATTCTTCGGGTCGAACTTCGCGGCGCAGAGAAAATTGTTGTTTACCAGCAAGCCGGAACCGAGCGTGAAGTTGTTTGCGATTTGATTTTGTCTGCCGCCGGACGCGTGCCGAATGTTGAGGGATTGAATCTGGAAGCGGCTGGCGTCGAATACTCACGCGAAGGCGTGAAAGTTGACGACTTTCTGCGAACTTCAAACCCGAAAATTTACGCTGCTGGTGATGTTTGTTCGCGGTTCAAATTCACTCACGCAGCGGATGCGTCGGCGCGGGCTGTGTTGCGGAATGCGTTTTTCTTTGGCCGAGCGCGCGTCAGCCAGTTGGTTATGCCTTGGGTGACTTATACCGATCCCGAAGTCGCTCACGTCGGATATTACGAAGCCGACGCTCGCGCGGCTGGATTCGACGTTGCCACGATCACAGAACATTTCAAGGACAATGACCGGGCGATTCTGGATGGAGAGACCGAAGGCTTTGCGCGGGTTTCTTACGATCGAAAGACAGGCAAGATTTTGGGCGGGACAGTTGTGGCTCGACACGCCGGAGAAATGATTAGTGAACTGACGCTGGCTATCACGCACGGGCTAAAGCTCAGCGTACTTTCGACCACGATTCATCCGTACCCAACGCAAGCCGAAGTGCTGCGCCGCATCGGTGATGCATACAATCGCACTCGCCTGTCTCCAACGGTCAGCCGGATTTTCAAAAAATGGTTTGAGTGGAAACGGCGGTAGCTTCAAAAAAACAATTTCCCACGAAGCCACACGAAAAGAACACGAAGGGATGAGCAAGGGGTTTATCTTTCTTCGTGATACTTCGTGTGGCTTCGCGGAAAAAAACACTTCTTAAATTTGTTATTTGCGATTCTGGATCTCGCTCAGCATGACAGGCGCGCCGTTGCGAGCCTTGCTTAAATCGGCGGCTTCCATAAACGCCATGATCTCCAGCGTTTCTTCGGGCTGGATCGGAGCTACGCCAGTCTGGAAGAACTTGATGATTTCGACCAGTAAGTTGCGGTAATCCACTTTCATTGGCGGCGTAGTCAGCGCATTGGCTTTCGCTCCAAACGCGATTGCGCCGTAATCCTGTTTGCCGTCGCGAATGCCTCGAAATGTTCCGATGCGGCCATCTTTCCATTTACCTGTGACCACATCAGTTCCGGCGGTATTTGTTCGCGCCACAGATTCGCAACCGGTTCCCATCAAGGTGAACAGCGTTTCGACGCCGTGAATTCCGTACCAAAACAAATCCGGATGATGCGCTTCGGTTGGCGAAGGGCTGAACGCCATTGCGCCCAGAATGCCGCCAAGTTCCGGTTTGGATTTCAGCGCCACAATGTCGTTGGCATATCGCAAGCTGGACGAACTGAAAAACGGCGTCCCACTTTCACGCGCCAGCCGGACGATTTCGCGCGCGTCGGCGTAACTGGCGGCGAACGGTTTATCAATGAAGACTCGTTTTTTGGCCTTGAACACCGGGCGAGCTTGCGCCAGATGCGGACGGCCATCCACGCTTTCCAGCAACACGGCGTCCACTTTGCCCAGCAACTCTTCGATGGACGCGACAATCTCGACGCCATATTTGTCATGGATTTCGGTGGCGTAATTGTCTACGCGTTTGTAACTGGATTCGACATCCGCGCTGCCGCCTTTGAACGCCGCGACGACGCGTGCACCGGGAATGTAACCTGGCTCTTTAGGATCGTTGAGCAATTTGGTGAATGCCGGAACGTGCGAAGTATCTGTGCCGATAATGCCGACTTTGATGACTTCCTGAATCGCCGCCTGTTGCCGATCAGCGGTGAATGCGGAGCCAATGACAAATAATGAGATTGCGAGGGTGAACAATCGGGTGAAGGTTTTCATGTGTGCTTAGTTTCCAGAGGTTGGTTTGGTCAGCAGCGAACTGCTTTCTGTGTCCAGGTAAATCGTCGTGTTCAGATGCGTGCGCAATGCTGAGGCAGGAACCATCGGCGACACCTCAGTTTCGAAACAGTTGCGGACAGCAACGGCTTTGCGCGCATCAGGAGCGATGCAGATGATTTCTTTTGCTTTCAAAATCTGGCGGACGGACATCGAAATTGCCTGAGTCGGCACGTCACCCATTCCCGCGAACCAGCCTTCGCCGACTTGTTGCCGGCGACAGGCTTCGTCGAGGTTGACGACGATGTACGGAGCTTCGGTGTCAAAATCGGCGGGCGGGTCATTGAATGCCAAATGTCCATTTTCGCCAATGCCGACGAAAGCGACGTCAATCGGCGCAGAGGAAATCAGTTCGCCAATGATCTGGCAAACTTCCTGTGGATCGCGTTCGCCGTTCAGCAAGTGAAACTGGGTCAGCCCGGCGGGTTCGATGAATCGCTCCAGCAGATATTTGCGGAAACTGGCGGGGTGTGAAATTGGCAGGCCGACGTATTCGTCCAGATGGAACATTTCAACGTTGGTCCAGTCAATGCCCGGAGTCGCAATCAAGGCTTTTAGAAATTCGAATTGTGACATGCCTGTGGCAGCGATGATGCGCGCTTGGCCACGTTCGGCGATGGCGCGATTAATGGCAGCGGCGGCTTGTATGGCAGCGGCTTGGCCAAGTTGGCTTTTATCGGCGAAGACTTTTAGAATCACGGCGCTTTTTGCCTCTCAAGTATTAGGTTGTAGATAACGTGGATAAAGAAGCCGTAGCTTCCCACAACGGACTGCAACAGGCAAGAAATCACCTGGAAACAATTCGACAACAATTTCGTGAGGACACCTGATGAATCATTTGATCTCGCTGGCGGGGTTCTTTGTGTTCGCCTCCATCGCCTGGCTGTTTTCTGCCAACCGCCGCAAAATCAACTGGCGAACCATTGCCTGGGGAATGGGCTTGCAACTTTTGATTGGCTTGTTGGTGTTTCGTTTGCCCGGGTCCCGGCAGGCATTTTTGTGGCTAAACGATGGCGTTATGGCCTTGCTGGATGCGTCCAAAGCCGGTTCGGATTTCCTGCTGGGGCCGCTTTCTACGGGCAAGACTCAGGAAGGAAAACCGCTCGGCTTCATTCTGGCGTTTCAAGCTTTGCCAATTGCCATTTTCTTTTCGGCGTTTGCAGCAGCGCTTTATCATTTCGGAATTCTGCAATTCATCGTGCGTCTGTTTGCCAAACTGTTTCACCGAACGATGGGCATCAGCGGAGCTGAATCGTTATCCAGTGCGGCCAACATCTTTGTCGGTGTGGAGTCGGCGCTAGTTATTCGGCCTTATCTCGAAAAAATGACGCAATCTGAATTGTTGACGGTTCTGGCGGCTGGCATGGCTACAGCAGCTTCAACAACCTTGGGGCTGTACGTCATTCTGCTGGGCGACAGCTTTCCGCAAATCGCTGGGCATTTGATGTCGGCTTCGGTGATTGCCATTCCAGCCTCAATCGTCATGGCCAAGTTGTTAATGCCGGAAACAGAAACGCCCGAAACCGCGACCAGCATTCCCAAAGAGGAAGAAGCTCCGCACGCTCGCAATTTGATGAGCGCCATCATTGAAGGTTCGATGGACGGAATGAAACTGGCGGCGGGCATTGCCGCATTGTTGGTGGCCGGGTTGGGAATGGTTGCGCTGTTGGACAAATTCATCGGGCTGCCAAGTCGCTGGCTGGGGCTTTCGGAACCGCTTTCGATGGTCAAAATTCTGGGTTGGGTGTTTTATCCGCTGGCGGCGTTGTTGGGAATCGCCCGCGCTGATATTGCTGAAGCGGGGCGTCTGCTGGGGGAACGTGTGTTGTTGACCGAGGTGGTTTCGTATCAGGATTTGGCGCAGATGGTTGCGCATGGCCAGATTGCCGACCCGCGTTCAGTGGTGATTCTGACATACGCGTTATGCGGATTTACGCATGTGGCTTCGATTGCAATTTTTGTGGGAGGAACGGCGGCGTTGGCTCCTTCACGCCGAGACGACCTGGCGGCGCTTGGCTTTCGTGCTTTGCTGGCGGCGACGTTGGCGACTTTGATGACTGGTTGCATCGCGGGAATTTTCAGCGACGGCCAAGGCGTGATGATGAATCTGGTGCGATGACTGCTGCACGAAAGCGTCAGGCGTCAGGTCACAGGTTAACCGATATGGGATAGAATTGGGCCAGTTGCAGTTTCTGGTCGGGCGAAAGTGGCGAAAAGGCGGGACTTAGAATTGTGTGGGTTGCCTAAGGGAAGGCATAAATTTTGCTCACATAGTTGCTCACCCCAATGATCTTTCGAAGAGATTGAAAACTAACTGTCGGGGTTTCGGCGAAAGACCTCGATTTTGCGCGGAGGAAAATATGATGCTCTTTGCCACTGCTTCAGAATTGCTTGCCAGCCCATTTGCTGGTTGCCGCCGCCTGGCGCGAGCGGCGCTTTTGCTCAGTTTTCTGGTTTCATTGGTCACACTGGCCGTCGCACAAGACCCCACTGTGCGTGTTGCACGCATCAGCTTGCTCGAAGGCGAAGTTAGTTATCAGCGCACAGGTGATGGTCAAAATTGGTACGACGCTTCACTGAACCTGCCGTTGAACGAACGGGATCAACTCTACAGCGGCCCCGGTGGACGCTCCGAAATTCAGATCACCGGGCGCAACCTTATCCGCATTGACAGCAACACCAATCTGCGGTTTTCACAATTCAATAACGGAACCATTCAATTTGCGCTGCCTGTCGGAACCGGGACGTTTCGAGTGGACAGCCTTGACCGCCGCCAATTTAGCGTTGTGGACGCGAATGATGTTGGACGAGACGACCCGATTTACTTTGAAGTGGACACGCCGATTGTCGCCGTCACGTTTTTGAAAGAAGGCAATTACCGAATCAACGTGCGCGACGATGGAACGACTGAAGTCATCGTCCGGCGCGGCCAAGCTGAAGTGTATAACCGCGAAATCGGTGCGGTGACAGTCAAACAAGGTCGTCGCATTGTTGTTGATGGACGCGATGCCAACTATTTCCAGATTGCACGATTGGACGATAAAGATAACTGGGATCGTTGGAATGACCGTCGCGATGACGAGTTGATGTCACGCGTCGAAAATTCTCGCAGCGCACGTTATGTGCCGGTATCCGTTGCAGGCGTTTACGATCTGGATTATTACGGCGAATGGTATGAATCGCCGGATTATGGTTGGGTCTGGTCGCCGCGCAGCGTGGCTGTTGGTTGGGCACCTTATCGAGCCGGGTACTGGCGCTATTATTCCGGGTGGGGATGGACTTGGGTTTCGTATGAACCCTGGGGATGGGCCCCGTACCATTATGGGCGCTGGGCGTGGTATCGCAGCCGTTGGTGCTGGGTTCCCAGTGTTTCCGTCGGATGGGGATGGGCACCACATCAAGTCGCCTTTTTCGGTTGGGGTGGCGGTTACAATCGCGGATATCGCGACGGTTATAACGATGGGTATCGCGACGGACGTTATGGCTGGTATGGCTGGTGTCCGTTGGGACCGCGCGATCGGTATCAATGGCGTAATGGATCAACCACTATCGTTAACAATACGACAATCATCAATGCGCGTTCACTGGATAATTACAACGCGCCCGGTGGCGTCAGCGTGATGGATGGACGCAAGTTCGACAATGGCCGAGTCCTCGTCACACAGAACGAAGTGAAATCCCCCGGGGAAATCAATTTGCCGCCAGCTCCGCCGCGCGGTAATGCTGGGCAAGGCGACGGAACGACTCCTGCGGTGTTGCGCGGAGAAGAATTCAAGCCTGTTCAAGCTGCCCCGACTCGTGAATTGAAAGTCGAGCGAACTGAAATCGCGCGCCGCTTGGAAGCTCCTGTGATTGAACGCCGACCCGTTTCGGGGTTGGACCGATCCGGTGCTCCGGTCAGGGGCGAAGTCGGGGCTAGCCCGATTCGTGATGCCCAGGGCGTGACGTTGCCCGAACGTGGCGCACCGACACGCAATTCGGACAACAATGCTTCGTCAAGCCGAGTTCAAGATGGCCAGATTATTCGCCCGGATCGCCCGGCGCGTGACAGCGAATACCGAACGGTTGAGCGAATTCCGGCTCCAGCGCGAAGCTTGCCGGAAAGCGAGCGCAACACGCCGTCGCGCGATTCAGTGGATACTCCGCGTTCGACGCCAAGCCGTGATGTAAATCGCGACACGAATCGTCCCTCGCGCACGGAATCGCCGCGCAGTTACGATCCACCACCGACACGCACCGAATCGCCGCGCCGATATGATCCGCCGCCGTCACGTCCTGTCGAACGTAGAGAATCCGCTCCGCCGCGCGAATCAGCTCCGTCCAGAAGCGAGCGCGCGCCAGAGCGACAGTCTTCGCCTCCACCTTCGCGGGAATCGGCTCCACCGAAAACGGAACGTGCGCCGGAGCGACAGTCTTCGCCTCCGTCGCGCGAAGCACCTCCTTCACGTCCCATCAAACCTGACAGCCAGCGTTGATCTGGCCAAAAGAAAAGGCGGCACTCGATGCCGCCTTTTCTTTTGCAGACCGGATCTCGAATTCTCAATCGAAACTTGTCATGTTGCGCGACTTTTCACGGTGACGTTCAAACGCCAGTTCGATCAGCCGGTCAATCAACTGGCTGTAAGGGAGTCCGCTGGCTTCCCACAACTTCGGATACATGCTGATCGAAGTAAAGCCGGGCATTGTGTTGATTTCGTTTAGCAACAACTTGCCGGTTTCTTTTTCCAAAAAGAAATCCACGCGACCAAGTCCTGCGCCGTCAATCGCCTGAAACGCCTGAACCGCCATTTGCTGAATTTCAGCTGTTTGTGTTTCGCTCAGGTTTGCAGGGATTTCCAACCGAGCACCATTGGCGCTGATGTATTTTGCCTGGTAATCGTAAAACTCAGCGGTTTGCGGGACGATCTCGCCGGGCAAGCTGGCAATTGGTTGATCGTTGCCCAGGACGCTAACTTCGATTTCGCGAGCGTCAACTCCGCGTTCGATGACGATCTTGCGGTCGTATTTTGCCGCCAGAGCAATCGCCTCGTTCAACGTTTTGCTGTCAGTGGCTTTTGAAATTCCGACTGAAGAACCCAGGTTCGCGGGTTTGACGAAACAGGGAAATCCGATTTCTTCGGCAACACGCATTTCAACCAGCAACGGATCAGCCTCCCATTGCGAACGCAGGAAGTGAACGAATTCGACAATGGGCAAACCCGCTTCGCGAAACAATCGCTTCATCACGACTTTGTCCATTCCGGCGGCTGAGCCTAGCACGCCGCAACCGACATACGGCACGTCAGCCATTTCCAGCAATCCCTGAATTGTGCCGTCTTCACCATAAGTTCCGTGCAGCACAGGGAAAATCACGTCCAGCCGGTCCCGTTTGCCACCATCATTTTCCATGCCGAATCGGGCCAAACCTTTTTCTGTGGGGTCGCCAAAAATCGCCACGTGTTGGTCGGCGTTCGTCATCACCGCGCTCGGCAGCAAGTTCGTCGCTTCGCTGGAAGCCAGCCACTTGCCGGATTGGGTGATGGCAATCGGCACGACGTCGTATTTGTTGCGATCAAGCGCGTTGATAATGGATTCCGCTGAACGCAGCGAAACTTCGTGTTCACCTGAACGCCCGCCGAAAATGACACCGACTTTGAGTTTGTTTGCCAAGCTTTTCTCCACTGACAGGCGGGACGCTTGCGTCCCCAGTTCACATAATCTTTTTGCCCAATGCAGACAGAATCAATTGCACACCCAGTTCCGCTGTCTTGTTCGAGATGTCCAATACCGGATTCACTTCGGTCAATTCGAACGAAAGCATCTTGCCCGAATCGGCGACCTTTTCCATGGCCAAATGACTTTCGCGATACGTTGGGCCGCCGGGAACCGGAGTGCCGACGCCCGGCGCGAAATCAGGATCCACAAAATCCATATCCATCGTAACGTGAAATCCCGCAGTCCGTCGCGAAGCCAGCCACATTGCCTCATCCATCACGGCGCTCATCCCGCGTTCATCCAATTCACGCATGGTGATGACGCGGATGCCAGAAGCTTTCAACGCGACGGCTTCTTCAGGGTCAACGCTGCGCGCACCGATTAACACACAATCTTCCGGATACACTTTCGGTGCGAAGCCGCTGATCTCGGTCAACTCTTTTGCTCCGTGGCCCAGAATCGCCGCGAAAGGCATGCCGTGAATGTTGCCGGATGGTGAAGTGTCTGGCGTATTCATGTCGCCATGCGCGTCAAACCAGATGACGCCAACTCGTTTGCCTTGCTTGTGATGAAACGCAGACAAACCGCCAACGCTGCCAATCGCGATTGAGTGATCTCCGCCCAGAATAATTGGCATCGAGCGGGCTTCCAATGCGGCTTCGACTTGATCGGCCAGTTTCTGGCAAGCGGCAGCGATTTCAGGCAGGTACTTCGCTTTGCCATCTGTAATGGGCAGCATTTCCGGGTTGCGAACCGGAATATTGCCAGCGTCTGTGACTTGGTAACCAAGCGTTTCCAGTCGTTCGTTTAAACCGGCAACGCGAACTGCCGACGGGCCCATATCCACGCCTCTGCGATCAGCGCCCAAATCCATCAGGACTCCAATGATCGTGGCTTTTTTTGGCGGATTCATCTTGCTACCTCGTTACTTAACCGCTTTGATTAGTGTGAAAATGCGATCATGTTTGCTGCGCTGCCGCAACACGCGAAACACAATCTGACTGAAACCCGCTTCGCGCATCATTCGCATCACTTCGTCGCTGGAATGAAAGCTTGCGTCGGCTTCTGCGCTGTCACGGGCAATAAATCGGTAATAGTTTCGTCTGACCGATTGCAGCAATGCGTTGGGAGTGATTTTCGGAGCCAATTCGTCCGCGATTAACAACCGCCCGCCGGGAGCCAGAACTCTATAAATTTCGGCCAAATACCGCTGTCCATTCAAGCGGTGAAACGCCATTCCCGAAGTGACAAGATCAAAACTGCTGTCAGTGAATTTCAGCTTCTCCAACGGCATCACCTGCCATTCGGTTTTCAACGTCGCTTTGGCCGATTGCGCAGCCAGTCGCGCAGCTTCGACTTTTTCGGGTGTGTCGTCCACTCCTATGATTTTGCCTTCCTGACCGACTTTGCCAACGAACTGTCGAGCCAGAATTCCGGTTCCAGTTGGAACATCCAGCACACGCATGCCCGGAAAGGGTTCCGCTGCTTCCATAATTTGAGCAATGGTTGTTTGGTAATCCAGGCCTGTCCGCCGCAGGAAATCCTGAGCAATGCGCTGTTCAAACTGGCTGAGCCAGGTGTCAATGATCGCAGCTTTTTGCGGCGGGCTTGTTACCGTCGCCAGTGATGCATTGTCGGGAAATTGCGGCGAACGCCGCAAAGGTGAGTTTTCTTTTCCAGTCATGGGGCAATAATCCTCTGGGGGAAGATTCGCGATGGGGGAAGAAAAACTCAAAAGGTAAATATCAAAAAGCAAAAGGCAAAAATAGTCGCCTGCAAAGGTCGCACAAGTTCGGGTCGTATTTTCAACTTTTGCTTTTTGCTTTCAGATTAAGGTTTTAGCCGGTACAGCATACGCGGGAAGGGAATGGTTTCGCGAACGTGGTCAATTCCGCAAAGCCATGTGACACAACGTTCGATTCCCATACCAAAACCACCGTGAGGCACGCTGCCGTACTTTCGCAAATCTAGATACCAGTCGAATGCTTCCGGCGGCAATTGGTGCTCGTGAATGCGTTGCAGCAGCAATTCGTGCGAAGACATGCGTTCGCCGCCGCCGATGACTTCGCCGTAACCTTCAGGAGCCAGCACGTCCACGCATAACGCCAGGTCAGGACGCTGCGGATCCGGTTCCATATAAAACGCTTTCACTTCTGCCGGGTACCGATGCACCATCACGGGTTTGTCATATTGCGACGAAATGTACGTTTCATCCGGCGCGCCCAGATCGCCGCCCCATTCAAACCGGTTTTCCAGTTTGCCTTCAGCGTGTGCCTGCTGAAGCATTTTGGCCGCGTCGTCATATTGCAGCCGAGGGAACGGCGGCACGATGGCTTCGAGTTTGGAAATGTCGCGTTCCAGAATCTTCAGCTCTTCCTGCCGGGTTTCCAGCACGCGGCTGACAATGTAGCTG
Organism: Blastocatellia bacterium; assembly: GCA_035429885.1. Classification (GTDB taxonomy): domain Bacteria; phylum Acidobacteriota; class Blastocatellia; order RBC074; family RBC074; genus RBC074. The sequence goes on from DAOMFR010000035.1 coordinate 10,043, forward strand.
ATGAAGTTTTCGGCCAGTTCCATCACGTCGTCGAGTTTGGCATAGGCGACTTCCGGTTCGACCATCCAGAACTCAGTCAGGTGGCGGCGGGTTTTGGACTTTTCAGCGCGAAACGTTGGGCCAAAGCAATAAACTTTGCCGAACGCAGCGGCAGTGGCTTCATTGTAAAGCTGGCCGGATTGCGACAGGTACGCTTTTTCGTCGTCGAAGTAGTTCACTTCGAACAAGGTCGAAGTCCCTTCGCAGGCAGCAGGAGTAAAGATTGGCGTGTCGCACAGTGTAAAACCATTGTTGTCGAAAAAGTCGCGAACCGATTTGATGATCGTGTGGCGGACTTTCAGGATCGCATGTTGCCGCCGTGAGCGCAGCCACAAATGGCGATGATCCATCAGGAATTCGACGCCGTGTTCTTTGGGCGTGATTGGATATTCTCCAGTCAGATTGACGATTTCCACCGTCTTGATGTCCATTTCATAAACACCCGGCTTTTTGGGATGCTCACGCGGAGTGCCGGTGACAATGATCGAAGACTCCTGAGTCACCTTTTCCGTGCTTTCCCAGGTTTCGTCGGTGACATCTTTTTTCGACACGACTCCTTGAATGATGCCGGAACCATCGCGGACTTCCAGAAAGCCCAGCTTGCCGCTGGATCGTTTGTTGTACAGCCATCCTTTGATGGTGATTTCTTCGCCAAGGTGTTTGGAAATATCAGAGATGTATGTTTGCTTCATAAGAAATTAGGTAAGGAACAGGGACGTGCTCCGTCAACCAGACCCCGTTTGTTGAGAGATAAAAGATAAAACCGTCTTGATGCATTTTTCCGGAATCAACATGCAAAACTACGGGCTTTCCATGTCGTTGACCGACTTTGATTGCTGTTTTCACGTCGGCAGATAGATGCACATGGTGACGTTTCCCTTTGAGTAAGCCTTGTTCTTGGATGGAAGCCAAAAACCGTTCCGCTGTGCCGTGAAAAAGTTTGGCAGGCGGAATCGCTGCTTCGTAGCCCAGTTCGATTTCAACTGAATGGCCTTGATTGGCGCGAATCAAGCTGCCGTCGTTACTGAAAGAAAAGCGTTGTTTGTCGTTACCGGCTACGACATCCTGCAATTCTTTCAAAGAAATTGTTCTGCCGTTTGCGTGGCACGCGGCCAATAATTGATCCACTGAAACCCAGCCAGCCGGGTCAAGCGTCAGGCCGATTTTTTCAGGCTCGTGGCGCAATACGAGACTCAGAAACTTACTGATTTTGACAGCCTGTTGGTTCATTCCATTTATGTTTCAAGTGAGACGCTTTCCAGCGCTTTTTGCAGTGCCGGATAGGCTTTTATCCCAGGCTTGCTCATTGCTCGCAGAACTGTTGCTGCCGCCGGCACAATGTATTTTTCGTAAACCACTCCGCGTCCGACGACTGCGGTTTGATACGAGAACGTGCCGATAGCTTTCAATTGCCGCTGAATGATCATCAGATTGAACTCGTATCGAAAATCATCGGGTTCGATTTTCGGCAAGCCTAGCTTTTCGCGCAAGGCCAAGAATAAATCCTGCCGCTCCGAAACCCAATCTTCGTCCACAGGTTGCAATCGGCGTTCGACCAGCAGCGGAACCAGATCATATGTTGCCGGCCCCATTCGCGCATCCTGGTGGTCAATAATGCGCAAGCTTCCATTGGCATCCACCATCAAATTCATTGCGTGGTAATCGCGATGAGTTAATGTCCGCGGCCGGGCGCTCAATTCGGCGGCGATAGATTGCAAATCCTGTTTGATGGCCTCGGCTTCCTGGTTGGCGAATTGGATCTGACGATAACTGCCGAAGAAGTGGTCGAAAAAGTAGTTCAACTCCCACAACAGTTTGTCTTCGTCGAACGCCAATCGGCTGGCCACAGAATTCATCGTGTAGGCGATCAAAGTTGCTGATTGTACTCGCGCAATCAGCTCAAGCGAACGATGTAACATTTCTTCGACGCCCGCCACATTGCCGCGCGCTTCCGCTTCGCTGAGCCAGGTTGCCAAACTCACGTCGCCCAAATCTTCCTGCAGGATAATGCCTTCGGTTCCAGCGACATCAATGATCTTGGGCACAGGCAGATTGGCTTGCTCAAACAGCTTGGTGACGTCCAGAAACGTATTTTCCAAAGGATTAAATGGCGAAGGGTACAAACTGACAATCAGTGTTTTGTCTGGCTGCTTAGCGGCAGCGATGCGGTAATACTTGCGAGCGGAAGCATCGGGAGTCAGTGGTTGAAATAAAACTTCGCTGATGGGCAGCCCGAAATGCCGGGCTGCAAAAATCACCACGCGTTTTTCGCTCAGGCCGCCAGTAGTTTTGGCCATTTCACCCGGAAGCATTTCGGGCGCAATAGGATTGTTGCTTTGTGTCGCAGTCATAATTTTTTAGGTCAGTCTTGTCGGCGGGCAAAACTTCTTCAGAATTCTTCCGAAAGGGGTAGGCGCAGTAAAACTAAATTTGGTGAATGCCCGCGAAATCATTTTTACAGCTCGCAAAAACGATAGAGGATGGTAGCATCAGCCGAATTTCACTACAAGATTTTCGCCAATGACCTCGCCCGGCAATGCCTTCTCAGGTCGTTCAGTTCCAGCGGCCAAATCCGCGCGAACGATGACCGCACGATCGAATTTGGTTCCGGCAGGAATTGTTACGCCGTCACCGATGATGCAGTTATGCAACTGGGCACCGGCGTTGATGTGAACTCGTTTCCACAACACAGAATTGGTAACGCGCGCGCTGGCATCCACCTGACAATCCTCATCCATCACGATGTCGCGACCTTCGCGGGCGAGAAATTCCAAGCTGATCTCCAGATATCGTTGAATCGTGCTGAGTTCGTACCAGGAACTTTCCGCACTTGCGATGTGCGCGGCAATCACTTTTCCGTCAACCATCGCTCGCGGATAAACATCCCTGACTGAATCTGAAAACACTCTGCGCGGAATGTAATCAAAAATTTCCGGTTCCATGATGTGAATGCCTGTGAACATCAGTGGAGGAATCGAGGGGCGGGAATCGGGAGCCGGGAAGCCTGCGAATTCCAGGATGCGACTGTCTTCAGTGATTTTGACTTCGCTGAAACGCTCAAGCTTAGGATTGGGTTTCAACACCAATGTCGCCAGGGCATGTTTTTGCCGATGGGTTTCAAGCGCTTTTGCCAAGTTAATGTCGGTGATGATTTTTCCGTTGATGACGACGAAGGTTTCCTGATTGAGTTGTTCGCGGACATTATCCAGCGCGCCGGACGTTCCCAGAATTTCCGGCTCTTCGACGGAATAATGAATGCGCACACCGAACCGCGAACCATCGCCGATCTGTTGGCGAACCGAATCTGGTTCGTGGTGCAAATTGATGAGGACGTCTTCGAATCCATAGCGGCGCAGGTAGTCAATGGTGAATCCGATCAACGGGCGATTCAAGAAAGGAATTGCCGGTTTGGTTCGGCCAATCGTCAACGGCCACAGTCGAGTGCCAAAACCTGCGGCCAAAATCATTGCTTTCATAATTGGTGGTCTGTGGTTGGTGATAGGTGGTTGGTGGCGGAAAACAGCATATCACCAAACTGTTTGCCGAGCCGCTCGCATTCAGCGGCTTGTAAGGCCAGATAACTGTCCAGCACGTATTCTTCACGGCTGACGCCGAGAAGCTTGACGGCTTCGGCAATCGTTTCTTCTTCGCCTTCGAGTTCAATGAAATTGCCAATCGGCGTTTCATCAAACATCACATGCAACGAAGAGCCATTTGGCAAGCTAGCGCGAAACACAGTGCGGTGCTTTTGATAACGAAACCAGGGATTAAATCCTAGCCGCTCAAAGAGCGCCAACGCGCTGAACGGATCATCGAGCTCAGTTTCCAGTTCGAGCCGCTTTTTGAATTGCGACACTGCAACATCGGGCGCGGCTTTTTCCTTGTAGGTCATCGAACCGGTTTTCCCCGTTTGCCTGACGCGCAAGACCGACAAGGTTTGACCCAGTTGTTTTTCCGCCGTGTCCAGCAGCCAGTTGTCTTCAAAATGTCTAGGCTTTTCGAGCTCCAGCACGATTCCACATGCGGTCAGTGGTTCAACGCTGTCGAAGCGCAATTTGACTTCGATCTCATGAGTTTTGGGTTGAGATTTGGACACAGGCATTCGAGTTGAATTTCCAAGTGGGGATAGGCGGCAGGTTATCAGGAGTCCGCATTACGCAAAACGCACTTCACGATCAAGCTGCTCCGGCCAGATGTTCGGGAACAAGGTCAAATGTGCCTGGAGCAATTTTGCGGAAGCGTTTGCTGCGGCTTAAGGAAACAGCGAGCGTGATCAGTTGATGTTGGCCGCGAAACTCGAATCCGCCAGCGGCCATGCGACGATAAATCTCGCTGACGTGCAATGGGCCTTCGGCTTCGCGCAAAACAATGGTTGCGGCCTGGGGAATGCGGAAATCCGTAAACCTTACATTGCTGTTTTTTTCGGATTGCTCCAGCTTGGCAACTTCAGCTTCAATGTCGGATTCGACTGACGACCGATAATCTCCAAAGTCTGAAGCACGAGGGGTTGGTTTGTAATCGAAAATTTGTTCCGAAAGGCGGGCTGATTGCGAATGCTTGTTTGCCGGAAGCAAAACACGCAAAAACGCTTTTTCATTTCGCTCAATCATGGCGTCCAGTTCGGCCAACTGCGAACGCAAAGAAGCCGACTCCATTTCCAGGTCGGCCAACTTGAGCTGAATTTTCCGTTTGGCTTCGCGGTACTCACTTAATGACCGCTGAAGCGCCGCCAATGCCGCGTCATTCATAAGGATCTTGGATTTCGAATTCTTGGTTTTGAATCGGTTGCATTGATTGTGGCCAAATTCTGCCAACAACCAACAATCCAAAATTCAGAACTCAAAATCAATTGTCGCGCTCAATGATGTATTGAGCGATTTCGGTGAGCGCCCGCCGGTATTGGTTGTCTGGGAAAATTTTCAACGATTCCTGGGCGCGAACGGCGTAAGAATAAGCTTCATCGCGGGATTTTTCCAATTCGCCGGACTCTGCCAAGATGGCCAGCACTTCGCGTGCGCGCACGGTTTCGCCTGCCGGTTCTTCCATTGCGGCTCGGACCTGAGGGAAAAATTGAGGTTGAGAGCGCAGTAACCGAATCAGCGGCAGAGTGACTTTCCCTTCGCGCAGGTCGCTCAAAACTGGTTTCCCCAGTTTTTCGACGTTCGACGTGAAATCCAACAGATCGTCAACTAGTTGAAAGGCAATGCCCAGATTCAGTCCGTAATCCGCCAATGCGCGGCGTTGTTCGGGCGTTCCTCCGCGCAAAATTCCGCCGACTTTACAACTGGCGCTGAACAGGTACGCGGTCTTTCGGGTGACGATTTCCAGATGCTGCTCTTCTGTGATTCGCGTATTACCAATCAGGGTTAACTGAATCAATTCGCCTTCAGTCATTTTACGCGTGGCTTCGGTCAGCGTGTCCAGCAGGTCCAGATTGCGTTGCTGCAATGCGGTTTCAAACGCCGTCATGTACAGCCAGTCCCCCATCAAAACGGCAGTTTCGTTGCCCCATTGGGAAGAAACCGCCCGGCGACCGCGTCGCATTTCCGCACCGTCAATTACATCATCGTGAACCAATGTTGCCGTGTGCAGAAATTCCATCACCGTAGCCATTTTGATGACGGAATCATCAACTTCTTCGCCGAAAATTTTCGCCGCCAAAACGACGAGCGCCGGACGAACACGTTTGCCGCCAGTCTGGTGCAGATACTGTCCGATGTGGGCGATGATTTGAATATTCGTGCGAGCCTGCCGCTCGAATTCTTCCTCCAAGCGCTGCATTTCGCGTGCGATCAAGCCGAAGATTCGCCCGGCTGTGGTCGCTTCGCGCGTAGAAGATGCTGATACATGTGTTGCCATAGTTATGCGTGGTTGGGCGATTGGGAGAAGCGTCACACTGCCCGCTGATCACCAACCACTGCCTCAATTCGATCTGTAATTCGTGAACTGCATATCAATGTCAAAGTCATGAGCACGCAGGGCGGAGATGATTTGCTGCAAAACGTCGCGATCCTTGCCAGCGACGCGAACCAGGTCGCCCTGAATCGAAGCCTGAACTTTTAACTTGGTGTCTTTGATAAATTTGACGATCTCTTTGGACTTTTCCTGCGGAATGCCCTGTTGCAGGGTGATTCGCTGACGAACCGTCCCGCCTAACGCCTGTTCAATCTTGCCGTACGTTAATCCTTTTAGCGGCACGTTGCGTTTGACGAGTTTCGTTTGCAAGATGTCATTCAAACTGGTCAGTCTGTACTCATCATCCGAAGTCAGAATGATTGCTTCCTTTCCTTCCAGTTCGATGTTGCTTTTGCTGCCCTTGAAATCAAAACGAGTTTGCACCTCTTTCAGCGCCTGATTGACGGCGTTGACAACTTCAGGGTGCTCAATTTGAGAGACGATGTCGAATGTATTTTGCTGCGCCATAATTCACAAACCTGGTCAGAGCACATTGGCGTGCAGTTATTTCAAACTGACCGGATCAAACCGGAATACTTCACAACTGCGGCGGACTTGGTTCAACGCTTTTTGCGCTTGTCATGCCTGTGACTCTGGATAAGGTAGGGACAAAGTTGTAACCCGTTGCTAAATCCATTGTCAATGCGGGATCAAGAAGAGGATTTTATTACAGACTAAAAAGCCGACGAAAATTGCCGCTGGTAACGCGGCCAATTTCTTCGACTGAAGTCTGTTTCAACTCCGCCAGTTTCTTTGCGGTTTCAATGACGAACGCTGGCTCGTTGCGTTTTCCGCGATACGGAATCGGAGCCAGAAACGGGCAATCGGTTTCAATCAGCAGCCGTTCCATCGGCACAGATCGCGCTACATCGCGAAGCTCTTCCGCTGTTTTGAACGTCAGAACGCCGGAAAAGGAAATGTAGAAACCCATTTCAAGCGCAGCATCCGCCAATGCTTGCGAGCTGGTGAAACAATGAATGATGCCGCCGATGTCAGCGCCACCGTTTTCAGCCCAGGCTTGGCGCAAGATCGCAATTGTGTCTTCTTCCGCTTCGCGAGTGTGAATGATGACTGGCAATCGGCGCTCGATTGCCAGTTCCAACTGTCTTTGAAAAACTTGCCGTTGCACGTCACGCGGGCTGTGGTCGTAATGGTAATCCAAACCAATTTCGCCCCAGCCGATGACTTTCGGGTGACGGCTGCAATCCAACAAGGTTTTTTCAAGTTGCGTGTTGTACAAACTGGCTTCGTGCGGATGCAAACCGATGGCAGCGTAAATGAATTCGTGTTCGTTGGCTAACCGCAATCCTGGTTCCAGCGAGCCTTTGCCGATGTCGCTGCCGGCAATTTCCAGCATTAGTTCAACGCCTGCCGCGCGAGCGCGAGCGATCACTTCCGCGCGGTCGGCGTCGTAGTTCGGAACATCCAAATGTGCATGCGAATCTATGAACATCAGATTTTGACCACCAGCTTCCCGATATTGGTTCCTTCGAACAACCGGTTCAGAGCCATCGGTGCTCCCTTCAAACCGTCAACTTCGTCAATGCGATATTTGATTTTGCCTTCCATCAACCATTTGCCCATTTCCATCATGCATTCCATTGCACGCGGAGCGTAATCCAGCACGATGAAGCCTTCGACGCGAGCGCGCTGAATCAGAATATTGGCGAAATTGTACGGACCCGGCACAGGCGTCGTCGCGTTGTAACCGGAAATCAATCCGCACAATACAATGCGGGCGCGCAAATTGATCTGAGCCAGCACAGCGTCCATGATTTCGCCACCGACGTTTTCAAAATCTATATCAATGCCGTTGGGACAATGTTTTTTCAAAGCTTCGGCAACGTTTTCGGTTTTGTAGTTGATCGCGGCGTCAAAGCCGAGTTCATCCACAATCCATTTGCATTTGTCGTCGGCTCCGGCAATTCCCACCACGCGACAGCCTTTGATTTTGCCGATCTGACCGACCAGGGAACCGACCGCGCCAGCTGCTGCCGATACCACCAGCGTTTCGCCCGCTTTCGGCTGGCCAATATCCAACAAGCCAAAATAAGCCGTCAGGCCAATGTGACCAAATAATCCGAAATGCGCTGTTAGCGGAACACCGGGCAAGTTGGGCAACGCGTTGACACCTTTGCCGTCAGTGATGGCGTATTCCTGCCAGCCCAGTAAACCGGACACGTGATCGCCAACTTTGAAATTCGCATTGCGAGATTCTTCTACGATGCCGATGGTTCCGCCACGCATCACATCGCCAATCGGCACTGCGGGCAAGTATGTGTCGCGTGTCGCCCACATCCGCATCGTCGGATCAAGCGAAAGATACAAGTTGCGAACCAGAAATTGGCCATCCTGCAATTCCGGAACGGCTTCTTCCGTCCAGGTGAAATCGCTTTCTTTGATTAGCCCTTCTGGGCGAGCCGCCAGCCGCCATTGATGATTAAGTCGGTTTGCCATGGTGATGTCCTCCTGAAAAGTTGGGTAAGTTGTTAGCGTGTTCGGTTTTCTGCCAAGCCTTTTGGGAAAGGCCATTCTATAACTCTCTGCGAGATGGGACGACGATATTGGCGATCAGCGTTCCAGCAACCAATGCCATCGCCGTTAAGATCATTTTGAACGTGGTGTCTACTCCGGAAACGATTTGCCGGTCGAGCAGTGCCGCCAGTCCGCGAAATCCCACGCTGCCGGGCACCAGCATGAGAATGCCAGGAACTTGCGGAATGATGGCCGGGTGATCCATCAAGCGCGAATACCAATTGCTGGCAATGCCGACGGTCAACGCGCCCAGAAAAACTCCCAGCGATCCCAGCAATTGGCTCCCCAACTTGCTGCCGCCAACGGCCAGCGCCCCGGCAATAATAATCCAGATGGCGTCCTGCCAACGCGCCCGCAACAGAACCGTGAACGCCAGCGGCATTGCCGCCAAGGCAATCAACTCCGTCCAGGCGGGCAATGGAATTGCTCGTGCAATTTGCGGATCGCCGAAAGCTGTTTGAGAAATTGAATCGCCAATCGCCACGCCCAGGCCGATTCCCAGAAACACGACGAAAGCTCCGCTCAGCCGAGCCGTGCCCGAAGAAAGGTTCTGCGTGGATAGTTCAATCATCGCCACGGTGAGCGTCAGCCCTGGCATCAGCACGATCATTCCAGCCAGCGTCGCGTTGGAAATCGCGTAAGGCCCGATGATGAAACTCAACGCTGCTGCCGTTGCCGAAGCAATGAATGCAGCGACTGGCTCAAAGACTTTGCCCCACGTCGGATACCTGGAAGCGAAGACCGACAGCAATCCGATGAGCAATCCGATCAAAGCGGAAACGCCAATTTCCTTCAACCCTCCACCCAGAAAACGCGAACCGGCGGCGGAAGCCGTCCCAAAAGCCAGTGTTCTGAGTGCGCCCCCATAGCGTTCTGGGCCAGCCAGAATCCGTTCGATCTTCTCAGAACCAGTTGCCGGATCAACCGAGCTGCGCAACACGCCGGTCGTCACATCGTCAAGCTCCGCCAGTTTTCCAAGATTCACTTCACCGGGAGTGACGCGCATCAGAAACGTTTGCTGTTCTTCCTGACGACCGAACGAAGCAAAGATCGAAGTCGGTGTGGAAAAGAACTGCGCTACCAGCCCCAACCGTTCGGACGTTTTGCTCAACACTTCTTCCAGACGATGCGCCGGATAACCGTAGGCATGCAGCGCGCGCCCAAGCCGCAATACAAAGCCAACCGAATCTTTCGGGTTGGAAAGCGATCCCGTGGCGAATTTTGTTTGCGGCGTGGACATTCGTAAACCTCAAACTGATTGAGAAGATTGGGGGCGAAATAGTTTTCGAATAATCGCGATCGACGTCAGGCAAAATGCCGCTGCCGCAATTCAATTGACCCCAAAGACAGGAATCTGTTTTCCATAGATTCCACTGATTCCTATTGCATGCCAAAGGCCGTCAACGATTGCGACCAGTGTCAGAAACAGTGAAGTTGGCGCGCGGGCAAATTTCGGAAGTCCTTCGTGAACGAAATAAAACCACATCAATGCCACGGCCAGCAGAGTTGACGTGACGAGAAGCGGACAGATTACTGTTTTCCCTGAATTCATTTGCTGCGCTCTTTCAGTCTTGATGAAACAGGGAAATTTGCGTCGGATCGAGTCCCAACACTTCGCGCACGGGGCGAAAACTGCGACGATGAGCCGGAGACGCTCCCAGCTTTTTCAGTGCGGCAAAGTGTTCTGGCGTTGGGTAGCCTTTGTGGCCAGCCAATCCGTACCCTGGAAATTGCCGGTCAAGTTCGAACATCATCGCGTCGCGTGTGGTTTTCGCCAGAATCGAAGCCGCCGCAATGCTTGCTGACAATGAATCTCCGCGCACGATGCCACGTTGTGGCATGTTCAATTCAGGAATTTTTCGCGCATCTACCAGAACGAAATTCGGAGCTACGCGTAATCCTTCGATGGCACGTCGCATTGCCAGCAAACCGGCGTGGTAGATATTCATCTGGTCAATTTCTTCGACTTCGGCATTTCCAATCGCCCAGGCGATGCAGTCAGTTTTGATTCGTTCAGCAAGTTGATCGCGTGTCGCTTCGTCGAGTTTTTTGGAATCGTTCAGTTCGCGCAGCTTGTAATCTCTTGGCAGAATTGCCGCTCCGGCAACAACCGGCCCTGCCAGGGGGCCGACTCCTGCTTCATCAACACCGGCGATCAATTCAAAACCCTGCTGCCACAACTCGGATTCAAATTTCAGTAAATGTCGTAATCGCTGGCCCTCGGCTCGGTTTTCGGATTGCCGCGTGCGAAGCCTTGTTGCCAGATCGCGCGCACCTTGCCGTTGGTCATTTTCCAAGGCTTCAAGCAAACCTTTGGGCAAGGCTTCGCCGCTGTCCAGAAAGTTCGCTTTCAAAGCAGCGACCGATTGTTGCAGTATCTCTTCAATCAATGGCATGAAATCTATAGTAGCCGTGGATTTGTAATTTCGAACGCGGATTATAGCTTGAAGCCTTGAGCTCAGAAGAATCGTTCAGTGCTTCTCTGGGAATAAATTTTCACGATAAGGTTATAAACCTTGTGGGAGATTGGCGAACGTCGCGAAAGTGGTAGCGCACTGAGGAATAAGCCCAAGGATTACCAATGCTAATAAAAAACTCGGACGAGATAAAAAGCAGCGAGATTACTGACGAAAAAACATACTGGAATCGCCGTAATTTCATTCGCGGCGGAATTCTGGCCGGGACAGCGACGGCGACAGGATTGTTGTATCGAACCTTGAACACGCCTGGCCGCGAAGCAAGGAAACTTGATCCCGCAGCGCTTCAGTCTAAGGGGCTCTACTTTACGCCCGAAGGCCAGCCCGCCAACGATTTTGAAGACATCACGAATTACAACAACTTTTACGAATTTTCGACCAGTAAACAGGACGTCGGGCATCGCGCCCGGAATTTCGCGACTCGTCCGTGGACGGTGGAAGTTGGCGGGATGGTTCACAAACCGAAGACTTTTGACCTGGACGACATTCTGAAACTGGCTCCGCTGGAAGATCGTGTTTATCGCTTTCGTTGCGTCGAAGCCTGGTCGATGGTCATTCCGTGGATGGGCTTTCCGCTGGCTGAATTGTTGAAACAAGTCGAACCCATGGGGGACGCGCGCTACGTCAAATTCGTGACACTGTTCGACCCGCAACGAATGCCCAATCAAAATCGCGGCGTGTTGCCGTGGCCGTATGTCGAAGGGCTGCGCCTGGACGAAGCAATGCATCCACTGACGCTGCTGGCGGCTGGGCTCTATGGCAAGATGTTATTGCCGCAAAACGGCGCTCCATTGCGATTGGTTGTGCCGTGGAAATATGGGTTCAAAAGCATCAAATCTATTGTCAAGATTTTGCTGGTCAAAGACCAGCCGATGTCCACATGGAGTGAAGTTGCGCCGGATGAATACGGGTTTTACTCGAACGTCAATCCGACGGTTTCGCATCCTCGTTGGACTCAGGCGACTGAGCGTCACATTGGTGAATTCGGCTTGCGAGATACGCTGATGTTCAATGGATATGGCGATCAAGTCGCCAGCCTGTATACGGGAATGGACCTGAAAGCGAATTATTGAGAATTATGCCTGACATCAAATTTGCCAAAACCGTAATCATCGTCAATTCCACCGTGCCGGTTTCCTTATTGGCCTGGGATGCGTATCACCATCGGCTGGGCACAAACCCTCAAGAATTTGTTCTGCATACCACTGGCACCCTGACTTTGGTGTTTTTGTTGCTGACGTTGGCAGTGACACCTTTGCGAAAGATGTTGGGCCTGCCTTGGATGGTTCAGTTTCGGCGAATTCTGGGGCTGTATGCATTCTTTTACGGAAGTTTGCATTTGTTGACTTACACTTGGTTCGACAAAGGCTTTGGCTTTCGGGCGATTGTTGAAGACACCTTGAAACGTCCTTTTATTTTTCTGGGAATGTTCGCTTTTCTGGCGCTACTTCCATTGGCCGTGACTTCGACCAATAAGATTATTAAACGCTTGGGAGGACAACGATGGAATCGGTTGCACAAACTGATTTTCCCGGCGGCAATCGCTGGTGTGTTGCATTATTACTGGCTGGTCAAAGCTGATGTGAGTTTGCCGGTGGCCTTTGGAGTGGCACTGGCGATTTTGCTGGCATATCGTGTGATCAATAAGTTTTTCCCTTCGTGGACTGAGCGAAGGCCCAAAAGGGCAGCGGTTTAATCCTCTGCAAAACAAAAAATTGACATTTCTACCTGCCTGAACTACCTTCAAATCGAACAACGCAATTGTCAGAAGTCGTTTTTTCCTCGCACTAATTGAGTGTTTTTCGTTCGGCTCTTTCGTCACATAACCTTAATGATTCAACGCGCTTCCTTGGGAACCGTTGTCCAGGGAGAGTGCAAATAAAAGCCGTCAGCATTATTTGTGCTGAATGTTTTTACGGAGGACAGATCATGGAAAATAACCTGACTTTTACTGATAACGAAACGTTCTATAAACAGCTCTTGGAGTTGGAGGCTCGTAATCAGGATTATTGCATTGACACTGGAGTTTCAGAGGCCAAAAACCTGCCTTTACGGTTGCTGCATCATGTTGGCATTAGCAAGGATGATGTTGCCCACGTGCAGCACAAAGTGGTTGAAGAAAGCGCCTGGATGCACGATTTTGTCGAACCAATGATCGTGAAATTCAATGAAATGATGGGGAAATATCAACCGGCGCGCGATTATGAATTCACGGTCGAAGTTGAAGATTACGACACCATAAAAATTCACGGTCGCCCAAAAACGACAGCAGCAGTGGCTGCGTAGTCAAAAAATACGAAGACGGCAAATGACAATTGAAGAATGTCATTTGCCGTCTTTCCGCTTAGGCTGTTTTTTTTCTATTTCACTTTTCGATCGGTTTCCTCAATTGCGCTGCCGAAATTGCGCCCAGCCCAGTTGATGCCTTGCATATATCTTCCCACGGCTCCAACCCGTGCGCCTTTGCTGGGAGTGCCGCGTTTGGTTAACACCCAGATTTTGCCACTTTCATCGTCCAGTTCATACGCTCCAAAACCTGCGGCGCCATAACTGTTGGTCACAGTGCCAACAATCAAAACTTCTTTGCCGCGGTAACGTTCGGGGTCGCCATTGAGTTTACGGACAGTCGTTTGACTGGGACATCCCATCAGGTAAAGCGCGGCGACCAACAAAACCAGTGAAGCACAAATACGAGCTTTCATAATTCCTCCTTCTGACCTTTCAGGCAGTTTCAAATGGTGAATTGCAGTTTGTAATAAAAGGGGAATGCTATTTTCAGCGTGGTTGCCACGGAAGTAAATTGCCATCCGTCTCGCTTTGGCATCCTGTCTCAGAACGGCGCGCATTATACACATTGCAATTTGATTGGCGAGCGAGAATTTCCTGGGCACTTCTTCGATTTGACGTGAACGAATGATCGGACATAATTCGGCTATGTTCCCAATCCCGAAATTGTACCCAATCACCGATTGCCAATTATCCAACTGTACTCATGAAGAAATTGTGCAAATGATGCTGGCCGGAGGGGCCCGTCTGATTCAATTGCGCGACAAGGAAGCCAGCGCCAAAGAATTACTGGATGCTGCGCGAGCTTGTTTGGCATTGACGCGGCCAGCCGGAGCCAGACTGATCATTAACGACCGCGTTGATGTGGCGTTAACTTCTGGTGCCGATGGCATTCATCTGGGGCAGGAGGATTTGGCGGTCGAAGAGGCTCGCGAGATTTTGGGTGAAGACAAAATCATCGGCGTCTCGACCCATTCACTGGATCAGTTCAAAGCAGCTTTGGAAACGTCGGCAAATTACATCGCCGTTGGTCCGGTGTTTCCAACCAAAACAAAAGAAAATCCAGACCCAGTTGTTGGACTGGATTTGGTACGTCAGGCGAAACTGATTACAGATAGACCGTTGGTGGCGATTGGTGGAATTTCTGTTGAGCGTGCCGCCGACGTGATTGCTGCCGGAGCCGACAGCGTAGCGATTATTTCGGCGCTTTATCCTTTCGGCGATATCAGCGACTTTTTTACCAAGCCTGACGTGACGGGAAGGGTAAAGGCATTTCTTTCTGTTCTGGGAGAATCTGGCGAAGTGTAATCATTCGGCGGCGCTGTACTCTTCGATTTTCTTCAGCCGGTACCGAAGCTGGTCGCGCGAAATTCCCAACAGCTCTGCCGCGCGAGTCTGATTGCCACCGCTACGTTCCATCGCCTGTCTGACAAAAGACAATTCTACCTGCTCCAGTTCGATCCCTTTTTCCGGAAGCGTAAAACGAGGAGGAGTTTGCACTTCCGCTTGAATTGATGGCGTGGAATTAGCGGGGGCGAAGAATTCTTCCTTGCTTCTTTCGTTGTTGCCCTTCATCAGATCGCGCGGCAACCAAATGGTTGTGACTCTATCCGAATCTTCTAAAATCATCACTCGTTCAATGACATTTCGCAGTTCGCGCACGTTGCCTGGCCACGGGTAGCGGCGAAAGATGTCTTCGACTTCCGATGATAACCCTCGGATTTGTTTCCGTAACCGGTCATTGAAATGAGCAATGTAATAATTGGCCAACAGCAACACGTCATCTCCGCGATCGCGCAAGGGAGGCAAATCAATTTGAATGACCGAAAGTCTATAAAAGAGATCAATTCTGAAACGGCCCGCTTCGCTTTCAGTTTTTAAATCCCGATTGGACGCCGCAACCACTCTGACATCCAGCGGCAAATCTTTC
This sequence comes from Blastocatellia bacterium, assembly GCA_035429885.1. Taxonomy (GTDB): domain Bacteria; phylum Acidobacteriota; class Blastocatellia; order RBC074; family RBC074; genus RBC074. Next base: position 25,265 of record DAOMFR010000035.1, read on the forward strand.
AGGCCGCCAACGCGACGAAACTTTCCTTCTTCGAGAACACGCAAGAGTTTTGCTTGCAGGCCGAGTTCAAGTTCGCCAATTTCATCCAGAAATAACGTTCCGCCTTGCGCCTGTTCAAACAAACCTTCTTTGCGAACTTTGGCATCGGTGAACGCACCCTTTTCGTGTCCGAACAGTTCACTTTCCAACAAGGTTCCGGGAATGGCTGCGCAATTGATGGCAATGAAAGGGTGATCGGCGCGTGACGAACCAAAGTGCATGGCTTTGGCGACAATGTCCTTGCCTGTGCCGCTCGCGCCCTGCAACAAAACAGAGGAGGCTTCGCTGGTGGCGACTTTGCGTGCAAGCCGCAACGTTTCCATCATTGCCGGAGATTGTCCGATGATTTGATCGAAGCTGAATTGTTGGGCGCGTTCACGTCGTAAACTGACGACTTCTCGACGAAGTTTTCCCGCTTCTGTGCCGTTGCGGATAGTGACTTGCAATTCATTGAGTCTGATTGGCTTGCTGATGAAATCGTACGCGCCGCCGCGCAGTGCCGCGATGGTGTCTTCAAGCTGGACATTACCGGTGATCATAATCACGACGGCTTGCGGCTGGCGGGCTTTGTATTCCTGTAGCGCGTCAATGCCGGAACCATCAGGCAGATTGACATCCTGCAACACAACTTGAGGCAATTCCGAATCGAACAATTCTCGTCCGGCGGCGATTGTCCCCGCTTCAATTGAATCGTATCCCCATCCGCGCAAAGCTTCGACCAGGGTGAAACGAATATTGGGATCGTCATCTACGATCAGAATTTTCTCTTTGGGCATAATTTCTCCGAACGAAAGGGTAATCAAAGGCCGTTGCCATCATAGCTTGCATCGGCAATCATCACCAATCATTGATGGCAGTGATCGGCGGATGAAAGGAATGAACATGCTGGATCAGGTTTTCGACGAAATTTCCCAAGCCTTGTTGTACGAAGGTTATGTGATTTTCGAGCGTGATCGCTCGGCGGCTAACAGCCATGCACTAACAGTTGGAACGGTTGTGCCAAAATTAAGCGACATCCCGGAAGCGTGGCAGATGCAGACGGAATGTTTGGTCATTGGGACCGAAAACACTGCGATTGACCTGCGCTTGCGGTTTTTTTGTCTGCAAGGTGACGACGCCGTTGAAGAACGAATGAACGTGTCGCGATCTATCTTGAAAGCTTTGACGGGTGAGGCCAAACGTTTGGAGTTCGCGCTTTTTCCTGAACGGGAAATTTTAGCAACGGTAGCAATCGCGGCTTCAAAATTGGCGGACGGGCTTTTCAAAATCACTGTGCAGGTGCAGAACCTGTCAACACCGACGATTGCTCAGCAAACGAATTACGATGAAATGCTGAGGCATTCAATGTTCGCAATGCATGCCTTTCTGCATTTGGAAGCAGGCGATTTTGTGTCCTCACAGAATCCACCGGAAGAGTTCCGCTCCGCCTCATTGCAATGTCGCAACCACAGAACTCGGCCAATATTGTATGGGAAAAACGGCGAACGAAAAACGATGTTGTCATCGTCTTTCGTTCGCCGCGATTATCCTGAAATCGTTGTCGAAAATGCAGGCCAGCCAATGCCGCGTTTGCATCCCGACTGGAGAATTTTGCCTGAATGATTAAGCCGATTGCGGGTCAGGTTTCTTGGGGAGTTTCAGTAGCATTGCCAAGAGTCCTGCTACCAAAATACAGACGCCCAAAAACTTCAAGCCGGGAGTGTATGAACCACTGTCCTTTTGCATTTGGCCAACGACTTGAGGGCCAAAGTATCCTCCCAGATTTCCGACCGAATTGATCAAGCCGATGGATGTTGCTGCAACCGCCGACGTCATGAACGCACTTGGCCAAGTCCAAAACACTGGCAGATATGCGTGGACCCCGATTCCCACCAGACAGAAAAAGAATATCTTCAACACCAGACTGTCCTGGTAAACAATCAGCAAGCCCATTGAAACGGCTCCGAGCAACAAAGGCAGAACCGTGTGCCACCGGCGCTCTCCGGTTTGATCAGAGTGTTTGGCTACCCACAACATGGCGAACAGAGCGCAGATGTATGGAAGCATATTCAGGATCGTTTGTTCTACGCTTGAGCGGCCTTTTAATTCCGCCATAATCGAGGGAAGGAAAAATGCCAGGCCGTAATATCCAATGACAATGCTCAGGTAGATGGCGGCGAGCAAAATCGTTTCTTTCTTTTTCAACGCCTGGAAGATGTCCTGCCAAAGCGTTGTTTTGCCGGAAGATTCCTTTTCACGTCGCTCGCGTTCAAGCTCTTCAGTGATCCATTTCTTTTCATCCTCCGGCAACCATTTGGCTTGGTGCGGCCAGTCGGTCAAATAGTAAATGGTCACGACTCCCAGAATTACTGAAGGAATGCCCTCCAGGATATAAACCCATCGCCAACCGGTGATGCCGCCCCAGGTCACTTTTTCCATAATCCAACGTGAAATCGGCAAACCAACGATAGTCGCAACTGGCAATCCGATCATGAATTGAGATTTGGCTTTGGCGCGATCCTGGTACCGGAACCAGTGAGTCAGGTACACAATGATGCCTGGAAAGAAGCCTGCTTCCGCAATGCCCAAAATGAAGCGAAGCACATAAAACTGCTTTACATCGCAGGTGCAGTTTGTCATTTGCGGCGGGCTGACTCCCATCAGCGATGTCAACTTGCCCAGCGCTGAGGTCACGGGGCGGAAAATCGCGCACCAATCCACAGCGCAAAGGAAGTTCAAATATGGCGTGCCGACCAGTCCCATCAACGCCGCAACGATTCCCCACGAAATCATGATGCGGGCGATCCATTTACTTGCGCTCCACTTTTCCACGATCAACGTTCCGGGGATTTCCAGCAGGAAGTAACCAATGAAAAAGATTCCCGCACCGATGCCAATAATGGCGTCGTCAAATCCAAGCCCACCTTTATCCACGGGTAATTTCATTCCCAACGCCGCAACGCCGACGTTCGTGCGATCGATGTACGCCAGAAAATACAGCAGGAGCAGAAACGGCATCAGCCGTTTGGTAATGCGCTTGTGCGCACGCTCGGCTACAGGCAGAGAAGAGTCAGCTACGCTAACCGCCATCTGATTAGGTCTCCTTGGTTGTGTTGAGTGAAGCGATGAGTGATTGGTGACGAATCGAAGGCTGGAAAATCAGCGTCTTCGGGCGTCGCCAGTTCGTGATGCGGGCGCGATGCTACTATCGAGGTGTTGCGATGGCAAGCAAACATGCTGCGGAATCTGGATTGGCTGAGTTTCCTGCCACACTCCTCCCCCCGAAATTATTTGATGCTGACGGTTACGGTATTGGCCATTTGGCCATCAACGGTCAACGCAATGTTGATTGTGCCGCGGCCAGCTAAACTTTGTGGCAAACGGGTATTGATTTGATCCAGCCCGGCGAATTCCTGAGTGGCTCCAGCAAACAAAACTTCTGTGTCCGTGCCGCCAAGTTTGACCGATACGGCGGATAGAGAACTGCGATTTTTAACTCCCGTGCCGTATAGCACTAGAAAAACCTGATCGGTTGGTTGGCTCAGATCAATGGGAACGGCGACCAATTTGCCCAAGCTGGAATCAAACCGCGAAGTCGGTTCGTAAAGGATTGTTCCATTCGCTTTTCTGCGTTGAACAATCGCGACGGCAAGCCCTTGGCCGGTTGAGTTCGCTGAAAAAAGCGACGGAGCCACGGTCGCGATTTCAATGTTAGTCACAGAAAGAGTTCCATCGCTGCTTGTGGCAATCACTGTGGCCGGGCCGTTTGCCGAACCAACCGGAACCAGAAAATTCACTTGAGTTGGCGAAACAAAAAACAGCGGAGCGCTGCGCTCAATTCCCAAACTGTCTTTGACGATCAAACCTGCGCCGGTCAGCGAAGTTGGCAACGGCAAGGACGTCGCTGCCTGGGTTTTCGTCGCCAGCCGATTGCCAAACGCGGTGGCGATGGAATCCGCAGCCAGTTTGGCGTAACTGAAACTGGCGGCTGAAACTGCAGCCATTGGCTGCGCAAAGGTTAAAGTTGCACCTGAAAAGTTGGCGGCGACGGCATTGGCGGATGTATCTACGACTTCGCGCGGAATTGGCTGATCGCCAAAATTCAAGAATGTGTTGGTGACGTTTTCAGCGGCCAGCACCGTAAAGGTAATGATTGCGATACCTTGTTTTCCCGTGGCGAGTTTTTGTCCACCCGGCAATGCCAGCGCGATACCGACTTTGCCTATGCCCACCATCGCTGTGTTGATGTTCATGGCCGCGCCGGTTGATCCGCCAAACGTCGCCGCCGAAACAAAGCGCAACTGGCTGGTGTCAAAATTCAAACTGAACCCGACGGCATTTTCATTTCCGACGGCTTCCATTTCCACTACGATGCTTTGGTTCTGGCCGCGCGCGGCAATGGATTGTTGGACGCGCAAGGTGCGAGCTGTCTGAGCTGCTGCTGTAAACGAACCCAAAAAAAGAAATCCGAACAGTCCGATCAAAGACAAAACCGGCGCTAGGAAACGAGTGAGGGCTTGAAGGTGCGTCATGGCACTTACTCCCAAACGCAGCGAATCAAATTCAGCCGCATTTGCCGAAAACTACGGGAGTCAGAAACTGTAGGCACCAACTTGAATGATTTTCAGAGCGTAGGGCGACGGGGAAGAGGGGCGAATTGATTAGAGCGGCAAAGCACCAGTGAAGTGTCGGAGCAAACCAGCCGCTTTCAGGACGGACACATCATAGCCAGAAGTTTTTCGCCTGTACAGCTTACTTTACAGGTTGAAACAAACTGGCTTCGTAACTTACGCCAAAGCTGATGCCACTTTGGGCGCTGTTATTGTTCAGGCCTCTGATGCCAGCAATGTCCCATATCAAGCCGGCGGCGCGAATTCGAGCACCTAATCGGGCTGTACCTTCCGATTCTGTGCCGAGCGGCGCTTGCTTTCGAGTGTTGTAACGGCCATTGACTTCGCCAACCAAAGTCAGCCGGTCATTGTAGAGATAGCTTGCCCCAAGCCCGTACAACAACACGTCATTTTGCGTGAAACGATCAATCGGAGCGGTCAAAATTCCCAATCCCAAATTGCCGACAACTCGAAATCGTTTGCCGAAGTTTTTGCCGGCCAGCGTTGTGGCAAAAAAGTTGATTTGATTCACGCCAATTCCACGCGACTGATTGGAGTTTGGCAGTTCCGCACCGAAGCGAAAGCCAACGCCTGGCATACGTTTGGTTTCGGGGCGCAGCTTGATTTTCGTGGCCAGATAAAAGTCTCCGGCATCGTGTGTGGAGTTTGTCGCCTGGCTCAATTGCAGCGGAACTGCTGATGCGCGGAATTGACGATTGATGCTGAGAAAGTTTTGGATTACGCCGCCGGTTTCAAACTCCACGTTGGGCGCAAGTCCAAAGGTCGCCGAAACGACTCCGAATCGCGTCAAATCGCCGTTCAATCCAGATAGCGTAAAGTTTTTGTCTTGCAGAAATTCAAACCCAAATTCGAATCGAACCGTGCCGGGCTTAACAACTTCGACATCTTCCGTGACAAGCGGACGTTGCTGCGCAAGTGCAGGCAAAGAAATGAAGATGGTGGCCAACGCAGCAAAGAATAAAATTTTTCTGGAAAACAGTTCGGGTAGATTCATCTTCATTTGCTGGCTCCTTGTTTGATTTCTCGGACGACGCGAAAGCCAATGTCGAACCGGCTTTTTTCCGGAAAGTAATTACTGCGTTCTGCCGCGCGAAGCAACACCTGTCCTGGTCCAAACCCACCGCCGCGTAACGATTTTGTTTGTCCTTCGAAGCCCATCATTTTGATCTTCTTTCCCACGACAGCGCCTTGCGGATTAATTCGATCACGGAGTTTGTAATAATCCGGATCGTACCAGTCAGAACACCATTCCCAAACTCTGCCCGCAGACAGGAATTTGTCTCGAACTTGATCAATGGATTCGGGCGTTGATCTCAGCCTCGCGGCTTTTTCCCATTCGGCTTCGGTGGGCAGCCGATAGGTGTTGCCGGTTTCCAGTGACAACCATTTACAAAACGCGTCAACGTCATTCCAGCTGACGAATACGACAGGGAAATCTTCATGGCCCGCCGGATATTGATTCGCATACCAGCCATAACCTAGTCCTTGCGGTGGTTGATGCCCGGTTTCGTCAACGAACAACTTGTAAATCCGATTGGTGACTTCCGTCCTGGAAATTTCAAACGCTGATGTGAACACTTGATGTTTGGGACGTTGGTTGCTGTCTCCACTGTTATTTCCCATCTCGAAAACGCCCTCTTCGATCATCAGCATTTCCAGGTCAATTTGAGGCTTGAGAACAATTTTTACGGAAGTCGTTCTTCCTGGTTCAACAGAAACAATACTGCTCCAATCACGGAAGGCTTTCTTTTTGGCGACAATCCGATGCGTGCCGGTTGCAAAATCAGAAAGAATCATTTGCTGGCCGGGTTGCGGTTTGATTGTTTCCTGACCGTCAATGACCACCAAGGCTCCTGGTTCGTTGATCGTGAGCGCGATCTTTCCCGGGTCAGGTTTTTTCTTCATGGGAACTTCAAACCGGGCCCCTGAAATCGCCATTGAAAACGGGCCGCTCCAATCTTCGTAACCAGTCAAGCTGGCGCTCAGTTTGTGCTGGCCGGAAGCGATTCCCAGCAGGACCAGGTTGCCGTCAATTCCGGCAAATCCTTTGACGCTGCCATCAATTTCAATCAACGCGCCTGGCGGAGCCAGAACAATCAGTTTCGGAGCAACGGTAGGCTTTGTTGGTGTCGCTTTGGGTTCAGGAACTTTATTGGCTTTCTTGATTGGTTTGGGAGTGGGAGTAGGAGCGGGAGCTTTCTTTTTGGGTTTAGGAATTTCGCGCCCTGTTGAATCCTGAGCATCAATCGGCCGCGAAGGCAAAATGAGCATCACGGAGAGCCCAATGCCGCATAGAAAAAGCCACAGAAACTTGTGATACCTGTGATGAAAAATTCCCACGCCAATCATGATATTTCGCTTTCAAAGGTTTGGTTGACAGTTTCAACCAAAAGTCAGTGAGGATTTGAAAGTTGAAATGCTTTACTTTGCATCTTTTGCCAAACGAAAACCGGTTTTATCGCGCAAACGATCTGGCGGCAAAACACCTCTGTAAGTTGCTGTTGCCCGCTTACTTGGAGTGTCAAACGAGCCACCGCGAATCACTTTACCCGGAGCAATTTCTTTAGTTTCATCGGAATAATTGGTCAAACTACTGGAAGTCCATTCCCAAACATTGCCGCACATATCCAGAATTCCAAATTGGCTAGCTCCGTTCGGGAAGCTGCCAACCTTTACAATGGCTCCGCCACTTTCCTTGCCCGCGTTGGCATTTGCCGCATTCCAGGAATTGCCCCAAGGATAAAGTTTGCCATCGGACCCACGCGCGGCAAATTCCCATTCTGCTTCCGTCGGGAGCCGTTTCCCAATCCATTTGGCGTAAGCGTTTGCGTCGTCCCAAGAAACATTTACCACAGGCAAGTTGGCGCTGTTAGTTGGAAATTTGCCTTCGCGCCAATGCGATGGCGCTCGATGACCGGTTTGCATGACAAATTGCTGATACTCTTCGTTGGTGACTTCTGTGCGATCCAGGAAAAATGGGCTCACAGAAACTGTGTGAACAGGTGTTTCATACTCATCACCGTTGTTACGACCCATCTCTAATGTGCCACCCGGAACGTAAACCATGTTGCCCGAAGCGTTCTTGTTTGTTGGGCTGGTGGAATTACCCGAACCTGATGTCTTCGAATTTGGTGAATTCACAGAAGGTGCTGGCAAAGGTTGAGATGAAAAAAGCGAATCTCCTTTGAACCACCACACAAGAAGCAAAATTAGCAGGAGGGCCAATCCAATTAGCACCAATGGCTGAAGATGAAGCTTCCGATCCGTATTGTTTACTCCGGCGATTGATCCAGTGTTTTTGGATCGAAACTCCCCGCCAAATGGTGGCAGCGGTGTGACCACCGTTTTTGCCTGAGACCCGTTCACTTCCGTGTCAGACACAGAATTGATTGGGGCCTGAGGTTTTTCAGGCGTCTCAAGAACAGTGAAGTTAGTCGGCCTAACGCTCTCTTCAGCGGTCGAGTTTTTGACCGCGCTCATAGAAACCGAAGGCCCAACATTCGATACCTCTCCTGAATCAATGTTCCGAGATTCAGATTGTTTAGGTTCATCACTTAGGGGCCAATTGTCTGATTTGGCAAGAGAGCGCGGTTCAAAGATTGTTGCGGAAGTTTGATATGTCGATTCACGATTGTTGAGTTTAGGAGAATGTGATTCCGGCGAAACTTGAGGAAACGATGATGGAGGAGGTGCTGATTCCGATTTACTTGAGCTTGATCCAACAAGATTATTGCCACAGGCTTCACAGAATCGTGAGTAAGGTTTGGCTTCAGCTCCACATGATTTGCAGTTGGTCTTGGATAATTCAGGGAATTCTTCTAACTGCTGGGAAACCTCAACATTTAAGGTACCAGAGGCTGGAGTTGAGGTAGAAAGTAAAAGGGCGCGTTTTCGATCAAGGCCGCAATTTTTGCAATAAATCCAGCCGCTGCGCCAAGATGCCCCACAATGATAACAAGCCCCAATGACCGTTTCTTGCAATGCAACACTGGCTCGATTTCCACAGTGTTGGCAGAAGTTTTCACCTCGGATCACACGCGCTCCGCATCGGGTGCAACAGTGTGACTCAACAATGGTTTCAGCATTTGAATGCACTAGCGTCTGGCCGCAGCGGCGGCAAAAGCTCAAATGATCTGGGTAATGCAGACTGCATTTTTGGCAAAACATAAAGGACTACTAGCTCAAAACGCTCGTTGATTTTCTGACACTTAACAAATGCTGACGCACAAAGTACGCCATACGGCTGAGCAATCATAGGGCAGCAACAATTTACTCCGCAAGCATTGATTGTCAGTGAAGAGTTTATGCTTGGCGATAGAGAACATACTTGTTGATCCGGACAGTATTTTTTCCTAAGACCGGATATGGCAATTTCATTCAAAAGTCTTCAGTCATAATTTTTCAAAAAAGGAGTTTTTACTGTTGACAGTTTCGGTTGTTTTCGGTAAATTTTCGGTTGTCGCAGGGAAGAAACAGCAAGCTTGTTTTGGAGGAATCGGAGTAAATATGCCACTGTCGCCTCGTCAAATTGAGTTTTTCGATTTTTTGGTCAGCTTTCAGCGAGAGTATGGATACGCTCCGACGATTGCCAGGATTCAAGAGCATTTTGGGTTGCGTTCGACAGCAAGCGTTCACCAGAAATTAACGGAGTTGGAAGAAGAGGGCGTGATCCGTCGTCATAAAAATATTCATCGTGGTATTGAGATTGTTCAATGGCCAAAAGAGAGCGAAGCTCCAATCTCTATTTCGGCAAATCCTGAACGAGGAGAGTTGCAGATTCCGTTGTTAGGAGTGATTGCCGCAGGAGCGCCAATTCAATCTTATATTCCGCCTGATACGCTGTTTGTACCTGCCGATATGTATTTGCCAAATCGGTTTGCTTTGAAAGTTCGGGGTGAATCAATGCGTGACGAGCAAATTTCCGACGGGGATTTCATTATCGCGGAACCGTCTGGTAACAAGCCTCTTCATGGGAAAACGGTTGTTGCGTTAATTGACGATAGTGAAGCAACCGTCAAAAAATTTTACGACGAACGTTCGCAAATTCGTTTGCAACCCGCGAATTCAGAATTTGAACCAATAATTATCAGTCCACCAGATCGAGTTAAAATTCAAGGCGTTGTATGTGGACTGATTCGTAAATTTCGATAAGGTCTGTCAAAGACCGTTCAGTCTTCATCCACTGCACGGTCTTTATTTATAAATGTTTTGTTTCATTGTCGAAACAAAACGTGCCAGAGTATGGATGTGTTTGTTATTTAAAACCGAAATTAGGAGTGTTGAGATCATTGAACGCAGGTCAAGAATGGCTTGCTGATCTCCATCTGTACGAAATTGCTTGGTGTGTTCTGCGCCAAGCATCGCTTACCCGCCTGCACCACTTGAACCGAATAATCTCAGCCTGGGGCGTTCATCCGGCTTGACTGCCCGCGTCAAGCCGGATGAGCCAACGCTCCTTGGGTAAACGGCGAAGCCCGGTACTGGGGGGCTTGGTGTCAGCTTTTTTTGAAATAGTGCAGAAAGCGGAAGGCAAGGACGATTTAACAATTAACGCAAACATTAACCCGTAACTTTCCGTCAGGATAACGTAGGTCCGCACCAAACCCGATCCTACCAGGGTGAAGTGTGTCTTGACCTTAGCCCACGGAAGTGAGTAGCAAAAAGGAGTAAAAATGAACAGCGTTCAAGACGCATTCAAGCACAATCGCGCTCGCAAAAATGTAATCGTGGCCGGTGGGTTAATTCTGGTATGCATCACACTCTTAAGCTGTGTGTCCAGTTTTATGATTTACCGTGAAGGATTTGGCGACACTCCGTGGTTTGTTCAACAGTCGCTTTCTCTATTTGCTGTCATCGTTGTTGAGGGCGCATTCATTTGGCTTGTTTATGGATTCACGCGAGCGTTTTCGTCGTTCAGCGAAAGAATTATCTCACTGACGGGAATGGCATTTCTAGTTTGCGTCATGCTAACAAATATCATCACCCATTTCATGATGGTCAAAAAGCTTTCGCTCGCTCCATTTCAAGAAGCCTGGTTGAGTTGGGGCGCGGTCAGCGTGTTCATCGCAGTATTGATATTTGTTTTACTGATCACACTTTCTGATCCTGTGACTCGATTGATTCGGTTAGAAATGCGATATCTAGGCAAACAGCAAGAAACAATTCTTCATGCCAAAAGCGATGGTCTTGATAGCGAGCATATCCAGCTTGCAATGATCGAACGCGCCGAACTAGAAGCAAGAGAATTGGCAGAACGAATCATTGGCGAAGGGCGTCAGTTATCACATGCTGCTAGTGCAAGCCTTCATCACAGGTTGCCGCAAGCAAGTTTTGATCAAGGACCAAAGCGAAAAAAAAGATGACGCCACAGATCAGCGCTGAAACTGTGGCGTACGAAGCAGCAGCGCACCCGATTACAAATTCTTCAATGATTGGCAGTCAGAGCCACAGATTCCAAGAAACAACAAATGAGTATTCCCATATCAAGGATCAAAATCCTGAGGATGAATTCAACTTCAATTTCTATTCAGAAGGACCGGCATTACAAGGGAGCGAGCCGTATCGTTTTGCATCGTGGCAAATCAGTACTAATAAGCCGGGATTAGAAAAGAAATCAAACAAACTGGCTCCCAAGGTTGCTCAAAAAAAGAACTCATCTGAAGAAGTAAAAGGGCTAAAAAAACGCAGTATCAAAAAAGCGAAAGAATTGGATATGCCGCCAACCCCAACAGGACACGATTGGCATGTAAGTGAAGAAGGATGGAATCTGGTGAAAAGCTGGGCTGAAAAAGAAGGATTGATGGGACAGAAGATCAAAAAAGAACGTTACGCCGGTTATCTAAGTCGTGAAGCCTGGCAAGTAATGAAAGAGTATGAATACGAAAAGATTATCGCGCAGATCGGGCAGTCTGGCAGATACGGCAGGAGCTGATCCGTTTGCTGTGTTTGAAATCATCGCCAATGCCAGAAAAATCAAAGACCTTGCTACGAACGGTGAGGTGGCGGATTGTGCCAGGCGAATCGAAAGACATGCTGACGTAATGGTGAAAACTGCGCTTGGCACTGCCGACCTTTCCATTGTCGAAGTACCCTCAAATGTCATTGAACAAATTGTGGAGCTGATAAGAGCATATCGCTAACTTTGTTTGCAGCTTTAACTGAGACGAAACCTGATGGAGGATTGAAACATGACTACCGAACAAGCCCTATTTCTTCGAGATTTTCTATTGCAGCGAATTGAAGAAGCGCATCTGGTTACACTACGCGTCTTGTCTTCGATTCCTGAAGCTCAAAGCGATTATCGTCCGACTAAAGGTTCCCGATCGGCACGTGAAATGGCTTGCCACATTATCAACACTGAGTTGATTCTGATAAATGGAATTGCTTCGGGCACCTTCAGCAGAAGTGCTTGCGATTTACCCGATCCCGAAATGGACTTAAGTGAAATGATTGCTTATTACGATGACCGATTTGTCGAAGGGATTGAAGCGATCAGAAAGATCACGGTGAAAAAGCTGACCAGCTATTTGTCTTTTTACGGAGTGTTCAGACATCCGGCAGTTGTCTTCTTGACTTTCCTGCACGATCACACAGTCCACCATCGTGGGCGTTTGAGCGATTATGTTCGTGAAATGGGATCAAAAGTCTCAATGCTTCGCAATGTCAATGGCAATTTTGTTTCTATGGGACAGCCAGCGATGAAGTATTTGTGGACAGAGCATTCATGGGAACAGGACGATCTGGCTCGCGCTGCTTAAATGCCCGTGCAAATGTTTACTTGGCGGTGTTTGCTGAAACGCTACCTTTCCGCAAAAGCGGAAAATTAGCGCCTTATCTTTCGTCGCTGAGCATCTGGCAATTCACCATTCAAACTTAGGAGATCAGCAAAATGGAAGTCAAAAAACATGTTCCTGGAACCTTCTGTTGGGTTGAGCTTGGCACTACTGATCAAGAGTCAGCGAAGAAATTTTATTGCGAACTTTTGGGTTGGAGCGCTAACGATATTCCGATAAGCCCCACGAGCACATACGTTATGTTTCAACTCAATGGAAAAGATGTCGGCGCTGCTTACACATTGGGACCGGAAGAAATCTCGATGGGAATTCCGTCGAATTGGGGGCTTTACATTTGTGTCGAAAATGCTGATGCAACAGCAAAAACAATCACCGCCGCTGGAGGCAATTTGCTCGTTCCACCTTTCGAAGTGTTTGAACATGGACGAATGGCAGTCGCTCAAGATCCAACCGGAGCCGTTTTTAGGATCTGGCAACCATTCAAACATATCGGAGTCGGTGTGGTGAATGAGTTGAATGCGATGTGCTGGCAAGAATTGGCCACACGCGATCTGGATGGCGCAAAGAAATTCTATTCGACGGTTTTTGGCTGGGATCTGCAAACCAAAGAAGACGATGGAATGCGCTATACCGAAATCTTTCTTAAAGGGGATGACGGCAGACCTTTTGCATTTGGCGGTATGTACTTGATGAGACCCGAAATGGCTCATGTACCACCTCATTGGTTGCCTTACATCGCGGTTGCTGACTGCGATGCGACATTTGAAAAGGCAAAATCGCTTGGGGGGCAGGCTCACGTTCCGCCCATGGACATTCCAAATGTTGGACGGTTTTCAATGCTGACCGATCCACAGGGAGCCGCCTTTGCGGTCATCAAACTCAATAACTTTTCCTGATAAAACACACCGCTTCGCGGCAATCATTACGAGCCGTGATCCAATAGCGAAAGGCGCTGACCTGTTGTCATCGAGCATTTGCATCCCGCAACAGTTCGCGCGCCTTTCGCTGTTTTGCATTTCTGCAGGATAATTGGCGGGGATGATTCTCAATTCATTGGGAGGCAGATAGTGAGGAAACCTATGTACTGGATACTTGGCACCATTGGCCTGCTGGTTTTGATAGGAATCGTTGTGACTGTCATCGGTTATTTGTTGCCGGAAAATCATGTCGCCAGCAAAACGTTGATCCTTAAACAATCACCAGAAGTCGTATGGCAAACCATCACGGACTTTGCCAATCAGCCGAAGTGGAACTCTGAAATGAAAAGTGTTTCGCGGTTGTCCGATCGCAATGGGCACGAAGTCTGGCAAGAAGAAATGGGGGGCATGAAAATTCCGCTTGAAACCTTGGAGAAGGAAGCGCCCAAAAGGTTGGTGCGGCATATCGCCGCAGATGATCTGGGTTTTGGCGGAGACTGGGAATATCTCATCACTCCCACAATCGATGGTGGTTGCCAGTTGACTGTCACAGAACGCGGCAACGTTCCCAATCCGTTGTTTCGGTTTATGTCCAAATATATCTTTGGCCATACGGCAACGATGGAAAAATATATGACAGCACTTGCTGGCAAATTTGGCGAGTCGCCAGTGATTAGATGATCAAGTGGTAAGGAATCTGTATGGCTGGAACAAAATCAAAGTCACTTTATAGTGTTCACCCAAGCGTGGCGATGGTTCAAAAGTGGATTGAAACATTACCGGAAAAGACAGGTCGTTCGCTTGAAGAATGGTTGAAGTTCATCAAGAAAAACGGTCTCACTGATGAAAAGCAATGTCGCACCTGGTTGAAAGAGGAATTCAAACTAGGAACGAATACAGCTTGGTGGTTAGCCGAACGTGCACAGGGCAAAGGTTGGGAAGAGGATTCGCCTGAAAGTTACTTACAGCAAGCTGACATCTATGTCGAAGAAATGTTCGCTGGAGCCAAAGCGAGCCTGCGGCCGATTTACGATGTATTGTTGCTGGTTTGCCTTGGCATCGGCAACGACGTCAAAGCATGTCCGGGAAAAACGATTGTGCCTCTATACAGAAATCACGTGTTCGCCCAACTGAAACCTACGACTCGAACACGTCTAGACCTTGGGCTGGCGCTCGGCAATATGGCTGTTTCCGGCAGGTTGATTGACACAGGCGGCTTTGCCAAAAAAGATCGCATCACGCACCGCATTCCCATCGCATCGCTGGATGAAATTGATGGTGAAGTGAAACATTGGTTGAAGATCGCTTACGACCTGAATTCGTGACAATCGCAAAGGCAATGAATATTTACGGTGCAAGGCGACTGATTCGCCAAGCACCATTTTGTTTTGCGTACACAATCCGGTCGTGTAGGCGGCTTTCACGTCCTTGCCAGAATTCAATCATGTCCGGTTGTAACCGCCACCCTCCCCAAAAAGGCGGACAAGGAATGTCACCATCCCCAAATCGAGCTTCTATTTCCGCCACGCGCTCCACCAAAACATCTCGGTTAATGATTTCGTCGCTTTGCGGCGAAGCCCAGGCTCCAATCTGGCTGCCACGCGGACGGGTACGAAAGTATTCTTCAGATTCCAGGCGGGAAACTTTTTCAACCAAACCTTCGATTCTGACTTGCCGGTTCAACGTATGCCAGTAAAAGGTCAACGCTGCCTGCGAGTTAGCTTCCAACTCACGGCTTTTGCGGCTTACGTAGTTCGTGAAAAAAATAAAGCCACGAGCATCAAACCCTTTGAGTAGAACAATGCGTCCGGAAAGACGCCCGTCGTGGGTTGAAGTTGAAAGCGTCATGGCTTCAACGTCTGGCTGCTCCGCTTTCAGCGCTTCTTCGAACCAGTGATGAAACTGCTCAAAAGGGTCAGCAGTCACGTGGCTTTCATCAAACGGTTGCGACACATAATCACGACGCAACTGAGAAATTTGCAGTGAAAGATCAGTCATAAAATCAGGATTACCCCATCATCATGGCCGCAGCCGAAAACATCAGTGCAGCAAGGCAGTAAAGGATGATGTGTGGAATTGCCGCTGTCATAGATTTCATTTTGGGTGTGACCGCCGCACAACCAATCCCCAGCAGCACAATTCTCCAAATTCCGAACACATCAATAAAGCTGGCCAACCCGCCAATAAATTTCGGCAGAGCAACGCCTGCGACAGCAAGCAACCCTCCGACATTGGAACTCACTGGGTTGAAAATATCTATGTCCTCGGGATTTTTGAGGTAAACGATGATGGTGGTTAACAACACTTGGATCAAAGCAATGGCGAGGTACGCAAAGGAAATGACTGACAACAATGGCTTAAAGCTATTGGTCGCTCCCATCATCAAGGTAAAAAGTTTGAAGACACCGGCAACGATCAACATCATCACGATAAAGCCAATTGCTCCGGAAAGCGGGCCTTTGATTTTTCCCCACGTTGTTTGTGATGCCGCGATACTCTGTTGAACTGCTTCCTCGATTTTATCTTCTGGAACTCCCATGGATCGCATCATGGGCTCCACTTGTTTTCTGGCGACATTTTCGGCGCCGTAACGATTGTTTACGACAAAGTTCATAATTCCGCCCAGTAGTGCAACCATCAGAAGAGGAATCAACACACGCGGTGCAAGGCCGATTTCTTTGAAAGTGTCACTCGGTGAAAAATAGACGCCAATCAATCGGTTCAAAAAACTGTTGGGGTTAGGCGGTTCCGGTTGAGGGTTGAGTTGGTTGTCAAACGTTTGCTCGGAATTCATTGTGTCTCCTATAAGTTAGGGGTTAACGGAAGACTACTTCGAGATTGCATCACACAGATGGCACGCCACCCAATGTCCGGGCGCGATTTCTGAGAAGGTTGGTTCTTCAGTCTTGCATCGTTCTGTGGCAAGCGGGCAACGAGTGTGGAAGCGACAGCCTGATGGCGGATTTAGCGGAGTCGGTAAATCGCCGCTGAGCCTGGGAGCTTCACGTCTTTGAGCTCGAGGCTCCAGAATCGGAATCGCGGCCAGCAATGCTTGCGTGTAAGGGTGCAGTGGCTTCAAGTAAATCTCATCTGCCGAAGCCAATTCAACAAGTTTGCCCAGATACATCACTCCTACGCGGGATGAGATGTGTTTGACCACCGCAAGTCCATGCGAGATGAACAAATAAGTCAGGCCAAATTGCGATTGCAGGTCTTGCAGCAGATTGACGACCTGAGCTTGAACCGAAACATCAAGTGCGGAAACAGGTTCGTCGGCGACGATAAAATCCGGATTCAGAGCCAAGGCTCGTGCAATTCCAATTCGTTGCCGCTGGCCTCCACTAAACTGATGCGGATAGCGATTGGCGTAATCCGGCTCCAGTCCAACGACACGCAACAACTCAGCAACTTTCGCACGCCGTTCAGGTTTCGCGCCGATGTTGTGAATATCCAACGGCTCACCAACAATGTCGCCGACCTTCATTCGCGGATTAAGAGATGAGTACGGGTCTTGAAAAATAATTTGCATTCGTCGCCGCAGCCCGCGAAGTTCAGATTTATTGATTTCAGTAAGATTTCGTCCGTCAAAACGAATTTGCCCACTGGTGGGTTCTATTAATCTCAATAAGCAACGTCCCACAGTGGTTTTGCCACAACCGGATTCCCCGACCAAACCTAAAGTTTCGCCACGCTGAATGACGAATGAAACTCCGTCAACAGCACGAACAACTTGTTTGTGCATAGCCGGAAAATATTTTGTTAGGTTATTAACTTCGACGAGAGTTTGATTGGTCATCAGAGTAGATATTGCGCCCAAGTTCTAACCACAGTCAATTTTTTCAAGCCGCATAAATTTCTTCAGCACGAATGCACCGCGACAAATGCCCAGTGCCCAAATCTACCAGTGGGATGTCTCCCAGGCGGCATTGGGGTTCGGCGTACTGACAGCGTGGCGCAAAACGGCATCCGGGCGGCAATTCTAAGGGGTTAGGCACAACGCCATCTATGGTTTGCAGCCGCAACATTCTTCCTTGCCGCTGCTCGTCCAGACGTGGAACGGCGCGCAGCAAACCTTCAGTGTAAGGGTGGCGTGGGTGACTGAATAAGTCGGTTGCCGTCGCTTCTTCGACAATTTTGCCTGCGTACATCACCGCCACACGGTCAGAAGTTTCGGCGACGACGCCCAAATCGTGTGTGATTAACAACAATGCCAAGTTGCGTTTCTCTCTAAGTTCTCGGAGCAAATCCAAAATCTGCGCCTGAATGGTGACGTCCAACGCCGTCGTTGGTTCGTCGGCAATCAGCAATTTCGGATCGCAAGCCAACGCCATGGCAATCATCACGCGTTGGCGCATGCCGCCAGACATTTCGTGTGGATAACTTTTGGCGCGGGTTTCAGCGGAAGGAATTGCCACATCGCGCATGCCTTCGATTGCCTGATTCCAGGCTTCTTGGTTAGAAACTTTTCGGTGCAATCGAATTGCTTCGGCAATTTGTTCGCCGACGGTCAACACCGGATTGAGCGAAGTCATGGGGTCTTGGAAAATCATCGCGATGTCGTCGCCCCGAATGGCGCGCATTTCCTGTTCGCTGATCTTCAACAAGTCGCGACCTTCAAAGAAGACTTCGCCGCCAACCACTCGGCCCGGAAAAGAAACTAATCGCATAACCGAAAGTGCCGTCACCGATTTCCCGCATCCCGATTCACCAACCAAACTCAAGGTTTCGCCACGGTCAACTGCAAAGGAGACGTCGTCAACCGAATGCACTTCGCCTTTCCGTGTAGCAAAATAAGTTTTCAGGTTTTTGACTTCGAGCAGGCTCATAAAGCGTTTGTTTGAATTTGGTTATTGCTGGCGCGTGACTATAAGCCAACGCCCAACTGTCGGCAAATTCCGCCACCCGTCGGCAAAAACTGACGGTGGCGTCGGTGCAAGGGCTGCCAAAGCCCGTGTTTTCATCATTCAATGACGAGCGGTCGCTGGCATTCAGATTGCAAAATCTGTGACTTCTCGTGGATTGTTTCGTATCTAAGTTCAGAAGTTGTGAAATCAAAAAGGCAAAGTGATTGATAAAAGCTGTGTTGATTTATAACCCGATGGCTGGCGCATTGCGCCAGGATCTACAACAAATCGAAAACTTGGTTGCCGCGTTAGCGCACTATGGGATCAATGCAGTTCCAACCCCAACCGCATATCCAGGTCACGCAACTGAATTAGCGCGGCAAGCGGTCAGCGAAAAGGCCAAGCTTGTCATCGTTTGTGGCGGAGACGGAACGATCAACGAAGTCGCTCAGGCGTTGGTGGGATCAGAAACCGCAATGGCAGTGTGGTCATGCGGAACAGCGAATGTGCTGGCTGAAGAATTACGCTTGCCGAAGACTCACAATGGTTTGGCCAGGTTAATCGCCGAAAATAGTGTGCGCACGATTAGTGTGGGGCGAGCCGTAAAACCGGAAACAGGATGGCAACGCTATTTTTTGTTGATGGCAGGAATTGGGTTGGACGCGGCGATTGTGCAAAGCGTGAACCTGAATCTGAAAAAGATTGTTGGACAAGGCGCTTATTGGATGGCGGGATTGGATTTTCTCGCGCGTATGCCGCTCAAACTATTTTCGATCAATGTTAATAAGAGGCAACTCAAAAGCACTTTTACTATTGTTTCAAATGCCTCGCATTACGCCAGCATGTTTTCCCTGACGCCAGATGCGCGCATTGATGACGACAAGCTGAAGGTTTGTATTTTTAACTCACAGAGCCGATTGGCCTATTTGAGTTATGCGGTGTTGAGCTTTGTCGGGGCTCACACCGGCAGCCCAGGAGTTGTTTACCAAGAAACTAAAAGGGTACACGCTAATTCGAACGATGAAGCGTTGGTGCAATTGGATGGCGAGCTGGTTGGAAGACTGCCGATGGATTTTGAAATTGTGCCCAATGCTTTGCGCGTTTTCGCGCCGCTTGCGAGCAAACAATGAGATTCAAGAAGGAGAGAAATTTATGATTCATTTCAAGCTTTGCGTCGAGAAAATCGTTTTGCTGTGTGGAATTCTGTGCTTGCCGTTCGCTGCAATAGGGCAAACGCAATCTGCAGCTTCGACTTCAATCATTGCGCCTGTCAGCACAAGTTTGGCGCCGGAAGTGATTGAATTGCGCCGGGCTGGCAATGCGGCGTTGTACAACATTGATTATGCGATGGCGCGAACCAAGTTTGAAGAAATCAGAAAGCTTCAGCCGCAACATCCTGCCGGGGACATTTACCTGGCGACAACCATCTGGCTGGAGCATTTGAACAAAAGTCGCCGATTGCAAACCGGACTGTATAGCGACGATTCCAGCTTTTACGCCGGAGCTGAAAACGCAAAAGAAGACAACGAAGGTGACGAAGTTGATGCGACTGTGGACCGGGCTTTCCGCGATAGAATGGCTTCAGCAAAAACTAAAGCCTTGGCGTTGGTCGCTCGCAACAAAAACGATGCCGACGCGCAGTATTTTCTTGGCGCATATTACGGAGTCATGGCCGGCTATGAAGCTTCAGTCGCGCGGAAGTTTTTCGCTGCCATGCGAAATGGTTCGCGCAGTGTAGACGCTCATGAAAAAGTGTTGAAACTGAAGCCGGATTATTACGACGCGTATCTTTCGGTGGGAATGTACGATTACATCGTCGGTAATTTGCCATTTATGTACAAAGCGCTGGCCGCCATTGCCGGAGTTCGTGGCAACAAAAACCGTGGCATTGAACGTTTGCAAACCATCATCGCCAAAGACTCCGCCACTGCCGATGATGCACGCGTGATGTTGTTGGCGATTTATAAAAACGAAAAACGATATGAAGAAGCTCTGGCTTTGCTGCAACAACTGAACAGCAAATATCCAGCGAGTTATTTGTTGAGATTGGAAACAGCTTCGACGCTGGTTACGCTGAAGAAAACGAAAGAGGCGTTTGCGGCTTTTGAAGCGTTATTGAAAGACCCGACGGCGGCCCCGGCAATTGACTTGGTGCATTATCAATACGCAGAAGCGCTGGCTGCAGATAATCAGCATAATGCTGCGGCAGAGCAGTTTTTGGATGCGTCGAAGGCTCACGGTGCAGAAGCCAGTCTGGCTACGATGGCTGTGCTGCGTGCGGCTCAGGTTTACGACCAAGCCGGTCAGCGCACTAATGCCGTGGCTCAATACAAAGCTGTTTTGGCACGTCCGAATGTTTATGATTCGCGAGAACAGGCTGAACGCGGATTGAAGCAGCCGTTTGTGGCAAAAGGGAAGGACAAGAAACAAAGCGAATAAGCACCGGGCTTATTCGCTTTGTTAACATAGGACGATTAAGAGTTAGCTGCGTATTCTTCGTCAGTCTGACGCGGTTTGCCGAACACCCAAACGATACCGATGCTAAAGAAGTAAAGAATCAGCATCGGCGTGGCAAACAACATCAAGTTATAAGGATCCGGCGTAGGTGTCAGAACGGCGGCTATAATCAAGATGATGACAATGGCGTAGCGCCAAGTTTTCAACATCATACCGTGCGTCAGCAATCCAATGCGTCCTAGCAAAAACGACAGTGACGGAATCTGAAAGACTACTCCCAATCCCAGCATAATGATGATGATCAAATCGAAATAGTCTTCGGCATTGATCAAGGTCTGGAATTTTCCGGATTGTTGCAGGCCTAGCAGATATTCGCAGGCTCTGGGAAAGGCGATTTTGTATGCGAAGGTTGCGCCCAGGACAAAGAAAAAAGCGCTCATTAAAATCACCGGCGCAGCATAACGCTTTTCATGCTTATAAAGTCCTGGCGCGATAAAAGCCCAAATTTGATACAGCAAAAACGGGATTGCCAATCCAATGCCGGTGTAAAGCGCGATTGTCATATACAGCGTGAACGCACCGCCAACTTTGTTGATGACCAAGCCATTGGTTTCGTCGTAATACACGGCTGACCCATCATCGGATTGAATCCTCGCAATTGACGAACCGGCAAGCACGACGTTTTTTCCGACAGTCCAGGGTTTGACAGTCACTAAATCTGCCTTGCCGTCGGAAACTACTTTTTTGACTTCAATCGTTGTGCCCAGAGGAATTTTTACACCGCCAATCGCAGATTCCTGAACGAAGGTATATTGAGCCACCTCGTTTTCTTTCAATTGGTTCAAATCAGGCGAACCGTTGACCGATTGGGCCTGAATTCGCATTTTGCGAATTTGCGCATTGATCGGGATAGACAAGAAGTTAAAGATTCTGTCCGATACCAGCCAGCAAATTATGAATGCGATAAAAACTGCCGCCACCGAATTGATCAATCTGCGACGCAATTCGTCCAGATGATCCAGAAACGACATTTGTAATCCTTCTTGTTCTAACTCGTTACTCATCTTTTGCTGACTCCTGCCCTTGAATCTACCTCGAAATCCGAAAGAAAAATTGGCTGCCGTCTTAACTTCAGGTCGCAAAGGTTTGCGGCTGGACGGCAACCAATCTTTTGGCGGCGAAAACCGCCTTAAAGTTGTTCATCTAAACCTAAATCCAGTGTTGCTGCTTGGGTTCGCCGGTGGCGGTTGTGGCGGAAACGGCTGGAACGGGCTCGGCCTTGGCCGTTTCCGTTACTTCGGTTGAAACGGCAGGTGATGCGTCATTGGATTGAGCAGTGTTGGTTTCAGACGTTTCGTATTCGCCGGAATACGGATTGTACGTTGAGTTGTGATCGTTCGACGCAGAGTAATCAGAACTGGAACCATCAGTAAGGGAACTGCTGCTCCGATACTTGTCCATTTCCACTTCCTGTTCCCAGGTGCGCTTGAAATCGTCCGACGCGCGACGAAATTGCGACATGGCCTGCCCCAGCGATTTGCCCAATTCAGGCAATTTGCGCGGACCAAAAATGATCAACGCGACGACCAGGATCAAAATGACTTCAGGCATTCCTAAGCCCATAGCTACCTCTTTCTCTTTGGGAGGAAAATTAAGATTGTTTGTAACCGGCGGAAACTATAGCGGCCAGTGCCAAGCCAAGCAAGCGCGTTGCTATTATTCAATCACAACGCGCTCGCTGGCCGACCGTCCGAAAGTTTCCGGATGATACATCTCTTCCGCTTTGGTGGGCGGCACGACGAAATTGCCGGGCGTCGTGGCGCGTGCGATGTACGAATAGTTGTACACGCCTTCCCACAACATGGTCGTGAACGCTTCCACCCGTTCATCGCGCAAGTTCTGGTGCTGGAACCATTGCCAGCTCCACCACCAACCGCGCGCCGCGGAATCTTTTTCGTCACGCGGCAAATTGCCGGTCACCGCCAATGCCGGATTCAAGGCTTCAAATCCCGCAGGCATGGGGTCCACCAACGCCACGTGATACCGCCGCGTCGGCGCATACATCGTCAACCGCACGCGAACGCGCGCGCCGGCTTTGATACGCCACGAACCATCTTCCAACCGCCGCACATCGTTCGGATCGTCAATGGCTTCGTAACTGCGCGAAACGGTGAATCCCGCGTCGTAGGATTTCAACTGCAAACTGGTCGGCGCGTAATTCATCCCGATGCGGTAATACAGACGGCCCGCGCCTTCTTTGCTCAGAGCCAGATTTTGTGTCGTCGGCATCGCCGAAGCCATCAGGTAACTCATGGGCACGTTAATCTGGTGACTGTCCGTCGTGCGTCCGCGATATTCCTGGCTTCCGGCCAGACCGTCGCCCAACCACACGCGGGCGACAAAATTCGGCGTCGCTTTTTCATAAACCTGAAAGTACCGATCCAGCGCCAACAGGATAAAGGCATTTTCCTGTGTGTTTTCCCAGCGGCCTTTGACTCGATTGGCCAGCAATCCGCGCACGATCTTGGGAATCAAATCGTTTTTCGGATCGTCGCCAATCAGCGATTCCAAAATGATGCCATCGGCTCGACGGTTGGAATGTAACAGCAAGTGTGCGCTGTCCGTGTACGAAGTCGTGAAGTGCGCCGTGCCTGCAGTTTCTTCGGCGCGGTTGTTCAAGTGGCGACGAATCGCCGCGACTTCATTGCCGGAACCGGCTTCGCCTGACAACACAGGCAACAACCAGCCCAACGCTTCCAGCGGCAGCTTTTCAACTCCGCCCGCCTGCGCGATCAGCGACCGAGCCCTGGCGGCGTCGCGGTCGCCCAT
>DAOMFR010000036.1:0-21116 GCA_035429885.1 Blastocatellia bacterium
TGGCCGACACCAATGGCGACGGCCAGCACTGCGCCCAATAGGCGGAGAACGTTTTTCATTAGAATGTCAGCTTGACGCCCAGCCGCAGCAAACGCCCCGGCGTTGTGTTGTTGCGGTCGAATCGGCCAAAGCCGCTCACGATGGTGAACGGTAAGGCGTTCGGGTCAGTGATGTTGGTGCGGTTATACGCGCCGACAAAATCATGCGCGTTGTTTGGGTTAATGAAAAAGTTCGGGTGGTTCAGCGCATTGATGAAATCCGTGCGCAGATCGAGCTTCACGCGCTCTCCGACTTTGAATGTTTTGGACAAGTTCGCGTCAAAGAATGTCGTCCACGGATTGCGCGCGCCGGGAAGCGAACGCGGCGCATTGCCAAAGGCCGGATTGTCCAGCGAACCGGGTACGCTGAACGCTGCCGGATTCAGAAACCGCGCACCGGTATTGTTGCCATAAGGATCGTTTTGCCAGTTGTCAGTCGTCAACGGCACGCCTGCCACCAGATTCGGTCGCAGCGTCGTCGTGCCTTCCAACGCGTTGCCGCCACCTTGCGAAATCCAGTAACCGATGCTGCCCAGACGCACCCACACCGGATAACCCGCTTGAGCGCTAAACAGCCCGGATGTCCGCCAGCCGCCGACCACATAATTGAGCGTGCTGTTTCGAATGTTCAGCAAACGACTTTTGCCGACAGGCAGATCGTAACTGTACCCCGCCGTGAATTTGTGCGGAATGTTATATGTAGATTCCGAACGTTCGGCTCGCAAATCGAAAAAGTTTTGCGGACGCGCCAAACCGAAAATGCCCGCATCAGCAGAATTGCTGGAAGTCGAAACGTCGTCAATGGACTTCTGCCAGGTGTAACTTCCCTGCATCGTCAGGCTTTTCGAAAAGCGTTGCTTAAAGCTCAGGTACGCTCCGTGATAGATCGAATTGCCATTGCGGTCGAAGAAGCTCTGAATTGGCTGGTCAAAGAATTGCTGGTAAGGCCGCAACGATTGATAGCCGGTTTCCGTGCGAACGCGGTTTGATGCATCCACCAATCCATAAGGATTGGCCACCGCCGTGCTGAAATTGAATTTGTCTTTGACCTTCTGAGCCAGCGCGGCATAACTCGGCTGATTAATGTCCACCTGCGCGCCGAACAGATGCGTGCCTTTCGAACCGTTGTAGGCCGTTTCCAACAACAGGCTCTTCGTCAGTTGGAATTGCAGCGAGAACGCCCACTGCTGCACGTACGGAAATGCGCTGCCGGTGTCAATGTAGGGAACCGTGAACGAACCGCTGAACAGCGGTCCACCTGAAAGCGGCGCAATCGGCGCAATCGGTCCGGTTGGATTGGTTACCACGTTGACGACGCCCGCGTTGACGCCGCCATTGACGCCGCCGATGGATTGGTTTGGCACGCTCAGATCAGGCACCAGGAAATTCCCCAATCCCGTGATCGGCGTGCGCAGCAAGCTGTACGACCCGCGCACCGTCATAAATGAAAGCGGCGTCCACGCAAAGCCAATGCGCGGCTGAATGCCCGCGTAGTTGGTATTCCACAATCCTTCCGGCCTGCCGTTTTCGCCCGCAAACACGAAGCCGCCCGTCACGGGTTTGCCGTTGAGTGTGCCCGTGACTTTCGGATCAAAAGAACCTTGCCGGTTATATTTTTCCTTGCGCGGGGTTTCGATGTCGTAACGCACGCCCAGGTTCAAGGTCAGGTTCTGTCGCACTTTGAAATCATCCTGGAAATACCCCGCGTAATACTTCCAGCGGTAATAGAAAGGAACTTCAATCTGACGCACCGTGAATCCGCTGATAATCCCCATAATGAAAGTGGCAATGTTCGAACCACCTTGCGTTGCGCCGGTTGTGCCGGGTGTCGCCGGGCCATTAGTGAAACCGCCGAAGCTATAGTTGCCGCCGAACAGGCCGGTATTGTCGACGCGGTTGAATTGGAAGAAGCGAAAATCCGCGCCAAGTTTTAACGAATGCCGTCCTTTCACCCAGGAAAAGTCATCGGCCAAACCAAGATTGGAATCGAAGGTCAATCCTGGGCCGCCCCCCGTCCCCACGCCTTGCGGCAGGCTGCCGATGGCGGGAAAGCCTTTGCCGTTCGTCGCCGGACGCAAGCCGAATTCAGCGCCCCAATCCTTC
Source organism: Blastocatellia bacterium (assembly GCA_035429885.1). Classification (GTDB taxonomy): domain Bacteria; phylum Acidobacteriota; class Blastocatellia; order RBC074; family RBC074; genus RBC074. Next base: position 2,142 of record DAOMFR010000036.1, read on the forward strand.
GAAAGCGCCAGCGCGCTGGGGCCGCGAAACTGATTGACGCGTGTGTATGTGGCGCGAAATTCATTCACCTTGTTGCCGCCGAATGTATGCGTTTCAGTCAGCAGGAAGTTACGCGACCGCACATCATCCTGCACAACGGCGTTGGCAGGCGATTCCAATCCCAAAAAATTGAAGCGCGTTCCGACAACCGGCACGTACGTGTAGCGAAAGCTGGCGCGGTCGTTCGCGGAAATCTGATGATCAATGCGGAAGCTGTAACGATTGTCCGTGCTGGACACGCCGCGCGAAAGATACGCGTTGTTGCCGGTGCGATCCCACAACCCGTCAGGCCGGATGAACACCGTGAACGGCCCCGGATTTTGCGGCGTCGGAAACAGTTTGAAGACTGCCTGCGCCAGCGGATTGCGCGCCAGTTGCGCCGACAGGTTGTTGTTTGCAACCGGCACATACTGCGCGACGCTGGTGTATTGCGCGCCAATGGGAAACCCTTGGGCGTTCAGCGGGAATTGATAATACAACCGCCCGCGGCGCGGCGCGGCCAGTGCGGCTTCGACGCCCTGTGAGCTGAGAATGCCCTGGTCAATCAGGTCAAACGTGTCGTTCAGGTCGCCCGTTAAATCTTTCGGCGTAAGCGTTCGCCCGGGCGTGAATTGCTGGTCGAAAAAGCGCGACGGTTCGACGGAAACGTAAAAGAACGAACGTTGCTTGCCGTCGTATGACAGCGGCCCAAAATATTTCTTCGGCAAATCAATGGGCCCGCCGATAAAGCCGCTGTAATAGTTTTGGCGCTTTTGTGGCCCGCGATTGACTTCGTGTGTGCCGTGCGTCCACGCCTGCAACCCCGGATCGGTGTGTTGATAAAACAATCCACCGTGAAATTCACTGCCGCCTCCTTTGGTGGATTGGTTGATGATGCCGCCGCCCGTGCGGCCATATTGAGCAGGAATGCCGGTCACCTGGACAGTTACTTCCTTGACCGTATCGCCGGAAAACGTGACGCCGGTACGTGACAGACTGCTCAGAGAAATGTCCGAACCATCCACCAGAATCGATCCAGCGCCGGGGCGTCCACCGCCGATTTGCGTGCCGCCGCCGGGCGTTACGTTCTGGGTGAAAATGCCTGGGACTTCGCTTTGAATGCCGCCCTGATATTGCGGATCGCCCGCCACGCCTGCCGTCAGCATGATCGCGCCCAGCGCGCTGCGTTCCGGAAACGGCAGGTCCGTCAACAATTTGTTTTCGATTGTGGCTGAAAGCGCAGCGCTGTCCTGGGTCAGCAGCGGCGTGTCGGAAATAATCTGCACTGTTTCCGACGCTTGGCCGATTTCCAACGCGATTGTCACCGAAGCCGTGCTGGCCGTCAGCACTTCAACAGGAGAAAGGCTGGCGGTCTTGAACCCCTGCGATTCGACTGTCACGCGGTATGAACCCGGTTGTAAAGCCGAGATGCTGAATACTCCCGCGCTGGTCGTTAGGACTTCCTGCGTAAGGTTGGTGGCAAGATTTGTGACTCGCACGCGCGCGCCTATGACAACAGCTTTATTGGAATCATTCACCTCGCCGGTGAGTGTGCCTGTGCTGGTTTGCGCCAACAGCGGCGACGAAAGCAAGCCACAAAGGCAAATCAAGGCAAATATATGAAAGAATGCTCGTTGCGTCATCTTGAACCTCCGTAACGTGAGTTGTTGAAACTAATGTCTGGTCTTGAAAGACATCCATTGGCCACTCTGTCTTTTGCCAGATGGTAAAGCTGTGCCCTTCAACGATGGTTTGAATAGATTCCCAGCAAAGCCTGATGAGGTGGGATTCGTTGATCCCGAAAATGAATCGTTTGGAAACTTGGAAATGTACCTTAAGCACATTATGTGCGGCTGAGAAGTTTTGACACCGTTTGGAAACAGTTTGGCGGAATGGCTAAACGCAATATAATCAACGCTTGGATGAAAAATGATGATTGCGCTGAGTTCGACACTAACAACTGAGCAAAAGCAGGCCGCGCTAAACGAAGTGCTGGCCAGCCATACCTTCGCCCGCAGCGAACAGCTCAGAAGCATTTTGAAATTCATCTGTGAACGGGAAATGGCTGGTCAGGGGAGCGAGATCAACGAATACCTGATCGGTGTCGAAGTCATGCGCCGCCCGCCCGATTACTCTCCAAACGAAGACGGCGCAGTCCGCAATCGCGCCTATGCGCTCCGCAACAAATTGCAGGAATTCTACACACAGGAAAATCCACACGCTCAGGTCAAAATCGAACTGCCTAAAGGTTCTTATTGCCCATACTTTATCGAATGTGGATTGCCGTCAGATTCATCGCCCGTCTTACCGGCACTCGCCCCTTTTTACGAACCGTTGGTCGTACCTGCTCCGGACGCGGATTCAAAGATTCCCGCCACGCCAGCCAGCCTGACTCCACCGCTTGCGCGCTCCGGTCGGCGCTGGGTGGTAAGCTTGTTGGTTTTCGCGGGACTCGCCATTTCTGTTCTGCTCTACAATTGGGCAAAACCACAAAAATCGGCGTTGGATGAATTTTGGGAGCCTGTGCTGGAAAGCCACAATCCAGTATTGATTTGCACGACTCAGCCAGTCGTATACCAGCTGACGGGTCAAGCCCGCGCAAATTTGCTGATCCGCTTGGCTGCGCCCGTCGCTGGCAAAGAACCGAACTATGATTTGCCGCCCGGAGAATCCTTGCGCGGCGAAGATGTCGCGGCCATTACGGACCAATACATGGGCATTGGGACTGCGCACGCGACGGCGCAATTGACCGGATTGTTTGCCCGGATGAATAAGGCCAGCCAGATCAAAATCGGCAACGAAGCGTCTTTTGCCGATTTGCGCCATTCGCCCGTTGTGTCTGTCGGCGCGTTCGGCAACCGCTGGACAATGAGCATTGCCAACCATCTGCGCTTTGTGTTTGAAGAGAAAAGCATTCATCAACGCTTCATCGTGGACAAGACGGACCCGAAAACTTCCTGGGGCTTTGAAGCGTTGCCGATCACAGGAAAAGTGGCGGAAGATTTTGTGATTGTTTCGCGCGTCTTCCAATCCGAAACTGGAGAGATGCTGATTACGGCCGCGGGCATCACGCAATATGGCACGCGCGCAGCAGGAGAGTTCCTGACGAATCCGGTTCATCTGAAACAATTTGCCCACCAGGCGGTGGCTGGCTGGCAAAAGAAAAACCTGCAAATCGTTTTTTCCGTCAAAATCATTGATAACACGCCCGGCCCGCCAACGATTTTGGCAACTCATTTCTGGTAACTTCAGAACCGTTTCCAGCTACGAATAGAATTTTGGTACCCGAATGACGAGAGAAGAAATTCGCGCACAATTTGCTGGCATCGTTGCGCACGACGAAGAGAGTTTGGAATTGGACCGCGCCGCGCTGCTGATTGCTGCCGAACAATATCCCAATCTGGATATCAAAGAATATCTGTCGTTGTTGGATGCGTTTGGCGAACAGGCTCGTGCGCGTGATGATTTTTTTGCCGACCCGCTAACTCGCATCATGCGGCTTGGCAATTTGCTGTTTGACGATTTGGGCTTTCGCGGCAACCTCGAAAATTATTACGACGTGCGAAACAGTTTTTTGAACGATGTGATCGAACGGCGAACCGGAATTCCGATCACGCTGTCGGTGCTTATGATCGAAGTTGGGCGGCGCATCGGGTTGCGGCTGTTTGGCGTCGGAATGCCCGGTCATTTTTTGGTCAAGTACGTCGACAACGAACAGGAAATTTTTGTGGACGCCTTTCACGGCGGACGCATCGTGGACGAAACTCGTTGCCGTCAGTTGATCGAAGAAATGTACGGCGGACGCCTGCCGTTTTCTACGACCTTTTTGCACGCTGTCAGCAAAAAACAAATCCTGACTCGGATGCTGCAAAATCTGAAAGGCATTTACGCCAAAGCCAACGACCATTTCAAATTGCTGGGCATGACGGAACGGGCATTATTAATCAATCCCGATTCCTCAACCGAACTTCGAGATCGTGCGCTGGCCTGTTTTTCGTTGGGGAAATACGCGGAAGCTCGTGCAGGGTTTGAAAGCTATTTACAGCAAGAGCCGGAAGCCAATGATGTGGCTAAAATCAAATCACTGTTGACGGAGTTACGGCAGCGGCAGGCTCAGTTGAATTGAGAACGTGCCAATTGCACGATTGTTTTCCGAATCAATCCCGGCCTTGTTTTTTACAACTGGGCGACAGACAAAAAGAAACGCCGCAGAGCAAGTTCGAATTGCTCTGCGGCGTTTCTGGTTTTCTGCGAACCAGGTTTATTGGCAATGATTGTTCGGATCATTGCCGTTGATCAGCAACAACACAGCAGAAATTCTGGCCATGTCATCCGTACGATTGTCCACGATGGAAAGTCTGGCCTGATTCAGAAGATCCTTGAGCGAGGAAGTTCTGGTCAGAACGACTCCGTTGTCTAACCGCACCGGGTCGAGCGTAACGCCGTAACAAGCCAATGGGCTGTTCATCACGCCCGGATTGCTGCCGGCATTCACCGCCGCCAGACTGATTTGCGTGGCAACATATTGCTGGTTGAGCATCGCCAGTGGCGAAGTGCCTCCGCGCAACGCACGTCGCACGTCAATCAGGTTGTTTTGGATCGAAACCGGATTGTTGAAGTTCACTCCGCCGATGATGACATCGCCCGCTGGCAACCGATTGATATTGATCACGTAAAACGCTGCCGACTGCATACATGTCGTTTGGCAACTTAATGACGTAATCACAAACGCCAGCGTGTTCGATGCGCCACCGCCCGGAGCCGGATTGACTACCGCAATATCAACGGTGCCTGCATTGGCGACATCGGCGGCGGAGAGTTGCGCCCGAAGCTCAGTCGGACTGACGAAAACCGTCGGACGCGGGCTGCCGCCAAAGCTAACAATCGCTCCCGGAGCGAAATTCGTTCCCGTGACCGTCATCGTAAAATCGGAATCACCGGCTATTGCCGATCCCGGATTGATGCTGATCAGTGTCGGCACCGGATTCGGCGTGGAGCTGATTGTCAGGGGTAAACCGTTTGATGTGCCGCCGCCCGGTGAAGGATTGACCACAGTCACTGTCACCGAACCGACATTGGCCACATCCGCAGAAGTCACTTGGGCAAACACTTGTGACGCGCTGAAGAATACCGTCTGACGCGGGCTGCCATTGATATTAACGACCGCGCCCGGAACGAAATTCGATCCGTTGATCGTCAAGGTAAAGCCAGGACTGCCCACCGCGACAACAGACGGAACCAAGCTGGCCAACGCAGGAAGAGGATTCGGCGGATTGATCGTGAAGCTGAGCGGATTTGACGAACCTCCACCCGGCGACGGATTGGTCACTGTAATGACCGCCGCTCCCTGATTGGCAACGTCCGCGGCGGTGATTTGCGCGCGAAGCTCAAGACCGCTAACAAACACCGTTGAACGCGGGCTGCCATTCCAGTTCACAACCGCATTCGGGACGAAGTTTTCGCCACCGACAACCAGCGTGAATGCCGCGCTGCCCGCAATGGTCGAACTTGGCGTCAAACTCAAAAGAATCGGTGCCGGGTTCGGTTGCGAAGTCACGCGGAAGATACGCGGAGCCGATGTGCCACCACCCGGAGCCGGGTTGACGACCGTGATCGTCACGTTGGTTGCCGCTGCCAAATCAGCCGACGACACGGGAGTCGTCAATTGAGCCGGATTGACGAAAGTGGTGGGGCGAGCCGTCCCGTTCCACAAAATCACTGACCCGGGAACAAAGCCCACTCCATTTAGCGTCAGCGTAAACGCCTGGCTGCCGACCGAAACAGCGTTCGGCACCAGTTCCGTCAATTCAGGAACCGGGTTGTTAACCGGAAGCGGCACGATGTTCGAAGTGCCTCCACCTGGCGCGATGTTGAACACCGTAATATTCAACACTCCGCTGGCCAAAATATCCGAAGCCAGAATCGTCGCCGCCAACTGATTGCCGCTGATGAACGTCGTCTGACGGTCAGCGCCATTCACGCGCACGATTGAGCCATTCACGAATCCGCTACCGTTCACCGACAGCACAAAGCCTGAGCCTGCAGCCAGCACGGACGAAGGATTCAAACTGGTAATGGAAGGAGCCGGATTGACGACGGAGAACGTTGCGGCATTCGAAGTGCCTCCACCCGGAGCGGGATTGAACACCACGACAGGAGCTGAGCCCCCACCAGCAATCAAATTGCCAGGGACTTGAGCGTTCAATTGCGAAGCCGTGACCAGAGTCGTCGGCAAATCAACGCCGTTGAATCTAACCACCGAGTTCGACACAAAATTGACGCCATTTACCACCAGCAAGAAACCTCCGCTGCCAGCCGGAGCCGAGTCTGGACTGATACTGGTGATGCGCGGAACAGGATTGATGACCGTCAGGGTCAACGGACCGGATGTCCCACCGCCCGGGCCAGGATTGAACACGTTAATGGTTAAACTGGCCGCAACCGCAAGGTCCGTCGCCGGAATTTGCGCCGCCAGGGTTGTGTCAGAAACAAAATCTGTCGGACGATCCTGATTGTTGACCCGTACGACTGATCCATTAACAAAACTGGTTCCGGAAACAACCAGCGTAAAGCCCGTGCCACCAGCCGACACTGTTGACGGACTAAGCGAATTGATACGCGGAATTGGGTTTCGCGGACGAACCGGCAACCCAACCGTGTTCGACGAACCACCACCTGGTGGCGGGCTGACCACCTGGATGTTCAGCGTCGTCGGATTGGCCAATTCGGCATTCGTCAGTTGAATCGTCAACTGAGTGTTGTTGACGAATGTGGTAATGCGCGGAGCGCCATTGACCGTCACCTGAGAACCAATGACGAAACCGGTTCCAACCACAGTCAATTGCTGGCCGGAACTGCCTTCGGCAATCGCGGTCGGTTGCAACGAGGTGATGGACGGAATCGGGTTAATTACCGTCAAGGTGACTTCATTGGAAGTGCCTCCGCCTGGCGAAGGCGACACCACACGGATCGCCGGCCCATTTGCGCCAGCAACATCTTCAGCCAGAATTTGCGCCGTCAGCTGAGTTGCGCTGACAAACGTCGTCACGCGATTGACGCCGTTGAATTGCACGACCGATCCGTTGACGAACCCAGTTCCGTTCACCGTCAGCACAAAGGCTCCGGTTCCAGCGCCCACCGTGTTCGGATTGATACTCGTAATCACCGGCACGGGATTGGGCGGTGCGTTGATGGCAAACGTCAGCGTATTTGATTCACCGCCGCCAGCCGGTGGAGTGAAAACTGTAACCAGCGCATTGCCTACGGCTGCCAAATCCGCCGTCGTGATTTGCGCTTTCAACTGTGTGCTGTTCACAAAAATCGTCGTGCGCGCTTGGCCGTTCCAACGAACGACCGAATCCGCCACGAAGTTGGTTCCGCTGACTATCAGCTCAATGCCCTGTGTTCCCGCCAAAGCTTTGTCCGGACTGAGCGCCGTGATACGCGGCAACGGACGGGATAGCGGATTGATCGTGAAGGTAACGGCGTTCGATGTGCCGCCACCCGGTGAAGGACTGAACACAGTCACCGTGGCGGTTCCGGCATTGGTAATATCCGAAGCGGGAATTTGCGCCGTCAATTCGGTCACGCTGATGAACGCGGTCGTGCGATCAGCACCGTTCCAACGAACCACCGAACCCGGTGCGAAATTGGTTCCGGTCACATTCAATTGGAAGGCCGCGCCGCCAGCAACCGCCGAACTCGGGCTGAGCAAGTTGATGATGGGCGGAGCGAAGTTAACGGTTAGCACCGCAACATTCGAGGTGCCGCCAGACGGAGCCGGATTGAACACCGTGATTGACGCCGTGCCACCGTTGATAATGTCTCCGGACTGAATCGTCGCGCGAAGTTCGGTCGCCGAAACATACGTCGTCGCCCGATCAGCGTTGTTGAAACGAACCACAGACGATTGCACAAACCCTGTGCCTGTCACCGTCAGCGTGAAATTTCCGCCACCGGACATCACCGTGTTTGGATTGAGCGCCGTAATCGCCGGAACAGGATTCGGCGGAACGTTGATCGTCAACAACGCCGCGTTCGATGTGCCACCGCCCGGTGAAGGCGTGAACACTGTAATGCTGGCTGTGCCCGGCGTGGCAACATCATTTGTCGTTACCGCTGCCGTCAATTGCGTGTTGCTGACAAAGGTCGTCGCCAGCGCGTTGCCGTTGAAGCGGACCACGGAATTTTGCGTGAAGTTCGTTCCATTGACTGTCAGCGTAAATCCTTGACTGCCTCCCATCACCGAAGTCGGATCAATGGACGTTACGCGCGGAATCGGCGCCGGACTGGCAATCGTGAAATTGACCGTGTTCGAATTGCCACCGCCCGGTCCAGGATTGACGACGCGAATCGTCGCCGTGCCTGCCGAGGCAATGTCCTGAGCCGGAATTTGTGCCGTCAGTTGCGTGCTATTGATAAACGTTGTGACGCGGTTGGCGCCATTCCACTGAACAGTCGCGCCAGGAACAAAGCTCGTCCCTGTAACCGTAAGATTGAACCCTTGTCCTCCAACCGGAGCCGATGTCGGGTTGATTGTCGTGATCGTCGGCGACGGATTCACGATGCTAATCGTCACTGAATTTGACGTGCCTCCGCTGGGCGCTGGGTTTTGAACCTTGATACTGATCGTGCCGGTTTCGGCAATGTCCTGAGCCAGCAGCGTCACGCGCAATTGCGTCAGGCTGACGAATTCCGTGAACCGTTCCGCCGTCACACCATCCACCGTCACGCTAGCAACGGCTCCATTGATCAAGTTGTTTCCAGTCAACGTTGCGACGAAATTTCCTCCACCAGCCAACACGCTATTAGGCGTAACGCCGGTCAAGATCGGAGTCTGGCTGATTTGAGGATCCAGCGTGATGGTTCCTGCAGTGAAGTTCGTTGGCAACACATTTGCTGTCGCGTCCACAACTTCGCGGGTAATCGGCAGATCGCCAAACCCAATCGTCGTCGAATTGAGCGAACTCGACGCCGGAACGCTGAAAGTCAACGTGACGAGCTGGCGCGTGCCGGTAACAAACGTTTGGCCACTTGAAAGCGCGATACCGATGCCCACGCGGCCCAGTCCAACTTGCGAAGTATTGACGTTCAGTGCAGCGCCTTGCGCATCCGTTCCGATGGTGGCGCGAACGAAGGTCAACTGTGTCGCGTCGAAGTTGGCGGTGAAACCTACGGCATTTTCATTGCCCAAAGAACTCAGCTCGACAACGGCCGTGTTTTCCTGTCCGCGCACGAAAGTCACAGGCACAATGCGAATGCCACGGGCTTGCTGCTGCTCTTCTGCAACTGCGGATTCCGTAATCTTTTGAAATGCGGTGCTGGCGTCATCCAATGCCGCGATTGGCGCGCTTGCTCCGCCAGCAGCAACAACTGTTTCCAACCCGGAAGCGTAGCGTCCGGCCAAGACCCAGTCTGCAATCGTCAACCGGCCATCACCCAGCGTATTTTTCGGCGCCACATCGGCGCGTTGAAATTCAGCGCCATCGGTAGGTTCATCCAACCCGCTGGCAAATCGTCCCACCTGAACCCAGTCTGCAGTGGAAACCGATCCATTGCCTGTCGGGCGCGGAGTGACGTCGCATTCAAATCCGGGAACCACCACCACATTGCCCGCCGCATAAGTTCCGATGACGGAACCTCCGTTGAGATCGGTCATCGTGCGAGCAATCGGGTCGTCCGTAAATTCGACGACAGAAGCGGTCGCGGTGGCTGTCGGTTTGATGTTGAACGTAACCTTGGCAATTTGGCGAGCGCCACTGTTGAAATGCTGCCCTTGCGGCAAAGAAAGCTGGACGCCCAGCCGTCCCAACGCGGCCTGACTGGAAGTAACATTCAACGTGCCGCCGCCTGCGTCGCTGCCCAACGAAACCTGCGGGCTGGCCAACAGCGCGGGATCAAACCGCAAACTGAAATGGATCGAGTTTTCGTTGCCTTCGGAATAAAACGAAATCGGAACGGTCACGGGGCTGTTTGGCGCAGCACTGTTGGTTGCAACTCGCATCAGACGGCTGCCGGGAATGTGCGCTTCCACCGTGTAAGTCGTCGCGCCTGTCACCGCTGAAACTCCGACCAGATAACGCCCCGGAACAAGCGGCTCGGCAGTGGTGATTCGCTGAAACACCCCGCTCAGACGTGAATTGCCAAGCGATTGCAGAGTGTTCGTTCCCGGAACCTCCTTGAACAGATAAAGCGCCGTGTTGGCTTGACCGTTCGACCCAACCAGAGAAAGGTCGAGCCTGGAACTTTCCGTCAGATTGACGGCGAACATGTCTTCGACCGGATCGGTCTGACCGCCAGGAAAACTGACCGTCGTCGTCGCAGCATCGCCAATCGCAACAGAACCGCTGCGTGTGTTGGAAAGCTGCAACAAGGTGGCTTCAGTTGGAGTTTCATTCGGTTCAACTTCTGGCGGAACTGTGGTGATCGTAAACGGAACCGAATTCGACTGGCCGCCAAGCGTAGGTGGATTGAAGATCGTAACAGGAGTTACGCCAGCGCCCTGAATGTCTTCCGCCGTCAGAAACGCGTTCAACTGAGTGCTGTTGATGAACACCGTCGGGCGCGGCTGGCCGTTCCAGCGCATGGTGGATTGCCCGTCAAAAAAATTCGTGCCAGTGATTGTCAACGAAAACGGCCCGGTTCCTGCCCCGGCAGCGTCGGGAACAATTCGCGTAATCGTCGGCGGAGGCGGAGCCGAATCCAGCGCGGTCGATAGCGTGTATGTCACAGCTGAACTGTTGCCCGAATGTCCATCGTAGGCTGAAACTCCAATCAGGTACGTCCCCGCATCCAGCGATTGGATTGGCGAAAACCGTTCGGTGGTCGTGCTTCCGTTGGAAACCGCAATCGCCGTCAGGGACAAATTCCCTTCGGCACCCGTCACCTTGAACAGAATCAAATCCAGATCCGCCGCCGCGTTCGTGAAGGTCAATGTGACATCCACGCGCTGTTTTGTGTTCGGCGGCAAAGTCGGAATGGTGAATTTGAAAAAGTCTTCGATTTTGTCTTTCGGGCCGTTGTTGTAAGAGAACTCATAGGTCGCCGCATCACCCAATTTAACCGTTCCGGTTTTACGCCCCGGCAACTGAATTGGATTTGCGGTGTCGATGTATTCGTTCGGCTCCTGTTCCGGCTCAATTGGCTGCAACAATCCGGTCAGCGAAGCGACGACACGGTTCACCAGATTGGATTTGCCAGCGGGAGACGATGAGGCGCTAACAATTTTTGATTTGACAGCAGAAACACCAATTAACAACACAACGCCCAACACCAGAGCAGTGAGGACAGGTTTCATCGCAATAGCAAATTTATTCGACACGTACTTCATAAAGGCGTACTCCACCCAACAGTTTGACCGAAAGTGTAAGAAGCTCCCTTGTCTTTCGGGGACTTGATTGGCAATTAACTAGGATTGATTCGGGGATTCGTAAGCAGTTCGTTTCAGGGCTTTGCTTCTAATTTATTTGAGGCCAGGTTTCCCTTCCGCGTAGTGTTGATCGGATAGGGTCGGCCGGACGATTTGGGCAATCTGTGATTCAAACCATGTGTTCTGAAGGAACAACAAGTGCGAGGATAATACAGCCAAAATCTTTGCCGTGCTACGACTAAATAGCTGGAAATGCAAAGATTAAAATTAAAATCCTCCCTCGGCGAATCAACTATCCAGAACACTTGCCAACCCAAAATCCAGCCGCTACAGTGCCTCCGCTTTTTTGCGTTCCAGCACTCATCTGAATTCAACTTAACAGCAGTTACGGTTGTCAGCGTGGTTTATTACAAAAGCGTCCACTTCGCATAACGGCCGTTCAACTGTCATTCATCAAACCAGAAAAAGGAGATACTTGATGGCATCTCAAATGTTCAGCACTAAAAGCCCGGATCAGTTACTGCGTGAATCGGAAAATCCAGATCGGCAAATGAAACGCACGTTATCGGCTTTTGACCTGACTGCCCTGGGCATCGGAGCGATTGTCGGCGCTGGAATTTTTTCGCTGGTCGGCACGGCTTCCGCCGGTGAAACCTTCGCCAGCAAGATCAAAACGCCTCTGATGAACTTCATTATTGCCGGTCTGACGGGATCGGACGTGCAACTCGGAAGACCGGGTGCAGGTCCAGCCCTTGTGATTTCATTAATACTAGCTGCGGTTGCCTGCGCCTTTGCAGCTTTTTGTTATGCCGAGCTAGCTTCGATGATTCCGGTGTCTGGCAGCGCCTATACATATTCCTACGCCACTCTCGGAGAAATCTTCGCCTGGGTCATCGGCTGGGACCTGATTTTGGAGTATGCCGTCGGCAATATGGCCGTCGCTGTCAGTTGGTCCGGCTACTTCATAAAATTCCTTTACGCGTTGTTCGGATTGAAGTTACCGCTCTGGTTGGTGTCTGATCACACAACGGCAACAGCAATGATTCGGGACAATAGCGAAAATCTTCAGTATTACTCTTCGACTGTGCTGCCGAAGCTCGGCGGGATGGAAATCTCCGTCAATTTGCCCGCTTTATTAATTGTGCTGATGTTGACGGTTTTGCTGGTATACGGAATCCAGGAAAGTGCTCGTGCCAATACAATTGCGGTGATTGTCAAAACCGCTGTTCTAATCTTTTTCATCGCCTTTGGCGCGTTTTACGTCAGCCCTTCCAACTGGACGCCATTTAATCCGAACGGCGTGTCTGGAATTATGACCGGATCAGCAATCATCTTTTTTGCTTTTATCGGCTTCGACGCAGTTTCGACCACTGCCGAAGAAGCCAAAAACCCGAAACGCGATCTGCCAATCGGAATTATCGCCAGTTTGGTCATTTGCACGATTCTGTATGTGCTGGTGGCCGGAGTTATGACGGGCCTGAAGCATTATTCGACCTTTGCCGGTGACGCTTCGCCAATTGCTTCGGCCATCGCCGTCATCAACAAACCGTGGTTGCAAGCGTTGATCAGCGCCGGAGCGTTGGCCGGTTCGACTTCGGTGTTGTTGGTTTTCCAGCTGGGACAGCCCAGAATTTTTATGGCAATGGGTCGAGATGGGTTGCTGCCGGAATACTTTTCCAAAATTCATCCGAAATTCCGCACCCCTCATATCACAACCATTTGGACAGGTGTTGTCGTTGGCCTTGTCGCGATGGTAACAGACATCGGTTCGCTGGCGGACCTGACCAACATCGGAACTCTGTTCGCGTTTATTCTGGTTTGTTTCGGAGTGATTGCGCTCCGAAAGACTCAACCGAACCGCGAACGTTCGTTTCGCGTTCCAATGGTTCCTGCCTTCCCGATTCTGGGAGCGATTTTCTGCTTGGTCTTGATGCTAAGTTTGCCAATCGAAACCTGGTATCGGTTCGTGGTCTGGCTGGTAATTGGGTTACTGATTTACTTTATGTACGGAATCACCCACAGCAAAATGCGTAGCAATACAAAATAGCAAATCTGTAGAGGGAATAATTTCAAGAATTGTTCCCTCTACAGATTTCTTAACTTTCCCAGCCGTATTTCCCGATTAACTTTACGAACTGGCAAGCGCCGAAATCTTCAGTCGTCGAACCGTTCTCGGTTCGAGTGACACGGATCAGGCGCTGTTCTTTTTCCGAGCCAATGGGAATTACCAGATGACCGCCGACCGCCAATTGATCCACCAGCGGTTTGGGAATTTCCGGCGAAGCCGCCGCAACCAGAATTCCTTTGTACGGCGCAAACTCGCTCCAACCGTACGTACCGTCAAAACATTTGACCGTCGCGTTGTTGATGCCAAGTTGTTGCAACAAATCCTGCGCACGACGAGCCAGTTCCGGCAACCGTTCCAGCGCGAACACTTGCCCGGCGACTTGGGATAGCACAGCGGTTTGATACCCGGACCCCGCGCCGATTTCCAGAACGCGGTCGTTTTTCGTGACTTCCAGCAATTCGGTTTCTCGCGCGACGATAAAGGGTTGAGAAATCGTCTGGCCGAAATCTATCGGCAAGGCATGATCGCCGTACGCGTGTCCGCGCATTGGTTCCAGCACAAACAAATGGCGAGGCAGTTTTCCGATCGCTGCCAGCACGCGTTCATCACGAATGCGATAATGTTTCCGCAATCGTTCGACCATATCGGCACGTTCGCGAGCGAAAGCGGGAGTATCAAATCCATTGCGTCCGTTTGAGATCATGAGGCTTCCGTTTGGCTAAATACTTCCCCAGGTTTTTAGGTGCTCAAGCAGGCTGTAATCCGTCAGATCGGTTCTCAGCGGACTAATCGAGACCAGCCCGTCGGCAATCGCCGTAAAGTCATTGTAAGGGTCTTGATGTGCGGAAACTTTCTGCACGCCAATCCAATAATAACTCTTCCCGCGCGGATCAACTCCTTCCAGAATGTTTGACACCGATGAAGCTGAGCCTTGATGCGTGAAGCGCGACCCGCGAATTTCGCCGGGCGGCACATTTACGTTCAGAATTGTTCCTTTGGGCAAACCTTCTTTCAAAACGCGCTCGGTCAATTTGGCAGCAAAAGCTGCCGCGTGAGAAAAATCACCGTCTCGCGCAGTCAAACTGACGGCGATGCCTGGCAGCTTGAAAATCGAAGCTTCAAGCGCACCTGCCACCGTGCCCGAATACGTCACGTCATCGCCGAGATTGGCTCCGTGGTTGATGCCGGAAACAACGATGTCAGGGCGTTCGGGCAGGATTTTGGTCATTGCCAACAACACGCAATCGGTCGGCGTTCCGTCCAAAGAATATCTTCGCTCTCCAAGCTGCCGCACACGCAACGGTCTGGTCAGCGTAATCGAATGCGCAGTCGCGCTTTGTTCCGAAGCCGGAGCGACGATGGTCACTTCACCAACTGATTCCAAAGCTTCGGCCAAAGCGGCAATGCCTTCTGAAAAATATCCGTCGTCGTTGGTGACTAAAATTTTGGGTTTCATTGCGATTGTTCTCTTTCACCAAAAATGCTGAAGGAAACGAAATCTTCACCCATTGACGAATGTAAGGCAAAGGCATTGAAAGAAATTGCCAAACTGCCTTTGCAGCCGGGAACGGCATGCTTCTTTTTCGCCAAGTCCTTATAATCCTCTGCGTTTATGGCAGCACTAAATTTTGACAAGACCAATTCATCAACGCCGGACCCGTCACGAATTCGCCGCATCGTGCTAATGGTCGTGCTTATCGTTGCCGCTTCAATTTTGGCTGCCTGGTTGCTGTATGCCCTGCGGTTGGTGGCTTTGCTGCTGGCCTTCACGGTAATTTTTTGCTACTTGATCGCGCCACTGGTGGATTTTGTCGAGCGCCCGTTCCAACTTGGCTGGAAATTGCCACGCGCGCTGGCAATCCTCATTGTCTATCTGGTGTTCATTGTCGCAATCGTTCTGGCGGCAGATTCCCTGGTGCCTCGCCTGTCGGAGCAGATCAGTTCGTTTTCGGATAATTTCCCGGCATATGCTCAGCAACTGGATCAATACGTGAAGTCGGTGGACAAATTGCCCAATCGGTATCGGTTGCCGCAAAGCTGGCGCCAGTCGTTGTCAGACTGGCTGCTCATCACCAAACAAGGCATCTTCGAATGGATCAAAGCGACTGTGGGACGAACGTTCCAACTAGCGCTATTTCTGCCGCTTGTCATTCTGATTCCGATCATAGGATTTTTCTTTCTGAAAGATGCGAAAACCATCAGCAGCAGATTTCTGGCGTCGATGCCTGAAGCTGACTTGCGTTATCGGCTGACAATCTTTTTGAGCGATGTCAGCCAGACTCTGGCCGGATACATCCGCTCGCAAGTGATTGCGTGTATTTTGGTTGGCACAATCGAGGGACTGGGGTTGTGGTTGCTGGGAGTGTCTTACCCGCTGGTGTTTGCCGTCGCCGCAGCCATACTGGAATTCTTCCCGCTGGTTGGCCCGTTGACGTTGGGCATTGCAGCGATAACCGTCGTGAACTTGAATTCAATGCAAAGCGCCTTAGTCGTGGCTGGTTTTCTGATCGTTTTCCGAATCATTCACGATTATCTGATTTATCCCAGACTGGTCAGCGCTGAAGTGGAAATTCATCCCGTCGCGGTAATTCTGGCGGTGATTTGTGGCGCTGAATTAGGCGGAGTTGTTGGCATTTTTCTGTCCGTTCCGGTCGTTGCGCTGCTGATTGTTTGTTTGCGACATTGGCGCGATCTGGCGATCTCTGGGATTCAAGATCGCATTTCCATCATCGAAAAACTGCCACCGGAACTGGTTCATTCAACTCGACCGGATTGAAATGGAGCCGCATAAAAATCAAAAGGGATGCCACGAAAGCATCCCTTTTGATTTTTAGTACACCCGTCGCGATTCGAACGCGAGACCTTCAGCTCCGGAGGCTGACGCTCTATCCAGCTGAGCTACGGGTGCAAAGCGCAGCCAAAATACACCAAGCCCCTAGAGCGGTCAATTCACGCTTCCCGCCCCAAACTTGACAGCTTCGCAGACACTGTCTTACCGTCGCTGTCGTTGCCTCTGCAGGACCTCCACCAAAGAAAACCTCTGATCAAATTTATGAGCAACCAACGAAAAGAAAACCCAAAGTCTGGCGCGAAGCCAAATGCCGCGAAACAACAGCTTGCACGTCGCAGCTTCATTTTTATGGGCACAGGCGCTTTGGCCGCAATCGGAGTCGGAGCCGCAGGATACAAACTTGGCTGGTTTGGCAGCGGAGCCTCTTACGAATCCGCCTTGGCCGCAGCCAACGAAATGCTGGAAACACGAGCGCGAGAAATCGGCAACGCTTCGGTTTTAATTCACGCCATTCGCGGATTCGGCAAAGGCTTCAAACTGGCTGACGGTTCAAACGCGGTTGAACATCTGTGTTCACGTTACGCGGCCGACAAAGAAGTCGGCGGCAAACGATACGTGTATTTCAAACGCGACGCCGAAGTTCACGAAAACAGCTTCCTGAAAACATTTCTCGAAACTGGGGTCAGCAACAATCAACCAATCTCTGTTGGCGGCAACCGCTACACGCTGGCTGATTTGGCCGAAAGCGGCAAAGCGTTGTTTCGCTGCGACCCGCAGGATTTGTTTAAATTCGACGCCACAGAGTTTCGCTACGATCCGGTTTACAGAGAACCTCAGGGGCAACCGTCCGGGGGACGCGGCGAACTGGTACACGAACACTTGCCTTGGGGATTGATCGCCTTTTCGATTTTGATGAAGCCGGAAGCGGCAACCTGGACCAACGCTTATGGAGAACCGATCAGCTTGCCAACCGTGGCTGACCGCAGCCTGGCCGAGTACGAAACCACATGCGCATTAGGTGAGCGCGAACTGAAGGCCGAGCGAACCGCACCTCCAAATTTCCGCGAAGCGATCAAAAAATACAGCTGCTTCGGGTTGCATTCGGTTTATGGCTATCTCTCACTGGTCAATCACGGGTACATCAACAACGGTTTGCCGGAACGCGTCAATCGTGTACTGGATTTGGTAACGTATCGATTGAAGGGCGACGCCGAAGCCATCACCGCCGAATATGCCACTGCCGGTCAAAACGCTCCCGCCGATCAGGTTGAAGCCTTTCGATTGCGCGCACTGGTCAAACATTACGGTCACGCGTTTGAAGCGATCAATTACGCCAAGCTGCACAAACTGACGAGTTTCAATGCCGACCAGCAGCGCCGCATTAGCGAAGGCGAGGCCGCGTTTTACGACAGCCTGGTCAAGCTTCACGGCCTGGATTGGGGAATGATGAAATCAAAGCTTGGCGAAAAATTTGTCAGCGACATCGTCATCGCCGTCGGCCATGCCGTTCGCGCGCTGAAATTGTTGACGCCGCAAAACCCGGACACGTTGAGCTAAAAGTAATCAGAAGTTGGTAGTCGGCAGGCTTCGCTGACCACGAGTTGAACTATGCGTTACTGGAATTCTGTCATCGCAATTTGCTGTTTGCTGATGCTCCCTGGCGGAGCTGGCGGTCAATCCCAAGCACAGCCTCCGATTCATGCATTGCCGCTTTACGAGCAATGCAAAGCTCTGGCTGAGACGAATGCAACAACTCCCAACGCAATTGCCGAGTTGAAAGCCAAAGACACACAAACGCGCATCAAGGCCGCTGGAACTTTGGCGAAGTCGTGTGATTCGCGAGCGACGGCGGCGTTACTGGCCGCGACGAACGATGACGAAATCAGCGTCAAAGTCGCCGCCGTCGAAGCGCTGGGAAAGCTCGGCGATCAGGAAGCGATTGATCCATTGATCGAATCGATCGAAGGCGCGGATTGGCAAGTGCGAATGGCGCTAATCCGAACGCTGGCGTCGTTTCAGGTCTATCGGTCGAACAACGCCGTGCTGAATGCGCTGACCAATCCCGGCGACAAAAAGATTACTGAAGAAAGCGATCTGCGAGTTCGCTGTTTTGGAATTCTGACGGTGAATCAAATGCGCGACGTGCGCTTTTCGCGCAAAGCCATCGGCTTTCTCTTCACGTTTCAGGAACATCAACAGCCGGAGTTCCGCCGCATTGCCGAAGAAACCGGACTGGAATTGCGAACCACGCGCAACGGCTTTCACGAAATGGCGGCAATTTTGAAACAACACAACTTCCCGGAATTTCGCCGCAAAGCCGCGTACTGGCTGGGCAAGTTCGGGAACGAAGAAGCTCGCGCCGTGTTGGAAGATGCCGCCGCCAATGACCGCGACCCCAGCGTCAAACAAGCTGCGCAAAATGCGTTGAAAGGTGGCCAGTGATCGGTGGCCGGTTCCATTCACGCCGACCACCGACCACCGACTACCGATCACCGATCACCGATATGGACTCAATTAAACTCGAAATTTACCGTTCGCTGTACACCTCCGTTGCAGAAGAGATGGGCGTCAGTCTGCGCCGGACGGCGTTTTCGCCAAACATTAAAGAGCGGCGCGATTATTCCTGCGCGGTGTTCGACAGCCGAGGCCGCATCATCGCTCAAGGCGATCACATGCCCGTGCATCTGGGTTCGATGCCCATGTCGGTCAAAGCCGCAATTGAAACTTGTC
>DAOMFR010000036.1:21216-47049 GCA_035429885.1 Blastocatellia bacterium
GCGAACCGCGCGCATCACGCAGACATCGGCGGAGCGACGCCGGGTTCGATGGGTGCCGCAACGGAAATTTATCAGGAAGGCATTCGCATTCCGCCGATCCGCATCGTTCGCGGGGGCGAACTGGATCGAGAAGTGTTCAACTTGTTGCTGGCGAACGTGCGCGGACGCGAAGAGCGCGAAGGCGATTTCGCCGCTCAGCTTGGCGCGCTGAAAGTCGGCAGCGAACGTTTGCTGGAAATGGTCGAACGCTATGGCTTTGCCGAAGCCGACGAATACGCAGGCCACATGGTGGATTATGCTGCGCGCCGAGTTCGCCGCACGTTGGAGGCTCTGCCGGATGGAATTTATGAAGCGGAAGATTTTCTGGATGACGACGGCGAATCTGACAAACCCGTTCGCATCGCGGTGAAGATTGAAATCAATGGCGACCGAGCACGCGTGGATTTCACAGGCAGTTCCAAACAAGTTCGTGGTCCGATCAACGCCGTTGAAGCCATTTCAGTGTCGGCGGTTTATTACGTGTTCCGCTGTCTGATTACCGGAGACGTTCCGGCCAGCGCGGGAATCATCGAACCGATTGAAGTCATCGCTCCCGCCGGAACCATCGTCAACGCAGTGCATCCCGCGCCCGTTGCGGGCGGCAATGTCGAAACTTCTCAACGCATCGTGGATGTTTTGTTGAAGGCTCTGTCGCAAGCCGCGCCCGATCTGATTCCGGCCGCTTCACAAGGAACCATGAACAACCTGACCATCGGCGGTTGGGACGCTCGCACTGGCAAAGAGTTCGCATATTACGAAACGGTTTGCGGCGGAATGGGGGCGCGACCAATGACAGACGGAATTTCAGCCGTTCACACGCATATGACTAATTCACTGAACACGCCGATTGAAGCCCTGGAATATGCTTATCCGTTGCGTGTTCGGCGATATGCCATTCGCCGAAACTCTGGCGGTCGTGGCCACACTCGCGGAGGCGACGGCGCAATTCGTGAAATCGAATTGCTGACCAATGCCAAAGTGTCTCTGCTTTCAGACCGCCGAAAGCTTGCGCCTTACGGGTTGCACGGTGGCGAAGATGGCAAACGCGGCCTGACGTACCTGATTCCCGCCACACAAAAAACCAAAAAGAAAAAGCTGCCTGCCAAGTTTTCCATCTCGGCCAGCGCAGGCGACCGCATCGTGATCGAAACTCCGGGCGGCGGTGGATGCGGCTCGGAATAATCCGAATCTCGCCGTGTCTATTCCCCAAATAAAAAGCGCAGCGGCCATCGAGTAACCGCTGCGTGAGAGTTGTGGACTGACGAGTTAGAGCTATGCGATCAAACCTGCGCTCTTTCAAATCGCAGGTGATAAGGGTCAATAAACAAGTGATCATGAACGCTGGCAACACCTGGAGTATGACTGACCGCGCCTAAGATGGCTTTCTTTTCCTCCCAGGAATTCACCGCGCCGGTCAGTGTGACATCGCCTGAAGCGACGTTGACGCGGATGCGATCTGCTTCACGGTCGGCACGACGTTCCAGAACATCTTCGATCAGGAACTTGATGCGCTCCGGTTCCACCGGCAAGGAAACTTGAATGTCGTTGGTGACGCCGCGCACACCGGGCAATTGAGAAACGATACGTTCGGCATCCAGACGTTCCCGGTAATATTCCGCTTCGCCCTCCAAAGTCACCCATCCATTGGCAACGGTCGAGTGAATATTGTCGGCCAGAACCAGAACATTCCATTCCAACGCGTGACGAACTGCTTTGGCGATTTCTTCGTCTGAGCGATGCAAACTTCCCGGAATGCGGACTTCAATGTCATTCACCACATCCAACACACCTTTCACTCGGTGAGCAGCTTGTTGTGCAGCCAGTTTTTTAGCGTAATTATCAACGTTGCCTGTCAGAGTCACGATTCCTCTGTGAACGGTAACCCCGATTTCGGCCTGTTTTACACGCGAATCCCAGCCAAGCTGGAATATAACCTCGCTTTGGAGTTCATCGTCAGATTTGTAAGTCATGGCTTCACCTCCTCGGAAGAAAGAAAACACCCTGCCGAGAGCATTCGTTACATTCAAAAGCTAATTTGCAGCCAACACACAATCGCGACAGGTCATTTTTCATCGTCATCAGACAGATTTGATTTCAATACCGACCGGCTCACGAACAGGCATCTTGGGTAACGTGATATCCAGCAAACCATCCTTCAAATTGGCAGTGACTTTGTCTGTTTCAATCTCCGCCGGAAGTTTAAATGAGCGGCAAAACTGGTTGGCTCGCCGTTCACTGAAAACCACTTTTTCGTTTTTTTCCTCAGTGTTCTGTTCGGAATTACCTTCTACAATCAAGCGTTTGGGCTCCACGCTGATTTTGATTTCGTTCGCTTTGAAGCCAGGGACTTCAATTTGAACCGTGAACTGCTTTTCTTCATCTTTCATTGTCGCGGGCACGGTCTTCATAAATTCTGATTCCGCGCGAAACCAATCTTCTAATTCGCTTCCAAACTGACGGCCACGTTCTTCGAAAAATTCGTATGCTCGATGAGCGACGGCTTTAGTCATTTCCTCCATACGATTGATCAACTTTTCAGCTTCAACAAAGATTGGGGTTTCCGCAGGTTTGGGTTCAAGTGCTTGTTGGGGTTTCATCTTCTTTGCCTCCTTGTTCAGAAATTGTCTTCCCTTCCCATTCGATCCTTTCACCAAACCAGTGAGGAGCAACAGTTATGCCAACAGCAATTCAGTTCAAAACCGACAGTTTCCAGCAGTTTTTTGGGTGAATTTCACCGTCATCTGGGCGGGAGTTGGGGAATTTCCACGGACGTTGGCCAAGCCTGACTACATCAAGCAACAGATTTGCCTTCAGATTAGAAAGGAATTTCAGAGGATGGTTATATCTGGTTTTGACGATTGCGGCGGTTCTGTGCCCAGGGATCGTCAAATTCCAGATCGTCATGCAGCGCATCAGTGACCGGGTGAAGCATGTGCTGAACAGCAGGCAACGCGCTTTGCTCAAAATCCAGCGGCGAGCCAAAAAATGCGATGCGGCCTTCTTCCAGCAACATTACGCGAGTTCCCGTGACGGGTTCGGAGGGGACGACGGAACTACCATGTTCGTCTTGTTGCGCGCGATTGTTGGCAAGGTAAGAAATTTCGTGCAGCATTTTGGTGACGTACAAGGACGAGATGCCGTGCAAATCGCGCGCACGGATCACTAAATCCATCACTTGCTGAGCGTTGATCGGATCCAATCCGGCAGTCGGTTCGTCATACAACATGATTTTAGGCCAGCCGACCATCGCTCGCGCCAACTCCAATCGCCGTTTCATACCGCCGGAAAGTTCTTCGGCCTGTTTTTCCAATTCGTTTTGCAAGCCCACGAAAGTCAGCACTTCCAGCACAGATTTTTCGATTTCCTCTTCCGGCCATTCCTGATCGGTCAATCGGTAAGCGGCGTTTTCATAAACCGATTGCCCGGTAAATAGAGCGTTTTCCTGAAACACCATGCCCATCAATCCACGTCGCACCGTCAGCAGCTCGGTTTCGTCCAAATGAGTGATGTTCGTTCCGTTGATCCAAACTTCGCCTTCGTCCGCGCGCAGAAAGCCTAGAGCGAGCCGCAACAAAACGGACTTGCCCGATTGCGAATCGCCCGTCACGCAAATCAGATCACCCGGGTACAACGTGAAGCTGATCTGATTCAACACCTGCAAATCATCAAAGCTGATCGAAACATTGCGAAATTCGATCGCCGGAACAGATTTGTTCATCGAAACTCCCTTTTTACCATTCACCAGTTCGATCCCAGGCAAAGGCTTTCAGCTTTTCAAGCAATTCCACCGACAGTTTGCGGCCATCGGAACAGGCAATGTTTGATTCCACGTGTTTGATCGTGCGCATGCCAGGAATGACGGTGCTGACGGCATCGTGACTGAGCGTGAAGCGCAACGCGAGTTCCGGCAAGCTGGCAGCTTCTCCCCCAAGCAATCCTCTCAGCTTTTCGACGCGATCAAAGACTTTCTGTTTGCGGTCGCCACGGAAAAACCACGAACGAAAATCGTCTTCTGGAAAAACCGTGTCGGGCTTGATGGCTCCGGTCAATCCGCCTTCGTCAAACGGCACGCGAGCCAGGACACCAACATTCAGTTCCTGACAAACGGGGTATAGTTCATCATTCGGCGCTTGTTCGAAGATGTTGTAAATCACCTGCACGGCATCAATGTATCCGGTTCTGAGCGCCTTAATGGCATTCGCCGGCTGGTAATCGTTGATCGAAATGCCAAAGTGGCTGACTTTGCCTTGCTGGCGAAGTTTCGAAATGGCTTCGATCCATTCCGTCCGTTCGACCCAGTCGTCGTGCCAGACGTGGAATTGTTGCAGATCAATTCGTTCGACGCCCAAATTGCGCAAACTCTTTTCCGTGGATTCGATGATGTAATCTGCCGGAAACACTTCTTCGAGCGGAACTGATTTCGCAGGCCATTGCAAATTCATCGGAGGAATTTTTGTGGCGACAAAAATTCGTTCTTCGCGTGCCCGGACGACTTCGCCAACCAGCCGTTCGCTGTGACCTCGGCCGTAAGCCAGCGCCGTATCAATGAAATTCAGTCCTCGGTCAATGGATAAGTTCAGCGCGCGGCGTGCCTCGACGTCATCGCCGCCTGTCCACTGAATGCCACCAATCCCCCACGCGCCATACCCGACTTCTGACACATTAATGCCTGTTCTGCCCAAAGTTCGATAGTTCATGAATTCTCCCGTTATGTGGTATCAAGTCGCCGCGATTTACTCACTCCACAGATTGAACTGTCAAGCTTCAAGGAGGTCACAGTTTTGCACGCACACGATCTGCTGAAACTTATCGGCGTGGTGATTATCGTCGTTGGCATTGCGTTGAAGTTGCGAACGACACTGGTTGTCGTTGTCGCGGCCTTGGCAACAGGGCTTGTCGCCGGATTGCCGCTGTTTTCCCAGGAAGGAGTTTTCCAGTCTCTGCCATTGCTGACCAAGCCCGGCCAAACCGGAATCATCAATATTCTGGGCAAAGCCTTTGCCGACAATCGGCTCATGACGCTATTCATCATCACGCTTCCGGCAATTGGTTTGAGCGAACGGTTCGGTTTGCAGGAACAATCCGCCAAGCTGATTCGCAGAATCAAAGCCGCAAGCGTTGGACGATTGCAGATTGTCTATCAACTCTTTCGCGTGTTGCATGGAGCGATTGGCATTCGACTAAACGGGCATCCGTCGTTTGTGCGTCCCTTGATATTTCCGATGTCGCTGGGCGCGTTACAGTACCGCGCGCGTGAGCAAGCGAATGAAGCGAGCGTCGAAAAGATCAAAGCCGCCAATGCCGCCGCCGAAAATTACGGCAACTTTTACGGCCAGAACCTGTCCCCGGTGCAAGCCGGAATCTTGCTGGTGTTTGGAGTGATGAACGGGCTGGGTTATGCCATCGGCGTTTGGGATTTGGTTCGATACACGATTCCTGTGGTCGTGGCTTCGATCTTGTTAGGCGCAATGCAGTTCTGGTTGCTGGATCGCTGGTTGAAGGCGGAGGCAGCGCGATGATCGAAAAATTCTTCAGCCTGGACGCAGTGTACTTGTTAACGGGAATTGTCTTATTCATCTTTGCGGCAATGACCTTTACCGACAAAACCAACTCGCGAAGAATCGGCAGCGGTTTGTTCTGGCTGGTGCTGGGATTGATCTTTGCGGCAGGCGGCGTGATGCCGTACTGGTTGACTGGCTTGCTAGTTTTGCTGCTGGTCACGCTGGATGGTTTAGGACAGGTTGGAAAAA
The DNA here is from genome assembly GCA_035429885.1 of Blastocatellia bacterium. Lineage (GTDB taxonomy): Bacteria > Acidobacteriota > Blastocatellia > RBC074 > RBC074 > RBC074. The sequence goes on from DAOMFR010000036.1 coordinate 27,006, forward strand.
GCGAAGCGCAAAGCCGCGACAGTGAATCCACTGGCAGTCCGTTCGGCAATCAAATTTTCGTGCCAGTGATTGCCATTCCGGTGATGACATTTTTCTTCGCCATCCTGTTTCGCCAACTGGGAATGGACGCCAACAGAGGTGCGCTGATCGGACTGGGCTTTGGCGGAGTGGCGGCAATGGTGATTGCTCTGGGGCTGACTCGTTCCAGTTTCAAGGTGATGATGAACGAGGGCCGCCGCCTGAACGAAGCAATGGGAGCAGTGAACATCTTGCCGCAGCTGCTGGCTTCACTGGGAGTGATTTTCACAGCCGCCAAAGTCGGCGATTTGATCGCCGGCGGCATTCAATCAGTCATTCCTGGCGACAATTTGTTTTTGCTGGTGCTGGCCAACTGTTTGGGAATGGCTCTGTTCACCATTGTGATGGGCAATTCATTCGCGGCTTTTCCGGTCATCGCAACCGGAGTTTTAGTTCCGCTGATTATCAAACCCTTTGGAGTGAATCCGGCGATGGCCGCAATTATCACTCTAACCGCCGGATCGAGTGGAACGTTGATGACGCCAATGGCGGCAAATTTCAACATTGTTCCGGCGGCCTTGTTGAACCTGCGCGATCAATACGGAGTCATCAAATTTCAACTCCCGTACGCGCTTACGATGTGGGCTTTTCACGTGGTATTGTTGTGGCTCCTGATCAAAGTCTCCTGACCGAACAATTCAACTGAGGTGAACCGATGAACACGAATTCTCGCCGTTTAGGCGTCCTGGCTTTTGTGCTGACACTGGCTGTTTTGATTTTGACCGCCTTGCCGACAACTACTCGCGTCCAGGCTACGAGTGCGGCGCCCGAAGCGTGGCGTATTGCTCCGCCGTCGCCCAAAATCGCCGAAGCTGAACGGCTTGCCGAACTGGCCAAACGCCGTCAAGAAGCGATGAAGCGGATGGGCGACAAAGCCATCCTGGTTTTGTTCAGCACCGAACCTCGCATTTACACCTATGACGTGGACTATCATTACCGTCAGGAAAACAATCTCTATTATCTGACCGGCATCAATCAGGACGGAGCCGCGCTGGTACTCATTCCCGGCGCGAAAAAGACGCGAGAAATTTTGTTTGTCCCCGAACGCGACCCGCGCCGAGAAACCTGGACTGGCCACATGCTCAGCAATGACGAAGCGCGCAAACGCAGCGGCGTTCAGGAAATTTGGGACATGAAACTGCTGAACAGCTTTTTGGCGACGTTGGCTCCAAAAGCCGAAGCCGCCATTGCCAAACGCGGCTCGGCTCCGAAGCCGAACGCCGAATTGGCAGCGCAGTGGCAAAGCGAGTTTCAAACTTTCATCGAAGCCGCCAAAGCCGATCAAGGCGAGCTTTACTTGCTGACTCCGCCAAACCGCGATCTGCGCGAATATCGCCAGGAATACGAATTTGCCGAGAATCTGAAGGCCGTCAATTCTGGATTGAAACTCAAAAGCGCGCATCCGATCTTTGCAGAATTGCGCCTGCTGAAATCTCCGTGGGAGATCAAGCTGTTGCAACATGCCGCCGACATCACCGCCGAAGCTTTTCATCGCGTGTTCGCCGTCGCCTCGCCGGGAATGTTCGAGTATGAAATCCAGGCTGAGTTTGAATACACCTTCAAACGTCGCGGAGCCGACAACTGGGGTTATCCGTGTATTGTCGGCGCGGGCGCAAATGCAACGACGCTGCATTACATCACCAACCAGGAAAAGCTGGCCGACGACAGTTTGTTGCTGATGGATTGCGCGGCGGAATTCGATCATTACACCGCTGACATTACTCGCACGTTGCCGATCAACGGCAAATTCACCAAAGAGCAGGCAGACATTTACCGCATTGTTTACGAAGCGCAGACGGCTTCGATCAATCGAGTCCGCGCAGGCAATATCGTTGGTGCAGTTTTCGATCCGGCTTCGGCGAAAAACTCTGTTCAAGGGGTGACGGCTGAAGTCATCAAAGACGGATTGTTCAAGCTCGGCTTGATTACGTCGAAAGAAAACAACGAATTCCGTACCTGGTTTATGCACGGAACCAGTCATTGGATCGGCATGAACGTTCACGATGTTGGCGATTACAAGACTCCGCTTGCGCCCGGAATGGTGCTGACCGTCGAACCGGGAATTTACATTCGCCCGGACGCGCTGGATTGGTTGCCGAAAACCCCGGAAAACGAACGTTTCATCAAAGCCGTTCGGCCCGCGTTTGAAAAATACAAAGGCATCGGCATTCGCATCGAAGACGACGTGTTGGTCACCAACGGCGACCCTGTGATTATGTCCGGTTCGATTCCGCGCAAGCTGGAAGATGTTGAGGCAACAATGGCTCGGTTGAAACAGGAGCTTCGCAAATCCGGCTGGCCTCAAGCGGCAATGAGATGACCCGAAAATTGATTGATGTCAGCCACGAAATCGAAGCAGGCATGACCACCTATCCTGGTCTGCCTGCTCCGGCGATTTCCGATCATTTAAGCCGTGAAGCTGCGCGCGGCGTGTATTCTGAAGGAACAACCTTTCAGATTGGCCGCATCGAGATGGTTAGCAACACCGGAACTTACGTGGACGCGCCATTTCATCGGTTTGCCGATGGCAAAGATCTGGCTTCGCTGCCACTGGAACGTCTGGCTGATTTGATTGGGGTAGTGGTTGACGTAACCAAACGGGAAAGCCGCGCGATTGACGTTGCCCAACTCTCACAAGTTTTGGGGGGCGTAATCCTGAAAAGCTGTGCGGTGTTGATTCGCACGGGTTGGGACATTTACTGGAGAACTCCGCAGTATGGCCAGAACGCCCCGTTTCTAACTCGTGCGGGAGCAGAATATCTGCTTGCTGCTGAAGTCGCGCTGGTTGGCATTGATTCCGTCAACATTGACGATATGGGCGACGGCGAACGTCCCGCACATACGGTATTGCTTGGCGCGGGCATTCCAATCGCCGAACATCTTTGCAATTTGAACCAACTGCCATTGTCTGAGTTTCGTTTTCACGCTGTGCCAGTGAGGTTTCGCGGGGTCGGGACTTTTCCGGTCAGAGCGTACGCGGTGATTGAGTAAAGCTATGGCAATTCAACTTTATCTGCCTGAAACAAAATATGCCGTCGCCAGTCTGCCGTTGGTGTCATACCAAGCCGCAGTGGATTGCATTCGTGATGCTCCCAACCATGATTCCTTTGTTTCACTAACGCGCGACAAACATGAAATCACCTTGATGATTGCCGAAGACATCTGGGATCAAATCGCGTCGCGATTTCCGGGTGCACAGGTTCGTGGCAATTGGCGAATGATCCGCTTCGACACGTTTCTGGATTTCACCGTTGTTGGATTCATCGCCGAAATCAGCCGCGCCCTGGCTGTCGCCGACATCAGTATTTTGAGCATTTCGACATACAGCACGGATGCCGTTCTGGTTCAGGAATCGCAATTTAACGCGGCGGTCACAGCCGTCAAACAGGCGCTGATGACGCTGCAATACACTCATCTTTCACAGCATTGAGCTATTTTGATTAACGCAAACAACGCAAGACGCGAAGGCGCAAGGAAACAACTGTTTTCTTTGCGCCTTCGCGTCTTTGCGGTTTGGCGTTGAAAGGATTTTGAATGAATAAAGACAAAGTAGAGTTGGAAGGAATGCAAACCAAGGCGGTTTATGCCGCTCAGCGCCTGAACCGCACTTCAGCCATCAGTCCGCCGATCTGGCAAACAACGACGTTCGGCGCCGAAACCGCCGAAGAGTTCGCCGAAATCGCGGTCGCCACCAAACCTCAGGAGTTTTATACGCGTTATGGCAACCCCAACCACGCGATGGTGGAGGAAACGTTAGCCGAATTGGAAGGCGGCGAGCTGGCGCTAGTGTTCGGTTCGGGAATGGGCGCGATCTTTTCGGCGCTGGCCAGCCAATTGAACACTGGCGATCATGTCATCGCCCAGCGGAACCATTACGCCGGAGCGACGACCTTGCTGAAGGACATTCTGCCTCGCTGGGGCATTGAAGTCAGTTTTGTCGAACAAACCAACAACGCCGAATTCGCCGACGCTGTCCGGCCCAACACCAAACTGATTTACGTCGAAACTCCGGTCAACCCGTTGATGCAATTGACCGATCTGCGTTTCGTCGTCGAACTGGCCAAGTCCAACAACATTCTGACAGTTTGCGACAACACCTTCGCAACGCCGATCAATCAGCGTCCTCTGGAATTGGGCATTGATGCCGTCATTCACAGCGCGACGAAATACATCGGCGGGCATCACGACGTCACTGCTGGGGCAATGGTCGGCAACAAGGATTTGCTTGAAAAGGTCTGGCGATTCGCTTTGGTGGCCGGAGCCGCGCTTAGCCCGTTTGACGCCTGGCTGTTGTTACGCGGATTGCGAACCCTGGGATTGCGCGTTGAGCGCCATAACAGCAACGCGCTGGCGCTGGCCAGATTTTTCGAGACGCATCCCAAAGTCGCTCGCGTCTATTACCCCGGCCTGGAAACGCATCCTCAGTACGAATTGGCGCAAGCGCAAATGTCTGGCTTCACGGGAATGCTAAGTGTGGAATTGCGCGGCGGGTATTCGGCAGCAGACAAAGTAATGTCATCGCTGAAACTCGGCGTACGCGCAGCCAGTTTGGGCGGCTTTGAAACTTTGGTCGTGCATCCAGCTTCAATGTGGAGCTTACAATTGTCGGCAGAACAGCGTGCGGCAACAGGAATCAACGATGGACTGGTCAGAATCTCTGTTGGGTTGGAAGACGAAAAGGATTTGTTGAAAGATTTCGACCAGGCGCTAGCTCATATCTAATCTTGTGGCTCAAGTTGAGGCGTGCGGTGATTTGCAGTGAAACACAAAAAAAATAAGGAGAGACTTTTGATCTCTCCTTGTAAAGGCTAGCTTTGCTGGGATGAAAACTTGGAAGACAATGGTGCAAGAACTAACTCGCACTCGGCGTCCTATAGAGCAAGCACGATGCCACGAATACTTGCCAATTTGATTCCAAGCTATCTACCCAAAAACCTTTGGTTTATCCGCAAATCTGGCGATCTGAATCGGAATGAATTTCCGTTTTTATCCAGAATTTCGGAGACGGGCTTCAATTTTTCGTAACCAATTCAATTTCCCACTAACCAGTCTTGCGGCGTGAAGTATGTCCAAGCCTCCGCCTCGGGTGTGCCAGGCTCCGGCTGATAATCGTAAACCCAACTCGCCAACGGTGGCAGCGACATCAAAATTGACTCAGTTCGTCCACGTGTTTCCAACCCGAAGGCAGTCCCACGATCATAAACCAGATTGAATTCGGCGTACCGGCCTCGGCGAATCAGCTGGAATTGCTGCTCGCGCTGGCCGAAAAGTTCGCCTGCGCGTTTTTCGACAATGGGCAGGTAAGCAGGCAGGAAGGCTTCGCCAACATCGCGGACAAATGCAAACAGACTTTCCAAATCTCCCTGCAGATAATCAAAAAAAACCCCGCCGACACCTCGCGTTTCATTGCGATGTTTGATGAAAAAGTATTCGTCGCACCATTTTTTGAAGCGCGGATAATATTCGGAGTCGTGACGATCACAAGCGTCTTTCAACGTTTGGTGAAAATAAACCACATCTTCGCGGAACGGATAATAAGGCGTCAGGTCTGTGCCGCCGCCGAACCAACTCGCCTGGCCTTTTTCCAGAAAACGAAAGTTTGCATGAACGGTTGGCACGTACGGGTTGCGCGGGTGCAAAACCAGCGAAACTCCGGTGGCAAAAAACTCGCGCCCTTCCGCTCCGGTAATCCCTTCGCCAATTTTGGCGGCAAACTGTTCCGGCAACACTCCGGCGACGGCTGAAAAATTGACGCCTCCTTTTTCAAACACCGCGCCGTTTTCCATCACGCGAGTTCTTCCTCCTCCGCCACCTGCACGTTGCCAATTGTCTTCCCGAAAGGTGGCCAAGCCGTCGGCTTCTTCCAAAGCAAGGCAAATTTTGTCCTGCAGGTCCGCAAAAAAATTCTGAGCGCGCTCTTTAATCAATGGATTGTTTTGCATGGAACGGATTTTGGCTCAGTTTGGCCAATCGCGCTACCGCGGCAATTGGAAAATTGCGGTACCGAACGCTACGATACGCGACCTATGAACGACGCTAAAAATGATCAACCAAATGAGATCGGTAATTTGGCGATTCGAGTTTCGATGCTGCCGCGCGATACGAACCCGGGAGGAACCATTTTCGGCGGTGTGATTCTGAGCCAGTTGGATTTGGCCGGAGGAATAGAAGCTCGCAAACAGGCGGACAAATTGTTCGTCACCGTCGCTATGCGTGGAATCGAATTCATCGCTCCGGTGTTTGTCGGTGATGTCGTCAGTTTTTACACGCGCACAATCAAAGTGGGGAGAACTTCCGTGACAGTCGGAATCGTCGTCGAAGCCATGCGCTATCGTGACAGCGACAACATCGTTCGCGTTATGGAGGCGGAAGCCGTCTACGTCGCGGTGGATGAAGATCGCAAACCCATTCCAATCAGTGCCGAATAACTAAAAAAGGCTGCCATTCGTGTGAATGACAGCCTTCCCCCCTCTTCAACAATTGCGTGTTTGTGTGATTAAAAGAGTGTGTCAGGAAGTTTTCTAACTACGGTCGCCCTCCGCCGTGACCGCCGGGACCGCCACCGGGCCCACCATCAAAACCGCCGCCGTGACCGCCAGCCAGAGAATCGACCAGTCCCAGCACGCGTTCAGCAGTGAATTTGGTATTCAAGGGAGCAAGCTGACCGCCATTGGAAAGAATGGTCAGCACATCAATATCAAATTTCGCTTCGGCATCCAGATGAGCTTTGCTCAAAACGGCGGCGCGATTGGCAATGATAGTCGCCTGAGCCTGAGCGTCAGCCAATTTGCCCGCCAGGATTGCAGCGACGTATGCATCATGCGCAGCTTCCAGCGCGGCGTCCGGTTCGTCCGGCTGCGCATCTTTGTAAGCTGTGATCAAAGCAGTCAGTGCAGTTTCCTGTGTGCCGGTTAAAACTGGGGCGTTGGCCTGGGTAATGGCTCGTTTCAACTGAGCCAGCGGGTCGCGTTGGGTAGATTGTCCGAAAGCGGTGCTTACGCTGAGTGCGAGCGCGCACAACATCATCATTGAGGCACCCATCCATTTCATTTGTCTTCTCATTTTCTATACTCCTATTTCAATGCGTTAGTGTATGGCGCGTTTCACACTCAAGCGGCAATCAAAGCTTTTTGATTTACGAAACCGCTCCCCTTACAAGCGATGAAACGCGCCGACCGGGAAGATCAATGCCAATTTCGACCTTCGCCCACTGTTTGGCAATGAATGTGCCAGAGCTTTGACCAGCAAGAAAAATCAGCGAAAATGCCAGTCTTTATTGAGTTTTCGTCATTTCGAGATTGGAAGGCCGCGGTTCATTCCGGAAGAAACGTGGCGAAAACCGACGGGAGCATTTCTGGTCAGCCTGAACTTCTGTGACAAATATGTGCACGGCGGCATCAACGAAGTGGCTGTTGCTGAGGCAGGAAAATTGAAAATATTGAGCCTTGGCCAGGAGTGCTTTCGACGGTGATTCGTCCGCCATGCTGCTCGACAATCTCTTTCACCAAAGACAGCCCCAACCCTGTGCCGACGATGTTGGAAGAGCTATCGCGTTCCAAACGAAAGAATTTCTCAAAAATCCTTTCCAACGCTCCTGGCTCGATTCCGAAACCTTGATCACGAACGCTGATGACGAACTGGTCCTGATCAAAACGTGCTGAGACCATGACTTCGGTTTCGGGCGGGCTGTATTTGATCGCGTTGCTCAACAGATTGCCGACAGCCTGAGTCAACAATTGTTCGTCGGCGAGCAACAACGGAAGTCCAGGCTCGAATTGCGAACTGAGCCGAACGTTTCGTTCCCCGGCAAAAACGGAAAGCTGGCGAATGCAGTCGGCAACCAGATTGTGGCAATCCACCGACGACAATCGCAGATGCTGCGCCCCCGATTCCAATCGGGTCAGGTCCAAATACCGGTTGATCGTTTCGCCCAAACGAACAGCTTCGGCATTGATGACGCTCAACATTTCGCGCGATTGATCAACTTCCACCGGAAATTTCAGCAGCACATCACTCAAGCCCTGAATCGAAGTCAGTGGCGTTCGCAGTTCATGCGAAACCAGTTGCAGTGTTTCGGTTTTCATTCGATCCAGTTCGACACGTTTGGTGATGTCTGAAATCAGGGCCACGACACCGATGGCGCGATCACCTACGGCTTTTGTCGCCAGAGCCGACAGCAGCAGCAAAAAGTAACGTGGTTCGGGTTTCGAGGTTTCAAATTCAAGCTGGGCGCTACGGCCGTTGAGCGCGTTGGAAATCGCTTCATTCAACTGTTGAATGTCTAAATTCCCCCGTTCGGCCAAAAAGTCCGCGAAGTACTTGCCAGCCAGTTCCTGCTCTTCGCACCTAAACAATTGTTGTGCTTCCAGGTTGGCGAACACGATGCGCCCGGTCAGATCGGCCACCAGCACGCCTTCGTCCATACTGGACAGTATGCGGTTGATAAATCCCATTCGCGCCAGCAACTGCGTCGTCAGATCGTCCACTGCGCGCAGTTTCCAGGACAGTGGTTGAGGCAGAAGCTGGTTGTTCATGAATTCGGATTCGGCATTTGAACCTTGCGCAAGAAAGCCTTGCTGGCTGCTGACCAAAGCCGCCAGTTTGGTGTCCAGTTCCCGGCTGGCGCTCAGCGAACGATTCAGCAACAGCGGGATGACCACGGCAAATCCGGTCAACATCGCTGGCAAAGGCGGAACAAGCTGAAACCAATCAAACGCAATCAAGCCGCCAAAAACGATGGCCAGCAAAATCCCTCCCAGCATCAAAAGCTGCCGCCAGCCGTCCAACCAGCGAACGGTTAACGCCGAAAGAACGATGACCAGCAACGCAACTGCGAAAGCTCCCCAATCAGGCAGGCTTCGCAATGCCAGACGGCGGCGAATGGTATTGATGATGTTGGCGTGAATTTCCACGCCGGGCATTTCCTGTCCGCCTTCGCGCTTTTCGGTGGCGAAGTTCATAAACGGCACCACGCGCGAATCTCCCATGGACGCAGCCGTTGCGCCGATCAACACAATTTTCCCCGTGAAGGTTTGTGGCGGAAGTTTGCCTTCGATCAAATCGGCAATGCTGATGGAAGTAAACGATCCAGTTGGCCCGGCAAAGTTAATCATCATTTCGTTTTGCCGGATGATACTGACGCCTGCGATGGCTGAAACTGACGATTCGTCGCGCACTGGAATTTGATAGGCTCCGAACTTCAACTCTCTGGCTTGCTCTTCGATGCCGTCGTCGGAAATGTTTTCGGCCAGTCGAATGACTTCGGCACTCAACGCCCACAATTTTTCTCCTCGATCATCGGCTTTGCTGAGCTGAATGCTGCGCGCCATTCCTTCCACTCCGGGAGAAATATGCGCGTGACCGATTGCTTGCGCGGCGCTGGCAAAGGCTGGAATTGGTCGCAACCAGGCGGTTGCGTGATTGGTTGATCCGGCCACTGGCGCCACTTCATACAATTGAGCGGGCAACACGACGCGGCCATTGTGAGCAATTGCCGCAGCCAGGCGGCTATCTTCTTCTGGCGTGGACGCTTCTGCGTAAATCACATCCAGCCCGATGCTGAGCGGTTTGGTTTTGGTCAGCTTGTCCAACGCGTCTGCCATGACCGAACGCGGCCAAGGCCAGGAACCGAACCGCCCTCCCAATTTCTGCAAGCTGTAATCGTCAATGGCGACAATGACGATGTCGGATGGGGGGCTGAGCGCGCCACGCAATCGAAAGAGCATGTTCAACGACACCGATGACAGCGAAGGCACAAACCACGTCACGGCAACCACCAGTGCAATGCTGAAAATCAGAATTGCCGTCGTGCGAATGGATTGAGAGCTATTCGGCATCGTCGTTTGGGATTGCGTCGACAGCGGAACTGGAAACTTCCAGATAGCGATAAATTGTGCGGCGATCTATGCCCAGCAATTCCGCCGCGCGGGATTTGTTGCCACCATTTTCGGAAAGAATCAGTTGCACATAACGGCGTTCCAGTTCGGCCAGTGTCGGACGGTCATCAATCAAAGACAGCCCCGCTGCGGCAGAAGAGCTTGTCTGAACTGAAGTCGGCGGCGCGGCGCGCTCGGCAATTCGTTGCGGCAGATCGCTGATCGTAATCAATCGGTCACTGCACACAGCCGCGGCGTGTTCGATGGTGTTTTCCAGTTCGCGGACGTTGCCTGGCCACGAATATCGCGCCAGCAAATGAACGACGTCTTCGCCTATGCGAATCTGTTCGCCGTGCTCGCGTTCGTATTTTTTCAAAAAATGATGCGCCAGCAAGGCCACATCGTCGGCTCCGCGTTGGCGCAACGGAGGCAAATTGATCGTCAGAACGCTCAACCGGTAAAACAAATCCGCACGAAATTCTCCGCGATTGGCCATCTCTTCCAAATTGACATTGGTTGCGCCGATGACGCGCACGTCAATTTTGCGTGCATCGCGGCTGCCAATGCGACGAACTTCTTTTTCCTGCAACACGCGCAACAAACTGGCTTGAAAGGATTGGCTGGTGCCGCTCAATTCATCCAGAAAGATTGTGCCGCCTTCCGAAGCCTCAAACAATCCGGCGCGGTCGGTTGCTGCGCCTGTGAAACTGCCTTTGGTATAGCCAAACAGTTCTGATTCCAGCAGCGTTTCCGTCATCGCCGAACAATTGACGGCAGTGAACGGACGGTCGGCACGTGCGCTGTTGTTGTGAATGGCGCGGGCGATCAATTCTTTACCGGTTCCGGATTCGCCTTCGATCAAAACAGTGGCTCCGGTCCGCGCGGCGTGCGCCGTCAATTTGTAAGCGCGCACCATTTGCGGACTGTGGCCAATCAAGCCGGAAGCCGAAAAGTCGTGTGAGGGGTCGGGGCTAACCGCTTCTGGAGTCACCGAATGTTGGGCGGCGCGTCCGACGATGGATAACACTTCGTCAATGTTGAACGGTTTGGCGATGAAATCGAATGCGCCTTCTTCAACGGCTTGCATGGCGATTTCCAACGAACCTTGTGCAGTGACAGCGATTATTTTGGTGTCGGGGCTGAAACGGCGGAACTCGCGCACGACTTCCAGGCCGGTGATGTCGGGCATGTAAATATCCGTCAGCACCACGTCAAAACGTTTGTTTTGGCCCAGGGCAATGGCTTCGCGTCCGCAAGTTGCTGCGGCCACGTCATATCCGCTCATTCGTAGCGGAATTTCCAACGCCATACGCGCGCCGCGTTCGTCGTCAACGACCAGGATTTTGTGAGCTAGCGAATTGGTTTGAATCAATGTGATCGAGGCCTCAACAAGTTACGGTTTTCCTTTTGGTTTGGGAGCGCCAGATGATGGCGGGCCGCCTCGGCCCATGTCTGGTTGAGAACCACCGATTGACGGCGGGCCACTCCGCCCGGATTCGCGCCGGTCATTGCCTGTGGATCGTTGATCGCCTCTGTTGGCTCCTCGACCAGAAGTGTCGGCAATGCGCCCGTTGTCCTGTCCCGGTCTGCCGCTCTGCGCCGTGCGAAAGTTTCCGTCATTGCGCCCCGGTTTGAAAGCTCCAGGCGGAGTTGGCGGCCCCAGCATCAACACACGAGTCGTTTGTCCCGCCGTAAGAAAGATTGGTTGATTTGGTAATCGCAAGTTGGTGACGGCGACTTCCCCTTCGTGCAGAAAGACTTCGGTTTCGTCGCCTTCGACAAGCACGTCGAAAATTGTGCCGCGGACGGCAATCACCGCCGTTGGCGTGTTGACTCGATACGGGTTCGGCTGCCCGCCCAGCTTTTCGATGTGAACGCGCGTTTTGCCTTTGATGACTTCAAACAACGTACGTGGCGATTCGCTTAAATCTTTGATGACAACGGTGGATTTGGGAGCGATCACAGCTTGTGAACCATCCGTCAGCCCCAAAACCAGCTTGCCGTTTTTGCCCGTGATAATCGTGTCGCCAACCGACAAGCGGTCGTCTACCTTGAAAGTGATCTTGACGGGAATGGGTTGCGTGCTGGGATAACGCCGGATTTCGACTTGTCCTTCGATGGCGGTGATCCTGGCTGAACCCAACTGCTGAGCCGAAGCTGCTGGGATCAAAACTTCAGTAAATAAAAAGACGACAGCACAAAGCTGCATGAAAAACAGAAATTTTCTGGAAAGCATTGTCGTACCCCTTGTTATTTTTGCTCGATTCCTTCATCAGAACGAAAAAATAACGTTTTCAGGCAGGCTGCCTGATAGATTTTCCAGTTGCTCATTTTTGCGACACCTGCGGAATTTTCAAGCTTGGCAGGTGTCGGCTTTTGCCTCGTTTTTCGACAACCGGTCGCCCTGATCATCGAACAATCAGGTAAGTGCAATCAATAGACCGAAATAAAGCTTGGCCAGCCAAGTTGAAAAACGTCGCAACCGGGGCACATCGTTTGCTGACCAAATCGGCGATGATTACCCAATCCCCAACCAATCAGGTTCCGTCGGTGACTGGTGGACATGGTCACCACATATCTCCCATCAAAGAAATTCTCCGCCAGTGGCTGCACAATCCGTTGACCTTTGTGTTTTTGGTGTGGGGAATTTTGTTTGTCGGGTTTGGCCTGTTGTTGTTTTTGCTGCCTTAGGCTGAAGCATCCATTTGATTCAGCATTCCTCGCTGAGCTGTAGGCAACTTCGCTAATGACACGCTTGGAAGTTGCTCAAAATCTCTCTCTACGCTTTACTCTACACTTTATGAAAGTGTGCTACTCCGACCGATATGCGGTTCCGCTTCCCCATACACATCCCTTTCCCATGTCAAAATATCGTTTGGTGCGGGATCGGCTGTTGGCTGAAGGTTCACTTGCCGATTGGCAGATGATCGAACCGCCGCTGGTCAGCGAAGAAGATGTGTTGCTGGTTCACGATGAAGCGTATTGGTTTCGATGTTTGAAAGGCGAGTTAACTGCGCAAGAGGTCCGCCGCATTGGCCTGCCCTGGTCAGAAGGATTGTTGCAACGTTCGCGCGCCTCTGCGCAGGGGACAATCATCGCGGCGCTGAATGCTGTGGACGACGGAATGGCTTCGAATCTGGCTGGAGGAACTCATCACGCGTACCCGGATCACGGCGAAGGATATTGTGTGTTCAATGACATCGCGATTGCCACGCGCGTGTTGCAACGAGACGGGTTGGCCGAGCGCGTGGTCGTCATAGATTGCGACGTTCATCAGGGCAATGGAACGGCGGCAATCTTTCAAAACGAACCGCGTGTGTTCACGTTTTCGATTCACGGCGAAAAGAATTTCCCGGCTCGCAAAGAACAAAGCACGCTCGACATTCATTTACCGAATGGCGTCGGGGACGAAGAGTACCTGGCAATTCTCAACCATCATCTCCCGAAAATCTTGGACGAGTTCCGTCCGGATTTTGTGTTTTACCAAGCCGGCGTGGACCCGTTTGAGCGCGACCGGCTTGGCAAATTGAAATTGACGATTGAGGGATTGCGGCGGCGAGATGAATTTGTCATTGCCGCTTGTTACGAACGCGATTTGCCCGTAGTGACAACAATGGGCGGCGGTTATGCGAAAGACATTCACGACACGGTGGAAGCTCACTGCAACACAGTTCGCGTGGCGCTGGGTTTCAGTTGAACAACCTGAATCTTGGGCAATGAAGGACGTTTTAGCGACTGAAGCTTTTCACTCAGCGCCATTGCCGCCAAGCCAACCGCGTACACAGCAACAATCAAAAACGCAACAATGGCAATCAGGTTTGCCGCCAGGATCATTGCGACCATCATTGCATCCATTTCCGAGAACATTTGAAATTGTGTTGGCATACATCCTCCTTGCGTAATGTTTTGAATTTGGAATTTGCCGTCATCCGAGGCGTTACAGCCTCGGATGACGGTCCGTGCGACAGTTGGCTGAGCATTCATCGGGTGAAACCTGCTGGTATCAGATGAAAATTACTGGCCCACGGTCGCGCTAACGACGACGATTTCAGGCTTGGTTTCATTCACAGCCAGATTGTCTTTGCCGCGCGCAGCTTTGCGTTCCGCATTGGTCATCGGCAATTCGCCAACCTTGATTCCGTCCGAAACAGCCGCCAGAAAATACTGATTGCCATAGCGGTGGAATTCCAAACTGGCTTTGCCCTCCGTTTTTGCATTTCCGCTTTGCGTGATGACACCGGCAGCCGCGCCCTTGTCAGCGCTTTGAATAATCAGCATGTCCTGAGTCGTGCCTTTCATCACGGTGTATTTGCCCGCCGGAAGCGTTTTCCCGCCAATGGCAAAGTCAAATGGAATGTTTGCGGTAACAGTGCTCACCAATCCGGCAATGCCGATAGCGGTCAGAGCGACGATCAAACTCAAAGTTGCAACGATAGCTGTAATTTGTTTTTTCATGGTTTCTCCTATCAGTTTTCAAACGTTTTCTTTTTACGAACACTCGTCAGTTCCTTACTGAAGCGCTCTCTTTTTTCCCTTCACGCAAAGCCTTAGTTCAATCGTTGTGCCACTGAAAAATCCACGTCGGCAGACAAAGACAAAACCGCGGTAAATGATTGTTTTGATTCCGGATAGAAGGAATCCGAACGAGAATATCGAAAGTGAGAGGCTGATGATTTGAGGTTGATTTCTATCTGATCAGATAGATGGCTCTATCCGATCAGTGAGGGTTTGTGGTTTTCCGGTGGGCGAAGCTGTTGATCAGTCCTTTTTGACCGGCTCAGCTTTGATCATTTCGGCGAATTTCGCCTTGGCGCGTTGTTTTTTGGCATCGGCTTCTTCCTGAGTCAAAAAGCATTCGCTTCCAATCATCGGCAGAATCGAATTCCCACTGCGAATGTAAACCGCACCATCAATCACCACCATGCCGATTTTGAATTCTGCCTGCACGTCCTTAGCTTGCTCAGGCAATGCAGCAAAGCTGACTGGCTCCTGCACAGTTGTTGTCACAGGCAGCGCTGCGGATTTGGCAATTTCGCGCTCTACAAGTTTTTTCAATTCTTCGGTCGAAGATTGTTCGTGTTTAGTTTGCGCTTTATCAGCGGCAGCCTGTGCCCTCATCAATGCTTCGGCAGTGGGTTGAATGCTGGGTGTCTGTTTTGGCTGTGGGTCTTGCTTCGCGACAAACGCCGGAACCGCGATAGTCAACCAGAGACAAATTCCACATAGATACTTCATTGTCGTTCCTCCGAAACTACTTCAAATGAGTTGGCTGGTGAGTTGAGTCGCCAATGTCAGGAACGACAAGTCAATCGGGCCTTGCGCAGCGAAACCATTTCATTCGTGACTGGCGTACGCGACGACGCCTGCGCGGATTGTGTGCGAAACAGTAAAATCCGGCTTCAACACGGCCAGGTCAGCGTATTTGCCGACTTCGATGGAGCCTTTGCGATCCGCCACGCCACACACTTTGGCCGGAGCCAGCGACGAAGTGTGTGCAGCATCAATCAAACTCATTCCCGTGAAATCCATCGCGTTGCCAACAGCGCGATTCATTGTCAGCACCGAACCGGCGATGGTTACACCGTCCATCAAGGTGCAAAGCGGCCCGCGCACCTGAATCTGAAAATCGCCGAGCGTGTAATTTCCATCGCCGACACCTTGCGCCGCCGTCGCATCCGTAATCAGTGTTACTCCATCGCGCCCTTTTGCCCGCCAGGCCAGTTGCGCCATTCGCGGATGCACGTGAACTCCGTCGCAGATCAATTCCGCCTGAATTCCCGGTTCGTTCAACACAGCCGAAGCCAATCCGGGTTTGCGGTGATGAACGCCGGACATCGCGTTGTACAAATGGGTCGCCCGCGTCGCTCCGGCGTCAATCGCCGCCAAAGCCGTGTCGTAATCGGCTTCGGAATGACCCAGCGAAGCTTCGACACCGTTGGATTTCAGAAAGCGAATCAGCTCCATGCCACCCGGCAGTTCCGGGGCCATCGTCATAATCTTGATTCGACCGGCGGCGGCGGAAAGCAGTTCGCGACATTCGTCAAAATTCGGATCGCGAATGCCTTCGACAGGCTGAGCGCCCTTGAACTTCAAGTTGATGTACGGCCCTTCGATGTGCAGGCCCAAAATCTCTGCCCCTTCCGGCGAATTGCGGTCGGCATTTTCGGCGGCAAGAGTATCTTCCACGGCTTTCATCAATTCCGAATGCCGCGCTGCAATCGTCGTCGCCAGAAAACCGGTCGTGCCAAATCTCATCAACGCGCGCGAAATTCGTTGAATGCCCGCCGATCCATTGGCCATGACGTCATCACCGCCGCTGCCGTGAAAGTGCGTATCAATGAATCCGGGCATGATCACTCCGCCCACAGCATCAATCATTTGCGAACCGGGTTCAGGCGCGGCGTCTTTGCCTGAGCCGACAAACTTGATCTTGCCGTCTTCGCATAAAACGACGCCATTTTCGATTACGGTTTGCGGCGTAACGATTTTGCCACCGATGATTGCCAAACGACCCGACATGGGGAATTCCTCCAAGGGAAATTGAAGCTCCAGAAGTCCGAAAGTTTACCACGCAGTTTGGCTTTAACCACCAGCGTGTGATGCCTCGCGCTGAAAACCGGCCTTTGCAAAAAGCCAGACCGCTGATTATCATCCCGGCTCATTTCAACGCTGACTTGATTCAATGCCAATACCAATGAAAAGCATCCACGAAGGTCACGAAAAAACACGAAAGCTGCCGTCTTCAATTCGCGTTTTTTCGTGTACTCCGTGGAGCATTTTCTTTTCACGGCAAGTATTCCGGTCGCATTGCGACACTCTACAAAATCGAAATGTGTTGTAGCGCGGACTGATCCCTGCGCTTTGTACGCGAGTAATCAAAAATAGGAGAGACGAATGGCTACTGATGTTTTGATGCCCCAAATGGGCGAATCCATTGCTGAAGGAACGATTGTCAAATGGCTGAAAAAAGTCGGCGATAACGTCCAGCGCGACGAACCGTTGCTGGAAATTTCCACTGACAAAGTAGATGCCGAAGTTCCCTCACCCGCCGCAGGCGTGTTGCTGGAGATTCTTGCCAATGAAGGAGAAACCGTCGGCGTCAATGCGGTCATCGGGCGATTGGGAGAGGCCGGGGAAACTGGCGCTCCTGCTCCGGCTGCGACCGCACCCACACCGGTTGTTGAAACTCCGAAACCTGCGCCAATCCCGGAACCTGCTCCGACTGCGACAGCCGCTCCAGCAATTCCGACGGCTCCGCCTGCCAGCGAAGACGGCGAAGGGAAAAAGGTTCGTTCCTCTCCGCTGGTGCGCAATATCGCCCGCGAGCACGGCGTCAACCTGGAAGAAGTTCCCGGCACGGGATTAGGTGGCCGCGTCACCAAAGAAGACATTCTGAGCTTCGTCGAAGGCCGCAAAGGCGCTCCCGCTCCAGCGGCGGTTCCGGCTGCCCCCGCTGCTCCGGCTCCAGTTGCGCCCGCCGCTCCGGCTGCACCTGTTTCGCCGTCGGCACCTGCGCCACTGCCGTCAGTTCCTGCCTATGCAACTGGCGACCGTGTCACCATCGAACCGATGACGAACATGCGCCGCCGCATCGCGGAAAACATGGTCGCCAGCCGCCGGACTTCGGCGCATGTGACCACATTCTTCGAAGTGGATTTCACCAACATCGCCCGTTTGCGCGACAAGATGAAAAAGAGCTTTGAAGCCCAAAACGGCACGAAACTGACCTTCCTGCCTTTTGTCATCAAAGCGACGATTGACGCGTTGAAAGCGTTGCCAATCGTCAACTCTTCAGTCGAAGGCGACAACATCGTCTACAAACACGATTACAACATCGGCATCGCCGTCGCGCTGGATTGGGGTTTGATCGTTCCGGTCATCAAACAGGCTGACGCCTTGAGCATCACAGGCTTGGCCCGATCTTCGCAGGATTTGGCCAATCGCGCTCGCGCCAAACAGCTCAAACCGGACGAAATTTCCGGCGGAACGTTTTCCATCACGAACTTCGGTCTGTATGGCGGATACACCGCCACGCCGATCATCAACCAGCCGCAGGTCGCCATCCTTGGCATGGGCGGCATCCACAAAAAACCGTGGGTGGTGGAAACTCCGGAAGGAGACGCCATTGCCATTCGCCACATTGGCGTGATGAGCCTGTCGTTTGACCATCGCATTATTGACGGCGCTGTCGGAGATCAATTCCTGGCGCACATCAAAAAGACGATTGAAACGACGGATTTTTCGGCGTTGCTGTAAAGGTTTCAGGTGTCGGGTGTCAGGTATCAGCGAAAGTTCGAACCTGTCACCTGACACCTAGCACCTAACACCTATGACTGTTTGCGAAACGCGTTATCTCGGCTTGGTTCCTTACGGCGAAGCGCACGAATTGCAAAAGCAGTTGGTCGAGAAGCGCAAAGCGGACGAAATTCCCGATACATTTTTGCTGCTCGAACATCCGCACGTCATCACGTTGGGGCGGGCAGCAGACCGAACGAACATTCTGGCTGACGAAGCAACTCGCGCGCAGTTTGGCGTCGAGCTTCACGAAACCGGGCGTGGCGGAGATGTGACCTATCACGGCCCGGGGCAATTGGTTGGGTATCCGATCATCAAATTGCTGCCCGGTCACCAGGATATTCGCCAATACGTGCGCAATATTCAGGAAGTATTGATCCGAACCGCCGCTGATTTTGGCGTCACCGCAGAACCACGAGGCGGGGAGTTCGTCGGCGTTTGGGTTGGCGATAACAAACTGGGCGCAATTGGCATTCGCATTTCGCGCTGGGTGACAATGCATGGATTTGCATTCAACGTCACCACCGACTTGAACTACTTTCAATTGATTGTGCCGTGCGGAATTCAAGGACACGGCGTGACTTCACTCCAACAACTCACTGGCAGGCAGTTCGCGTTACAAGAAGTCGCCGAACGTGTGACTTATCACTTTGGCGAAGTGTTCAACCGCTCAATCCACTGACAAACTCTATGCGCAAACTCTCGCTTACCCAACAGATTTTCATCGGACTTTTCATCGGAATTATCGTCGGCTACATCATTCATCGTGCGGATCACGCTCCGAGCCTGCAAAAACAATTGGTTGAATCGGTCAACCGTCTGGATGTGGAACCACAAGCCAAGTCGGATCTATTGGCAGCAATCAATCGCGTGGACACTCCAGCCAAAGCTGCCGATTTCGTCAATACGGTTGGCAAATCCACCTTGCCTGCGCCAACCAAAGATCAAGTGCTGGCTTCAGCCAAAGAACTCGACGCCGCGTACAAGCATAAAGAAGAATGGATTCAGTGGGTGCGCGTGCTGAGCCGCATTTTCCTCAGTCTGATTAAGATGCTGATTGCGCCGTTGATTTTCTCCACGCTGGTTGTGGGCATCGCCAGCGCTGGTGATATGCGCAAAGTCGGACGCATTGGCGTGAAAGCGATGGCGTATTTCACCACAGCCACGTTGCTGGCACTGGTCATTGGTCTGGTTGCGGTCAACATCACCAAACCTGGCAAGGGCGTGAACCTGCCCAGCGAACAAAGTGCCGAAGCCAAGGAAATTGCCGCTAACGCCGGCAAGATGACGCCTCAAAACCATATTGTGAACATCTTTCCGACCAGCCTGATTAAGTCCATGGCTGAAAATGACGTGCTGCAAATCGTTGTGTTCAGCCTGATTTTCGCGGTAGCGCTGGCGGGAATCGGCGAAAAGGCGAAACCGATGATCGCCTTTTGCGAATCGCTCTCTGAGGCGATGTTCAAATTCACAAACTACGTAATGAAGTTTGCGCCGTGGGGGGTCGGCGCGGCCATTGCCGTTACGGTCGGCGGCAAAGGTCTGGGGGTGTTGTGGAATCTGGCCAAGCTGATTCTGACGCTTTATGGCGCATTGGCCGTTTTCATTTTGATTGTGCTGGTCCCGGTCGCGCTCCTGATCCGGTTGCCGTTCAAGCGATTTTTCCAACTGGTCAGGGAACCGGCGACGCTGGCTTTCGTGACAACTTCCAGCGAATCAGCGTTCCCGAAAGCACTGGAAAACATGGAACGCCTGGGCGTGCCGCGCCGCATCGTCAGTTTCATTTTGCCGCTGGG
>DAOMFR010000036.1:47149-48558 GCA_035429885.1 Blastocatellia bacterium
GCCACGAACGTCATTGGCAATTGCCTGGCAACGGCAGTCGTCGCTCGATGGGAAGGCGAATTCAATGACAAAGGCAATGAAATCATTGACACAATACCGATTGACGTGTCGCCGCATCATCACTAATTGGCTGCTATAATCGAGCTATTATGAGATCACTAAAAGAAAAATTGCCGAAGCCGGAGTGGCTTAAGATCAAGCTCAATATGGGCGAAGATTTTCTGGCTGTGCGCCGGATGATGAACGATCTGAACTTGAACACCGTTTGTCAGGAAGCTCGTTGTCCGAACATTTATGAATGCTGGTCGAACCGCACGGCGACTTTCATGATCGCGGGCGATGTTTGCACACGGCGTTGCGGGTTTTGCGCGGTCAGTAAAGGCGAGCCGAAACCGCTGGACGTGGGCGAACCGATGCACGTCGCGGAAGCCGTCCAAAAACTGAACCTGCAACACGCCGTCATCACAGGCGTCAATCGAGATGACAAATCCGACGGCGGAGCCGAACATTGGGCGGCCACCATCAAAACTGTTCGAGCCTTAAACCCTGACTGCAAGATCGAAGTTCTGATTCCAGACTTTGAAGGCAATCAAGAAGCGTTGCAGGTGGTGCTGGAAGCTCAGCCCGACGTGTTAAACCACAACACTGAAACTGTACCGCGCTTGTACCGTCGAGTCCGTCCGCACGCTCAGTATCAAGATTGGACAATGAAGCTGCTTCGCCGAGCAGCCGATTACCGCGACCACGTCATGCCGACGATGCTGACGAAATCCGGCATTATGGTCGGCCTGGGTGAAACGACCGAAGAGATTCTGGAAACCATGCGCGACCTGCGCGCGACGGATTGCGACATTCTGACCATCGGTCAGTACCTGCAACCATCGGAGCGCCGCTTGCCGGTCGAAAAGTTTTACACGCCTGCGGAGTTCGCCGAATTCAAACGCATCGGGTTGGAAATGGGTTTTCGATATGTCGAATCCGGGCCGCTGGTCAGGTCCAGCTATCACGCGCACGAACACAAACCGGAAAACGCTCACAACTTAAGCGAAGCTTTATTCGAACAACCAACCAATCCGCGCGAACTGCGTGTGCTGAACAATTTCAACGCAGCCGCCTAAATTGGCGGCTTGCAAATTTTATTGGGAGAGATTTTTTTCGATGTACAAATTGGTTTTGATTCGCCATGGCGAAAGCACTTGGAA
This sequence comes from Blastocatellia bacterium, assembly GCA_035429885.1. Lineage (GTDB taxonomy): Bacteria > Acidobacteriota > Blastocatellia > RBC074 > RBC074 > RBC074. Next base: position 48,352 of record DAOMFR010000036.1, read on the forward strand.
CAAAGAAAACCGCTTCACGGGCTGGACGGACGTTGATTTGTCAGAACAAGGCCGCGCCGAAGCCAAAACTGCTGGCGAGGTGTTGAAAGCCGAAGGTTTCACGTTTGATGTGGCATTCACTTCGGTGCTGAAACGCGCAATCCGCACATTGTGGACGGTGCTGGACGGTTTGGATTTGATGTGGATTCCAGTTCACCATTCCTGGCG
>DAOMFR010000037.1:0-6532 GCA_035429885.1 Blastocatellia bacterium
TTGCGGCCTTCTTTTTGGAGCAACCCCTTTGGCCCGCTGAAGGCTTCCAAAACGGCATCCACGATCTTGCGCTCCTTCAAGCGGCGCTCCAATTTCATGTAATAGCCGTTGAATTCGACCAGCCGTTCCAACAGCGCCGTCAGGTCTTTGCCTTCGATTGTCTCGTTCGTTTTCTTGACGGTCACGATGACATCTTCCGTAGCCTTTTTCATCAGGTAACGGCTCATCTCGCGTTCGTCTTTGATGTAGCGTTCGGTTTTGCCTTTTTTGATTTTGTACAGCGGCGGCTGGGCGATGTACACATACCCGCGCAATTCGGTTTCGACTTCGCCGGCTTCATTCGTGGTTTCGACTTTGTGCTCCAATAACTGCGGCATCTGCCGGTAAAAGAACGTCAGCAGCAAAGTGCGAATGTGCGAACCGTCCACGTCTGCGTCCGTCATCAAAATGATTTTGTGATAGCGCAGCTTGTTGATGTCGAAATCGTCTTTGCCGATTCCGGTTCCCATCGCCGTAATCAGGGCTTTGATTTCGTTGTGGCCCAGCATCTTGTCGAAACGCGCTTTTTCAACGTTCAGGATTTTGCCTTTCAGCGGCAAAATCGCTTGCGTGCGGCGGTCGCGTCCTTGTTTGGCGGAACCGCCTGCCGAATCTCCCTCGACGATGTACAGCTCGCTGACAGCCGGATCTTTTTCCGAACAATCGGCCAGCTTGCCGGGCAAGTTCATGGAATTCAGCGCGCCTTTGCGGACAATTTCGCGCGCCTTGCGGGCGGCTTCACGGGCGCGAGCCGCTTCGACGGCTTTACCAACGATAGTTTTGGCGACCGAAGGATTTTCTTCAAAATACGAAGTCAGTCTTTCGTACAGGAATGAATCCACCTGGCCTTTGACATCGGAATTCAGTTTGCCTTTGGTCTGGCCTTCAAACTGCGGCTGCGGAATTTTGACGGAAATGACGGCGATCAAACCTTCGCGCACGTCGTCACCGCTCAAACTGCCTTTGAAATCCTTCAACAAATTCGCAGTCTGCGAATACCGGCTGATTGCTTTGGACAGCGCCGAACGGAACCCAGACAAGTGCGTTCCGCCGTCCACCGTATTGATGTTGTTGGCGAAGCTGAACACTTTTTCGTCGTACGCATCGTTGTATTGAATGGCCACTTCAACAGTCAGGTCGTCTCCGTCAATGCCAGTGGCTGTCTTTTCGAAATACATCGGCTTCGGATGAAGCGTGTTTTTGTTTTTGTTCAAATGTTTGACGAATTCGGCAATGCCGCCTTCGTAAAAGAATTCATGCTTCTTTTCGGTATCGGAACGCTCGTCAATGATGGTGATTCGGATGCCTTTGTTCAAAAAGGCTTTTTCGCGCAAGCGCTCGGAAAGTTTGTCAAAGCTGTATTCGGTTACCGTGAAAATTTCCGGATCGGGTTTGAACGTGATCTTGGTGCCGTTGCGAGTGGATTTGCCAGTCTTTTTCAGGTCAATGGATTTAATACCCTGCCGGAACTCCATTTCGTAAACGCCGCCGTCTCGACGAATTTCCATGCGCATCCATTCGGACAGGAAGTTGACGCAAGACGCGCCCACACCGTGCAATCCACCGGAAACTTTGTAGGCGTTGCTGTCGAACTTTCCGCCTGCGTGCAGCACAGTCATGACAACTTCCGCCGCCGGACGTTTTTCCGTCGGATGCATATCCACAGGAATGCCGCGTCCGTTGTCTTCGACGGTGATGGAATTATCCAGATGAATGGTGACTTCGATCTTGTCGCAGTAACCGGCCAGAGCTTCGTCCACGGAATTGTCTACGATTTCGTAAACCAGATGGTGCAACCCCATCTCTCCATTGGAGCCGATGTACATTGCAGGGCGTTTGCGGACGGCGTCGCGGCCTTCCAGAACGGTGATCGACCCTGCACCGTAACTGTCAACATTTTGTCCGTTGGTTTCCACGTCAGCTTCGTTTTTCTTTTCTTTGGCTTTCATAAACTCGCTCTGCCGCTTAGCGGCTCTTGAACTTGGGCAGGTCGCTGGGGACCTGCAAACTATTGGTTGAGAACAGCGCCGCGTCACGACGCGAAAAGCTTTTTATCGCCTGACAGGTCGTAACCGACCTGCCGAAAATCATCCTTCAATTGCCAGGAAGCTCCTTGCCACCGTACGCGACTGCCTCTCATCTCATACGACACGACCTGCTTCAACCAGAAAAGTCGAAGCCCGTTGGCGATAACGGTCGGCTATGGAACGCTTGGAGGTCGAGACGATGGTCTGCGCTTTGCCATCCAGGTAATCGAGCAAAATCTCGATTCGCGTGCGGTCGAGTTCGGCATCTAGGTCATCAATCAGGAAAATTGGGTACTCTTCAAACGCCTGATGATAGACGGTTAGCTGCGCTAATTCAAGAATCAGCAGCGAGCTTCTCTGCTGGCCGGAACTGCCAAATCGCGCAATTTCGTATCCGTCCGAAAGAATTTCCAGGTCGTCTCGATGCGGACCAACCAAGCTGTACCCCACCGCTATCTCATTCTTCAGCCGCAAGTTAAGCCGTTCGCGCAATAAGGCGGCATAATCACTCAGATCGCCTTTTCCTTCCAGCGACGATTTGTACCGCACCTTAATTTCTTCCGCCTGAAAGAGAGACGGATTGAGCGCCGATTGCAATTTGTTCAAATACTGAGTCCGAGCCAGATAAACTTCCGTTCCCAGCGCGATAAGCTGATCGTTCCAAGTTTCGATTTGTGGCTGGAAGCGCAGCGGATCGTCCGCGTCTGAAGCTTCACGCAACAAGGCATTTTTCTGCTTCAGCACACGATTGTATTCGTTCAGCGTCCCCAGATAAGACGGCAGCGTGCCGAACACACCGCGATCCAGAAATCGCCGCCGAGCGTCTGGCGATCCGCGCACAATTTCCATTTCGTCTGCCGTAAAAGCAATTGCGTCCAGGTTCCCCAGATAACGCACCACGGGCTCACGTTTGCCGTTTACGAAGGACTGTTTGGTCGTTGCTGTCAGCAACAGTTGCAAGTCTTTGGTCAAGTTGCCGCGTGCGACGGTGCCGCGAAGCAAGGCTTCAATTTCGTTGTGCTTGATCCCATCGCGCGGATGAGATGTCCGAAAGGATTTGGTCGTCGCCAGCAAATAGGCTGCTTCCAGCCAGCTGGTTTTGCCGTGCGCGTTTTGGCCGTAAATGAGGTTCAAGCCCGGAGAAAATTCGATTGATCCGGAGAGGTTTCGGAAGTTGAGGGCTTCAATTCGGAGCAGGTGCATATTTCAGCTTAAGTGCGCGCCATTCGTCAGATCGCGTTTGAATTCCAGCGCTCGCTGCGGACGATCCATCGGTTCTTTTTCCAACGCGCGCAAAATTTCCCCTTCGAGCAGCGCGTTCACGTCTTTGTTCAGATGACGCAACGGTTGCGGCTTGTCGTTGAGAAGTTTGACTCCGAAATCGCCGACTCGTTTGGCGGCGAATGGCGGCTGCCCGGCCAGCATTTCATAAGCAATCACTCCCAGGCTGTAAATATCCGAGCGCAAGTCTGCTTCTTCGCCGCGAAATTGTTCCGGGCTCAGGTAGGTGGGACGCAACGGCAATTGTCCTCTGCCCTGTAATCGAGCCGTCGTTCCCGGCACAAACTGTTTGCCAGACGCAAATTTCGTAAAACTGAATCCGATGAGCACCACGCTCGGCATCAATGCCCCGGTGTCAGCCAGTTTTTCAGGAAGAATGATGCTTTCCGGTTTCAAGTCGCGGTGAACCAGTCCGGCTTTGTGCGCACTGTCGAGTGCTTCGCAAATGTCAGACAACAGATTAACGGCGGCTTGAACATCAAATTTGCTGAGGCGATTCATTTCTTCGCGCAGCGATTTGCCTTTGACGAATTCGCTGACGACGTAACCGGTGGCATCCGGCAACATTCCGAAATCATGCACGGCGGCAACCTGCGGATTTCGGAAGTTCAACGCAATCTGGACTTCGCGGCGAAAACGATCTTGCGCGCGCGGATCGGCGATCACGCTGGCTCGAATCACTTTGACGGCCACTTGTTTGCCGGATTCCAAACTGCTTGCGCGAAAGACAATGCCAGTCGCGCCTCGTCCCAACACGCGCTCAAGCTGATAACGCGAATTAATGGTGTACGGAACTCTTTCCACCGGAACCAATTCCACCAGACAATCTCGGCAGAATTGCAGGTTTGGTGGATAACACTCTTTGCAGGACACACACAGCCGCACGATGTCTGTCGGATCAAAGGCCGGCATAACTCTCTTCTCCCGTTCATTCAAAATAAAAAACTCGGATCAGGATGCTGACTATGGTCGCAGATTACCACAACTCAACTGACCTTGCCGAGCTTGTAGCTTCAGCGCGGCGAGTCTAGAATCGCCACGCTTTTCCGCAATCGCAATTTCTTCAAAACCAAAATTCAAAATCAGGAGATTTCCATGTCTGACTTGTCACGCAGAGAATGGAGCAAGCTCGCGCTCAGCACAGTTGCCGCCGCAGCCTTGCCATTTGACACCTTCGCGCAAAAACTCAATTCCAAAGTCAAAGGCGTGCAATTGGGCGCGCAAAGTTACAGCTTCCGCGACCGTTCGCTTGATGAAGCCATTAAGGCTTACGCCGAAACCGGCTTGAGCACGTGTGAACTGTGGTCGGGCCATCTGGAACCCAAAGGCGTAGATCGCGCCGGGTTGCGCACGTGGCGAACGACGACGCCATTGAACTTTTTCACCCTGACCGGTGAAAAATTCCGAAAAGCAGGCATTGAGTTGTACGCGCTGAATTACAGCTTCCGCGAAGATTTCACCGACGAAGAAATCAATCGCGGCTTTGAAATCGCCAAAGCCCTGGGCGCGAAATGCCTGACGGCTTCGTCGAACGTGTCCACCGCCAAACGCATTGATCCTTTCGCCAAGAAACACAAAATGCGCGTCGGCATGCACAACCATTCCAACATCAAACCGAACGAGTTCGCCACGCCGGACGATTTCACCAAGTCGATGGCGGGCAATTCCGAATACATCTGCATCAATCTGGACATCGGCCACTTTACGGCAGCGGGCTTCGACGCCGTGGATTACTTGAAAAAGAACGCCAGCCGTATCGTCACGCTGCACATCAAAGACCGCAAAAAGAATCAGGGAGATAACGTTGTCTTCGGTCAGGGCGACACGCCAATCAAAGACGTATTGCTGGCGTTGCAAAAAGGCGGCTGGAAAATTCCCGCCAACATCGAATACGAATACAAAGGCGCCGACACCGTCGCCGAAGTGAAAAAGTGTTACGAGTATTGCCGCAAGGCGCTCGGCGCGTAACTGGGTACGCACGCGCCCCCGCGTGCAGTCTTGGCGATTGGTCAATTGATTCCGAAGGCATTGCCTGCCGAGACTGCACGCGGGGGCGCGTGCGTACCCAATGATCCAATCTTTTTCCTGGAGGCCAATTCGATGAGACCGACACGATGGTTTGCATTAATCGCTCTTGCCCTTGTTTTACTCATATCGCTAGACCGTTCGCGCGTCGCCAGCCAATCGAAAAGCGATCTGGCCGCCAAAGCTCAAAGTGTCCTGTCGCAGACTTCCGGCGCGTTGAAGCTTTCTGGTTTGCAAAAACCTGTGCGCGTGCTGCGCGACGAATGGGGCATTGCGCACATTTACGCCGAATCCCAGGACGATTTGTTCTTTGCGCAAGGGTTCGTCGCCGCGCAAGACCGGCTGTGGCAAATGGATTTGTGGCGACGCCAGGGCGAAGGCAAGCTGTCGGAAATTCTGGGCCCCAACGCCGTCGAACGCGACAAATTCGCGCGGCTGGTTCGCTATCGCGGCGATATGAAAGCCGAATATGAATCCTACGCGCCGGACGCCAAGCCAATCATCGAAGCTTTCGTTCGCGGCGTGAACGCGCAAATTGCGCTGGTCAAAACTTCCGGCAAATTGCCAATTGAATTTCAGCTTGCCGGGTACGAACCCGAACCGTGGACGCCGGAAGTCTGCCTGACGCGCATGGCGGGTTATGTGATGACGCGCAACGCTTCAACGGAAATACAGCGCGCCGTGCTGGCTCGCGAATACGGCAAAGAGTTCGTGGACGAATGGGTCGAAACCGATCCGAAACGCAAGCTGGAAATTCCTGAAGGTCTGGATCTTGCGGGCATTGAGTCCAAAATTCTGGCGGGAGCCACTGCTGCCGGAGCCGCCGTCAATTTCGCGCCGAATCCGAATTCCAGCGATGGCAGCAACAACTGGGTAATTGACGGCACGATGAGCGCGACCGGCAAACCGTTACTGGCGAATGATCCGCATCGCCAGATCGCGCTGCCAAGCTTGCGGTACATGGTTCATCTGAACGCTCCCGGCTGGAATGTCATCGGCGCAGGCGAACCTTCCCTGCCCGGAGTCGCCGCCGGCCACAACGAACGCGTCGGATTCGGATTCACCATCGTTGGCATTGATCAGCAGGATTTGTACGTCGAAGAAACCAATCCCGCCAATCCAAACGAATACCGCTGGCAAGGCAAATGGCAGCCAATGCG
>DAOMFR010000037.1:6632-12800 GCA_035429885.1 Blastocatellia bacterium
TGGTCGGGCTTGATTCCCGTTCCCGGCAACGGCCAATACGAATGGCAAGGATTTTTGCCGCTCAAGGATTTGCCGCAAGCCTACAATCCCGCCAAACATTTCATCGCCACCGCCAATCACAACATTTTGCCGCCGGGATACAACAAAGAACTGGGCTACGAATGGGCGAACCCAACGCGGTTTTTGCGTATTGCTCAGGTGCTAGGCACCGCAAAAGAAAAACTGAGCGTCGCCGATTTTGAGCGGTTGCAACACGACGAAGTTTCGCTGAACGCGCGCGCATTAACCGCCACACTCGGCGAAGCCAAAAACGCTCCCGCAGAGCTGAAAACTTTCGTGGAATTATTGACCAAGTGGGATTGGCGCTTGAACAAAGATTCCGCCGCCGCCGCGCTGTACGAAATCTGGTTGCCGAAACTGGCTCCGGCGATTTTCAAACCGCATGTTCCGGAAAAGGCGTGGGCGTCCATCAGCCGAGGCATTCAACCCAGCAAAACAATTGCCGTCTTGCGAACGGCTTCGCCGCAATGGTTTGGCAATACCGCTGCCGCCAGTCGTGACGCGTTACTGTGGAAAACTCTGGCGGAAGCCGTCGCGGAAGCAAAAACCAAGCTTGGCAATGATCCGGCAAAATGGCGTTGGGGCACATTGCACGTTGCGCCGTTCAACCATCCGATGGCGACCGACGCCGAACGTAAAAGCCTTTTCGATCTTCCATCGGCGGAACGCGGAGGCGATGCGAACACAGTGTTCGCCACGGGCGGCGGGCCGGGCTTCCGTCAAAGTCATGGCGCTTCGTTCCGCGAAATTCTGGATGTGGCGGATTGGGATCGTTCGGTAGGAACCAATGTGCCCGGTCAATCCGCGCAACCGGGCAGTAAACATTACGGCGATTTGTTGCCGCTGTGGGCCGATGGAAAATACTTTCCGCTGCTGTACAGCAAATCGAAAGTCGAAGCTGCGGCCAAAGACCGACTGACGCTTGATCCCAAAAAGTAGAGCCGGTTTTCCAACCGGCTCATGCTTCGCAATCAAAATATCTCGATTCAACCAACGTCTCTTAACGCCAAATCTGCGCCGGTTGGAAAACCGGCGCTACTTTTTTGATTCTTCCAGCAACTCAGCCAGATGCTGTTTCCATAACGCAGGCAGTGTGTGGGTTCCGTGACCTCGTGTTTGGTCGCTGATCGGAATCAGAATGAAGCGGCCTCGTTTGACGCGTTTGATTTCGCGCTCGGCGATTCCGAGTTCCGGCGGATTGACTTGATCGTCGGCGGAGTTAATAGCCAACAGCGGAGCTTTGATCGTTTCCAGTAATGGCTGCGGGTTGTAATCGCGTGAAGCCGCAAACTGGTAAAGCATATCGTTCGCGTCTTTGCCGTTCAGCGCATTGGCCACCGCGTTGTCGAACATCTTGTCAGCGTCTTCGCGCGTCGGAGCCTGTTTCTGTTGTTGCAAGGGAATGCTGCTCATAATCAGCAGCGTGTAGTTTGCAGCAATCAAACCGCGCGGTTGTTGTTTGTAATCGCCATTGTTCCATTCCGGATCTTTGGTGATGGAATCAATGACCATCCGCCGAAAGTACCGATTGCGCCCGGCGATTTGCACCGGCAAGCTGGCCAGCGGCATCAATGCATCCATGAAGTCCGGATACTTTTCGCCCCACACCCACGTGTGCATTCCGCCCATCGAGGTCCCCATCACCAATCGCAGATGATTGATGTTCAGATGTTCGGTCAGCAACCGATACTGCGCCGCAACCATGTCGTTGTAGTTGTACTTGGGAAACTTTGCGCGCAAACCGTCGCTCGGTTTGGAAGACTGGCCGTGCCCGATGCCGTCGGGCAGGATGATGAAGTATTTGCTGGCATCCAGCAGTTGCCCTGCGCCAAACAACACGCCGGCAAATTGCTGGGATAAAAACTGGCGGCCAGTGCCGCCTGTTCCGTGGCCAATCCACACTGCGTTGGTGACTTTGCCCGAAGCGTCGCGTTCCGGTTTTCCCAACGTGCGGTAATGCAGCCGCAGTTCCGGTAAAACTTCGCCGCTTTCAAACTTGAAGTCGCGAAGGATGAAATCGCCTTCGGTTGGCGTTAGTTGTTGGGCGATGACCGTAATGCTGGAAAACATCAGAATCAGCAACACGCTTATTGTTCTTGTTCGCATTCGAGGCTCCTGTGATGAAAGGCTTTCCAGATGACGGAACAAACGGAAATAACAGAAAAACGGAAAAGGAATTAGATAACTTTCCGTCCATTCCGTGATTTCCGGTTGTTCCGTTAGCTTACTTCTTCTCTCTGGTTTGAATTTCTACTTGCCAACCACCGGCAATCCGCTTGGCACTGAATCCGGTACAACAGGTGGCGAAGAAAGATCGTTCAGGCTTTTCAAAAACGCAACCAGATCTTTCTTTTGTTGGTCGGTCAAATTGAGCTTGACGACTTTGGAATCCTGGCTGAAGGCGTCTTGTCCGCGTCCGCGTCCGCCGCCGTCGTTGTAAAATTCGACAACTTCTTCCAGCGTTTTGAACGCGCCGTGGTGCATGTAGGGCGCGGTGCGCTCAACGTTGCGCAAGCCCGGCGTTTTGAACATGCCGAAACCGTCTTCGCGGCGAATGACGGCTCCAAAGCCCGGATCGGCATCAATCGGTGCGTTCTTGTCCGGCGAAGTTGTCGTTCCAATCGAAGACAAAACTCCATCATGAAAGTTCGGCGGAGTGTGACAAACCGCGCATTGTCCTTGGCCCAGAAACACCACCATCCCGCGCAACTGTTCGGTCGTTAACGCATCGTCTTTGCCTTTGACGAAATGATCGTAGTTGGTTTCGGTGATGTTCAATTTGCGCTCAAACGCGGCAATAGCCCGAGCGATATTTTGCAGATTGATTTCGCTGCCGTCCTGTTTGGATTTGAAGCCAAAGGATTTGGCGAACAGTTCACGATATCGCGGAATCGCGCGCAACCGTTTCAGTAAATCGGCCAGGTTATTTTGGTTCATTTCATTTTCGGCAAACAGCGGAACCAACACTTGCTCTTCCAACGAACCGACGCGGCCATCCCAAAATTGAAAGTTGTTAAATGCGACGTTGAAAATGCTGGGCGTGTTACGCGCCAATTCCGGCCCTGTGCCTGCGCGATGCGCACCGTAGCCTTTGCCGCCAGCGCCAACGCCTTTCGCTAACCCGTCTGCCATTCCAAAATCCGGATGATGACACGACGCACATGAAGTCGTTTTGTCATTCGACAAAATCGGATCAAAAAACAATTGATAGCCAAGTTCGACGCGTGAGGCTTCGCCCTGATTGTTGCGCGGTTCGACCGGAGCAGCAATCTGCTGGACGCCCTCCGACAACAGCGCGGCCTTCGCCAATCGCAGCCAGGCTTGGCGATCTTCCGGCGCAGTTATTTTGGCGAGTTCGATGATTCGTTCCGTGGTGAGCTCCGCGCTTTTCGAAGCCCCATTTCGCAAGGTCCAATACCCGGCCAATGCCAAGCCGACGATAACCAAAACGGTAGCCATCAGTTTGAGAACCTTGGCTCGCGGTTGCTTCGCTAACACACTTTCGGTTGAAGAGTTATTCAAGCTCATAGCGATTCAGTTTTACGGGGTGAGAAATTAAGCGGGGCTGAAAATACTACTTCGGATAATAACCAAAACGAGTAGTCGCGCGATAGCCTTGCGTTTTGACTTTGACGCGAACCGAACGGTAACCACCATCGCGCACAGGATTGGTCGGAGTGTAAAAGATAATGTACTGGCTGCGGAGTTCTTCGGCGACTTGCTGATAAGCAGTTCCCAGATCGTCAAAACTTTCCGGAAGAAAGATTTTCCCTCCGGTTTCTTCAGCAATTCGCATCAGGTACAACTCGCTTTTTTCCAACTCTTCCAGTGACATTCTCAGGCCGTCAATCCGCAATTGGTTTGCTGCGGATGAGGAAGAATCTTTCTGGTAAAACGCCAGCTTTTCGCGATCAGATTGCCCTTGAATTCGAGTTTTGCTGACCACATAAACCGCGGTTTCTTCTTCAACCAGCGTGCGAAACGCCCTGTCAGGAGTGATCGAACCCCGCCCGCTGTCAATGCCGTCGGTCAACACAATGATGGCTTTGCGCCCGGTAACTTTGCCCAGCTGTTCTTTGGCGGCCAGATAAAGCGCGTCATTGAACTTGGTAAACATTCCGGTTCCCAACCGATTCATCGCGCGTTTCAACGTGACGCGATTGTTTGTCCAGTCCTGAACCAGTTCAACTTTGTCGTCGAAACGGATTAAGCAGATTTTGTCTTCGGGGTCGAGTTGGTTAATGAAATTGAGCGCGGACGTTTTGAAATCTTCCAGTTCGTGCGTGACGCTGCTGCTGGTGTCGATCAGCAACACCACGTGAACCGGCAATCGTTTCAATGTGAACGAAGAGATTGGTTGTTGAATGCCGTCTTCGTAAATGACGAAATCATCAGCTTTCAGATTTGTGGCAAACTGCCCGGTTACATCTCTGACCGTGACAGGCAACAGCACTTCGGTGGTTTCGATGGCAATCGTGTCGCCGGAAGATTCTTTGGCAGCCGGTTTTTGCGGTTTATCTTGTTCGCGCTTCGGCGTCTGAGCGCAAACCGCCGCCGCTGAACTGACCAGAATTATCAACAGTAACGTCAGCCAGCTTTTGCCTTTTTCCTTTTGCCTTTTGCCTTTTGACTTCACTTGGATTCATCCATCGCCGTTTTCATTGCGGTCAGCACACGGTCGCTGATTCGATTCTTTTTCAAATCTTCGATGGCTTTTGGAGAAAGGTCGAATTCAACCTGCGAACCTTCGATTTTGCGAATGATCGTGCCTTCGGAAAACCCGGCTTGCACCATTTCCAGCACGCCTTGATTATCCAGCTTCGGCGCCCGTTCCAGCTTTGGACTTGCGCCGGAAGCTTCGCCAGACGGACGAATGATTCGTACAGTAGCCGATCCAGAAACTTCACTGGAATTTTCGCGCTCTCCATTCGGCCCCAAACCGCGCGAACGAGCCCTGCTCTTACTGCCGGATTGAGACCCGAAGATCATGGCCTCTTCTTCTTTTTTGCGAGCGTCTTTTTCTGAAGGCAGTTCTTTGAACACCTGCGAGCCGTTGAAGAACGCGTCATCATCTTTGGCAAAGAATTCGTCGTCTCGCAATGTGGTCAATCGCTGAGCCAGATCGCGCCGGTTGGTAATTTCAATCATCTCGGTAATGATTTTTTCGCTGACATTGCGCTTCTTCAGTTCAACCAGCTTGAGCGTGGAAATGTCGAATGCCGTTTGCGACGTGCGGATCAGTGTAACGATGGTGCGTTCTTTGAATCCGGCTTTGGTCAGGCTGACAATGGATTCATTGGTGAGAATTTCGCGCGACTTCAGTTCCTGCGCGCAGACAGGATTTGCAGCGATGAGCGCAAACAAAACCACAAGGCAAAGAGGGACGAGATACTTCATAACTTTCCTCCTTCTCAGCCGGCTAGGGCCGGACAGTCCATTTACTGACCGACTGCACGGCGATAGGCAGTGTTGATTCGCCAGACGTAATTTACAGTTTCACTGTAGGGGGGAATGCGGCGTCCATATTTCAAAACCGCGCCTTCACCGGCATTATACCCCGCCAGCGCCAGGTTAATATCCCCGCCAAACATTTCAATCAGCATGCGCAAATACCGCGTCCCGGCATCCACGTTTTCGGCTGGATCGTGGATATTTCGCACTCCCAAGCGCACCGCAGTTGCAGGCATCAACTGCATCAATCCGCGAGCGCCAACACGCGAAACGGCACGATGGTTGAATCCGGATTCTTCGCGCATCACCAGATATATGAGCAAAGGATCAACGCCATACTTTGTCGCGTTGTAAACGATTAAACCATCCAGATTGCGATTGCCGGTCGAAAACCTCAATGAAACATCTTTGGGCAGCGCAGGCGCAGAATCATTCACCTCAATTCCGGCCAGGACTTTCACTACGTCTGTACGCTCAATGTGCGTCTGCATGTTGCCGAGCCGGTAAACGATTCGATCGGATTCTTCCCAAACCGCATCAGCATCAATCTGCACACCGTCCTTCAACCACAACCGCGTGATGATGCGCTTGCCGGGATTCGAACCTTTCTTCGTATCGGAGCTTTCACCCGCAGTTTTTTTACTGGCGTTGCTATCC
>DAOMFR010000037.1:12900-48467 GCA_035429885.1 Blastocatellia bacterium
ACCCCGCGACCCAACATTTGCAACTTAGGCGTGCGCGATTCCGAAGTAATTGCTCCAGGCCAGATCAAGCAGATCGGTAGTCAGCGTCGGTTGCAATCTCTTGTACTGACAAATGTCCAGGAAGCGGTTGATCAAATCGCGCGGTTCACAAGCTTTCATCACCCGCCGCTCCGACGGATATTTCGAAATCAGATAATCCAACACCAGCGGCTCGTACGATACGCCCGCACCTTCCGTATAGCGTTCGAAAATGCGGCGATAGGTTTCTTCCGTTGGCGGTTCGATGCGCACGCGATAGCCCATTCGACGCAAGAAGGCTTCGTCAACCAAGCGGCTCGGTTCCAGGTTGGTCGAAAACACAACCAACTCTTCAAACGGCACGCTGATCTTTTTGCCGGTATGAAGCGTCAGAAAATCCACCTTGCGTTCCAGCGGCACAATCCAGCGGTTGAGCAAATCTTCCGGCTCCACGCGCTGCCGACCAAAGTCATCAATCACCAGTGTTCCGCAGTTGGCTTTCATTTGAAACGGCGCTTCGTAATACCGCGCGGCGCGGTTGTAAATCAGATCAGTGCTTTCCAAACTCATTTCGCCGCCGACGATAATGAGCGGACGAGCGATTCTGATCCAGCGCTTGTCATAAGAATCAAATTGGGCTTCGTCCAGTGAACGTTCGTGGTTATGGCCGTCGTAGATGTTGATGACATGCTCGTCAACAGCCACCGCATAAGGAACCCATACTGGTGTTTGCAGCGCGTTGTTAATGCGTTCGGCGACCGAAGTTTTACCAGTTCCGGGTATTCCGGATATGAACAGGCTGCGACGCGAATTGATGGCAAAGCCAAGCGTTTGCAACAAGCTTTCCGGCAACACCAAATCCTGGAATGCCTCGGCAACCGTGTCTGGCCCGACCAGTTCATCGGGCTGCGCTTGAGAGCGCATCATCGCACTGTAAGCGGTCAGCGAAACCGGTGTCGGGCCAACATAGCCGGAAATTTCCATAATGCGGCGCAACTGATCCCAGCCGCGATCTAACACCGCATAACGGTTGTTGTTCAATCCGACATTCCCGCGAATTTCCACCAGCTTTTCGCGGTACAAATGCTGCATCAACATTTCGGTCACGCTGACCGGCAAACACATCCGTTCAGCAATCGCGGCTGTCGTCTGAATAGTTTCAGTTGCCGCCGTTTTCAACGCCAAATCGGCCAGGAATTGAAAAGACAAGCCCGTTTCTTCAAAGGATTCGGGCATCGGCGGCGCAAATGGTTTTGTTTTGGCTTGTACGGCTTCAGTCATGGTTTTTGAGTAGACAGTAGACAGTAGACAGTAGACAGTAGCCGACATCGCAAGCAGCTTTTGACGGTTAAAAGTCAGAAGACAGTAGCCAGCAAAATCACAAGAACTTCAATCTGCTGTCTACTGCCTACTGTCCACGTTGGAAATTATGGTTGCCGATCAACAACCTGATCTTTGTTCTTTTCAGTTTCGCTGAGCTTTTTGTACTGAGCTTGCAGCATTCCGGCTTCACGCAGCCAACCTTTGCGCTCGTAAAGTTGCGCCAGGTTACTCATCGCCGGCAGCGAATCGGGTTTGATCTTCAAAGCGGCTTCATATGATTTGATCGCGTCATCGTGCTTGCCATCTTGCGAATAGATGAAGCCCAGGTTCAGCAGCGCGCCAACTTCTCCCACAGCGATGATGAAATGCTCCCTGGCGTCGTCGTAATTGCCTTTGCGCCCGTAAGCCAGACCAATGTTGTTGTGCATGCGTCGGTCGTTCGGCGTGATCTTCAAACCGCGTTTGTAGTATTTGACCGAGTTCCCAAAATCGCCGGAAAGGTAATACGAATAGCCGAGATTGTTCAGAAAACGCGCATTGTTCGATTCAATCTTCAGCGCCTTTTTGTAATCGTCCTGAGCTTGGATGTACAAGCCTTTTTCGTCATAACAAACGCCGAGCAGGTTGTAAGCCTCGGCAAAATTCGGTTGCAGAACGGTTGCGGCTGCCAGCTTTTCAATTGCACCATCCACACGACCTTTTTCGCGCAACTCAACAGCATCGTCGAACATATTTTGCGCTGCCACTTCCGCCGTTGTCGCTTCAGCAGTTGTGCCATTGCCAGCATCCGCGATTTGATCAGGCGAACCGGTTTGCGAACGATTCACAGGAATCACTCGCATCTTTTCCATGTCTTTTTCAGTGACTTTCTTGGCCAGGTTGTTGTTATCGTCGCGTTTGAACATTCTGGCAACCAGCCGGAACGGCGCGCCAAAAACGCGTTTGAAGGAATTGCCCTTTTTCCCATTCTGGCCATCGCCACTTTCCGGCGCCTCATCAAACCAGAAAAAGTTTGAACCCGAATCCAGGTTGGCGACCATGTGATTGCGAATGCTCGGCACGGTGGTGACCACGCCGACACTCAACGCTGCGATGGCAACCGTTGCCAGCACCGGGTGACGAAAAGAACGGACAATCTTTTTCAGAGTCATAAACTCACCTCTTTGAAATTCAGCGAATGATGTAGAGCCTGCGAAAAGCTCGCCGGAACTCCGCTGACCGCTAGCGGGTTGGTTGTAGGGCACGGTCTCGGAAATCAAATCCGATGTTTGATTCTGTATCTGGCTTAAAGCCGGATTTAATTGTGTCGGGGCTTTTCGGATCAAAACTTGTGAATTCGAATCTTCGTAAACGCTCGCCCATTTTCCACTAAAGAGGGCGATTTGCGCCAGAGCTTGGCCGCGTTTGAGCAGCATCCAGTCAATTGAGCGTTTATCCAGAATTTCTTCCAAATCTCGCCAATCGGAACGAACGCTTTCAAGCCTTCCCATTTCATCAAGCACGGAGCCTTGCCGGTAAAAATCGCTGCGACCATCGGCGAAGACTTTGAACTGACGATAAATCAAATAACCGCCGGACTGATCCGGCGCGTACAGTCTGCCTGAAAGCTGACTGATTTGTTGGTTTTTGAGGACAAACTCGACCGCACCAGCCGGAAATCGTTTGTCATCGAAGCGCGGAAATAACAGTTTGTCAGCCAGGCCTGTGCTCGCGGCGAAAACCACAAACGCGACAGCCGCGACGTAACAGGAAGCTCCGGTTAATTGGCGATTGATTGCCATAGTGCTTCGATACCAACCGCGAGCAGCGCGCAAAGCCTTAGAGTGAGTTTCATTGCCTTGCGCTGCCCGGTCAAAAAGTTCAGCGAATAAATTGCTAAGCTGCTCGGCAATAATCGGCGTCAGCATCACGACAGCCAACGTCACGTGTCGCTCTGATTGCAGCGTCATGTGCCCCCAGAGCAAAACCAATCCAGTTTCAACGAATCGTTTTTGCCGGAGCGCATTGACCGCCGCGACAATTCCCAGCAGCAGCAAAAGTTCAATCAGCTTGCCGTCAGTGGAGTGAAAGTTTGGCGACTGAAATTCTTCAATCGTTGATAGCAACTGTTTGTCCGTCAAGTATCGCCACAAGTGACCGTATAGTTTGAACCCATACGGTGTCAGTATGGCAGCGAACAGCGACAACAAGCCGACCAACAGATATGTTTTCAAAACCTTGAGCAGTTCCCTGCTTCGCAATGCGCCTTGCGCTGCAAATTCCAACACTTCCCCGGCGGCGTAAATTCCCAACACCACGAGAGTTACGACAAACGCGCCGTGCAAATTTGCCCAAAGCGCTATCAGTAACGGAACTGCAAAAATCCAATTCGAGCGTTTGCGCCGAAAACTTTCCACCAGCGCATACCACACAACCATCATCAAAATAGACAGCAAGTGCGGTCGCGCCAGCCAAT
Organism: Blastocatellia bacterium; assembly: GCA_035429885.1. GTDB lineage: Bacteria > Acidobacteriota > Blastocatellia > RBC074 > RBC074 > RBC074. Next base: position 16,697 of record DAOMFR010000037.1, read on the forward strand.
GAACAATACTGGCAATCGCGCCAAAAACCGTCAGCGCCGTGGCCAGAATCGGGTCGGCTCCGCGATTGAGCATCATCCAACCCATTGCGGCGTAACTCAGCAACAAAACCAGAATTGCTCCTCCGACAACACCCGCCAATCCGCGCCACCCGTGCAAGGCTCCCATCAGAACATCTGTCAGCCATTCCCAGGCAAACCACGGAGCTCCGTTCATCGTGTGCGAAAACGAATCGTGCCGAGGCACCGCGCGAGTTTTCAAAATCAGTTCGCCAGTGCGAATGTGCCAGCCAGTGTCACTATCCAACAAAAAGCGATATGAATTGGTAACCAGAAGTTGCAGAACCAACAGAACTGACAATCCGCCCAACGATGGCAATGCCCATCGAGCGAATAAACCGACTTGATTGTCACTTGCTTGACGACTTTGCCGTCCTGCCTGCGTCATTGGTTTGCTTCTCAAGGCCGATTTTCGCGCACGAGTTCAAGCTGATCACCAACGTTCAGTTGGACTTGGGAGATTGTGTGCGCGGACATTTCCAATACGCTTCGCGCTTCGCGGTGAGGAGCCGTTAGGCGAAACGGGCGCATATTTTCAACCAACTTGACGATGCGCAATTCACGGTCAAGAAAAATCACATCTATCGCGTAATGCATCCACCAAGTATGGACGCCATTGCAGGGGCGCAGCCACAGTGCTTCAGCGGGGGCGAGACGGCTGCGAGCAATTAAGCCCCGCAGCCGCGTGAAAAAAGTGTTGGCTAGCACGACCTTTCCAGCCAAAAGCTGGCCAGTCGCGCAATGGTAAAACTTCATCTTTGAAGGTTAGGTCAGCTAAGGTGATTGCAATTTCAAATTTCCGAGTTGAAATTTGAGATTGCCCCTGAGCCTAATCCCAATCATCATCCTTTTCTTTCATTCGGCGACGGACAACGATTACACTCAAAACAGCCGCAACAACTAAAAGAACAGCAATGATAACGTAGTTGACTGTTAAATCCGGTCTCTCTGATTCCTGTAAAAACAGAGCCGCCAAGATCTCCATCGGGGGGTCTCCTTGTGTCAAAAAAGATAAAAGTTAGTAGGTTAGTCAGGTTGAAAAACTACTGGCTAATGAATCCGAACAGATCGTAAATCTTGATCAGCGCCGGTCCCATCAGCACGATCAAAAGCGCCGGAAAGATAAACAACAGCAAGGGGAAAATCAACTTAATCGTGGCTTTAGCCACCATCTCTTCCGCGCGTTGACGACGCTTGGTTCGCATCGAATCGGCGAAAACTCGCAAGCTGTCGGCAATCGAAGTTCCGAAACGATCCGTCTGCACCAGCATCGCCACAAGCGATTTCACATCATCCACGCCTGTGCGGTCGCCCAAATTGCGCAACGCCTCGTCGCGGGGCTTGCCTGCGCGAATTTCGCGGTTGGTGACAGCCAGTTCTCCAGACAGATTCGGTTCAACCAATTCCATCTCCCGGCCAACTCGATGCAACGCGGCGTTCAATCCCAAACCGGCTTCAACGCAAACCACCATCAAGTCGAGCGCATCGGGCAACGCCCGCGTGATACGACCTTTCCGTTTGGTGATATGGCGCGAAAGCATAAAGGACGGCATAAACGCTCCGTACCCAAGCCCAACCACGGTCAATCCCATCGTTCCCGTATCAACCGGCTTTCGCAAAATGACCGTCAGAAAAAAGAAGACGAACATCGGCAACACCAGCATCGAAATCAGTTGGATTGCGCGGTAAATCGTCGCGGCGTTTTCGTTGTAATACCCGGCTTGAATCAAACGCCTGCGCAAGCGTCGCAGATTGCGCGGCGACGGTTGCGGAACAAACTGAGCGATTGGTTTCGCAATGCGTTCGACAACAACTGTGGAAACATTTGGCGGAGCCGCTTCTTCAGCCGCGCGCGGATTGATTTCCCTCAATCGCGTTTCGACCGGATTGACCGGGCGAACAAAGAAAAAGTACGCGGCAACCCCAAAACTGACGATTGTCCCAAACAATGCTGAAAAGAAAAATAGTGCGTTGCTATCCATAATTTAGCTTTCCCAGCTTTCAGAAATTGAGGTTAAACCTCGATGTCCACAATCTTGCGGATGATCAACCAGCCGACGAGCTGCATCACCACGCCGCCACCGAGAATGTAGTATCCCAACGGATGTTCGTACATGGATTTCATGTAATTGGGGTTGACCAGGTTAATCCAGAAAAAGAGGAAAAACGGCAGTGCGCTGACCACATAACCGGACAAGCGCGCCTGAGCCGATTTGACGCGAATCTCGCCCTGGATGCGGAAACGTTCCCGGATTGTATGGCTGATGTTTCGCAACACTTCGGACAAATTTCCTCCGATTTCACGCTGAATCAACACAGCCGTCACACAGAGCTTCAAATCCAAAATCGGCACGCGTTCGCACATATTTTCGAGCGCGGATTTGATGTTCAATCCCAGATTTTGCTCTTCGTAGGTTTTGCCGAATTCGCGTGCAATCGGTTCCGGCATTTCCGTCGCCACCATTTGCAGAGCTGAACTGAAACTATGTCCGGCTTGCAGCGAGCGAACCATCAACTCTAGAGAGTCGGGCAGTTGCTCCAAAAACTTATTGAACCGGCGACGACGTTTGTTCAAAACCCACAACAACGGCGCAATCATCACAACAAATGCGACGATGAACATGGCCATCAACGAGCCCGAGATGAAAAAAATCAACAACCCGGCGATCAGACCGCCAATCAAACTGTAAATGATGAAGCGGTAAACAGTGATCTTTTGATCTGCCTGGCGCAAAGTGTTCTGCAAGTTGTTGAACACCTCAAATCGAATTAGTGCCCGGTGAAACATCGGCACCGTGCTGAGCAATTCGTCTTTGAGAAGTTGCATTTCGCGTTGGCTGGCGCCGCCCCGCTCCTGCACCAACTGTTTCAACCGATCGTCAATGCGTTTGCGATATTCATCCGTGTCGCGGCTAACGAAAAAGTAGAAAGCCACGATCAAAAAGATCGCTGCAACCAGTGCCGGAAAAACAAAAACTACCAAATCCATAACAACCCCGTTTTACAGAAGCTCGTGTTCAATTCGTGCGAAGTGAACCGACCGGCTTCCGGTATTTTATCGGCTTCTCCAACCGCTTTGGGTAACTTCGGCCGCAATACCGCGCGGCTCGAAAATGTTTGGGGGCAGCTTGAACCCATACTGTTCCAGCCGTTCGGAAAACCGCGGGCGAATTCCGGTTGGTTGAAACTGTCCCTGAACTTCGCCATTGCGACCGACTCCGGTGCGGATGAAACGGTAAATTTCCTGCATCGTGATAATTTCACCTTCCATACCGATGATTTCTGAAACGCTCATCACTTTACGTGTGCCGTCCCCCATACGAGAAACTTGAACAATCAGATGAATCGCAGAACTGATTTGCTGACGCATGGCTTTGTCGGAAATTCTCAGATTAGCCATAGCGATCATCGTTTCCAGACGGGCCAGAGCATCGCGCGGCGTGTTGGCGTGGATGGTGGTCATACCTCCATCGTGACCGGTATTCATAGCCTGAAGCATGTCAATGGCTTCGTCACCGCGCACCTCACCAACGATGATGCGGTCTGGACGCATACGCAAAGAGTTTTTGAGCAACGAACGCTGGGTGACTTCACCTCGACCTTCGATGTTCGGCGGACGTGTTTCAAGCCGGACGACGTGTGGTTGTTGCAGCAACAATTCCGCCGAATCTTCAATCGTCACCAAACGTTCGGTGTCGGGAATGAAGGACGACAAACAGTTGAGCATTGTCGTTTTTCCGGCACCTGTTCCTCCGGAAATCAAAACGTTCAGACGAGCTTTAACGCAAGCTTCCAGCAACTGGGCCAATTCCGGCGTCAGCGCATTCAACCCGACCAAATCCTTAATCTTCAGCGGATCGGCGCCAAAACGGCGAATGGAAAGCATCGGGCCATCCAAGGCCAGCGGCGGAATGATGGCGTTGACACGCGACCCGTCTTTCAAACGCGCGTCCACCATCGGCGAAGATTCGTCAATCCGGCGGCCAATGCGCGAAACGATTCGATCAATGATCTGCATCAAGTGCGCATCATCGCGAAAATTGATATCAACCTTTTCCAGTTTGCCGCGCCGCTCAATGAAAACACTGCGCGGTCCGTTGACCAAAATATCGGCGATGGTGCTGTCTGCCAGAAGCGGTTCCAAAGGACCGAGTCCGAATAATTCATTTAGAACATCGGCTTGAATCTTTTCGCGCTCGACTCCGCTCAACGGAGCATTTTCATCATCCAGAATTCGGGTGATGGCTTTTTTGACTTCCGAATGCGCGATGGCCTGATCCAAACCTTCCAGTTTGGAAAGATCGAGCCGGTTAATCAGGGTTCGATGAACTTTCGACTTCAGCTCCTGCATCGCGTTGGTTTCCGCCGTTGCGGATCGCGGCGCAGCACTGTTGATCTGATCATTCAATCTGCTTTTGATAACTGACATGGTTTTTTCCAGAGGGGGCTTATTTTAGTTTTTGTTGCCGGTTGCGGGAGGAATTTCCGGCGGTGACAGCAATGATTCAGGGCTTGGAAACGTCTTTCAATTCTTTTTCTGTCGCCAACGTCGAGATGCCACCCCAAAGGGAGTTTCTATCGAATATCAAGTTGTAAAGCTTCGCTCGGGTCGACCGGTTTAGCGCTTGCCGCCAAACAACGAAGTCCAACCGCTGCGCTGATTTTTGGGTGCGCTTGGCAACGGCTCAGATTGCGATTTGATACCGGTCAGTTTGCTGGCCAACACTCCAAAATCGTGGATGATTCGTGATTGAGTTTTCGACAAAACCAATGGCTCCCCAACGTTAATCGAGGCAATCGCCGCCTGATAATCGTTGGCAATGGTAGCAAACACCTGAGTCTCCAAAACTTTCTCCACCTGCTTCAAATCGAACTCTGGAGTTTTGGTGTAACGATTGACAACGACTTTGATTCGGCTTCGGTCGTAACCGAGCCGCGTGAAAATGTCCAAGGTGCGGCGAGCACTGCGAATTGCCGGAATGTCCAGCGTCAACAGCAGAATTAAATCGTCAGCCGCATCCAAAGCCGCGATTGTGTTTTCGTTCAACATTCGCGGCGGATCAATCACAACGTATTCGGTCTGAGCCCTCAACAAGGCAATGGATCTCGTGACATGCTCTACTCGCACGTCCTCGTCTTTTCCAATCTCAGTCGGCGCAGCCAACAATGTCAAATTTTTTGACCTCTGGGTCAAATAGCTGGCGATTAACTGATCGTCCAACCGGTCGTAATTGCGAACGACATCATGAATCGAATAAATCGGTTCCAGCCCAAGATAGAGCGGCTGATCGCCCGCTTGCAGATTTAAATCAATAACACAAGCACGTTTGCGGGACAGTCGAGCCAGGCTCGCTGCTAAATTGGCCGTGACAAAGGTCGTTCCGCATCCACCTTTACTGGCGAAAATTGCCACGACTCGCCCCAGATGTGATTCTTCAGGTCGAATCACCGATTGTTCAATCTTGGCGAAAACGGACGAAATTTCGGATTCTACCAGAGGCTGCCGCAAAAACTCGGTGGCCCCTGAACGAAACGATTGCAGAATAACTTCGGGAGAACTGTCTTCGCTGGAACAAATTACAGCTGTGTCGGGCAATTCCTGATGAATGCGTTCGACAAGCTGGAAGGAATGGTTCAATTCGCCGTTCAACAAAACCAACGTGGCCTGCGGACGCAGACGATTCAGTTCGTCCAGCACCTGTGGCGCGTTTGGCAACTCAGCCAGAATTGCGAGTGGAGTCTGGCTCGAACTGCGCAATCGCGTTCGTTCCTGTTGACTCAAACTTCTACCGATGACAACAACTGAAATTGCTTTCGACACTTACTTCAGTTCCTTGCTTGAAACTTGACCATGGTTTGCCCGTTTTGAGATTCGTGAGAATTCAAAGACAGGCGCGGAAACTTTCCTGAACAACTCAGGCACTGATTGAAGGCAAATTATAGTCTCCGCTCTAACGAAACTCCATCGAAAATTCCCGGCGAGTGTAACCGTCCCCTCGCCAAGAACACAATCAATCTAAAAAGGGCGCCGCTATCGCATCAACTGGATCGACATGGGCAGCCAAATACGTTTGAAACTCAGGTCGCTATCTATTGCCATATTAGCTGGCTCAATAGGCGTGCCTCCGGCGACAAGTTCACGCACAAAGAAACCATACAACGTGCCGTCATCCCGGACTTCCTGCATAAAAAACATTCCGATGTTGGTCACACGAAGCTGTGTCAGATCCGGGTTTCTCGCCAAATCAACCGGACTAAATAACATCACAGGAACGATCATCGCGTGAGTATTCGGACTGGGATAGCTACTGGATTTCACATAACGGTAATTGTTGATCAACGACATATCAATGAAGTCACTGTCGTATGTGTTCGCCTTGAGCGATTGCAAACCCAATCGTGCTTGATCATAGACCGACGTATCGTCTTTGCTGAAAACGGTCATGTCCATGCCTACTCTGATTTGTCCGCAGTACCCATACCGCGCAGCATCCGTCACTGAATATCCACTCGTTGAAACCCCGTTTGCAGAAATTGCGGGAAGCGCGGCAAGGTTGGCAATACGATAATACTTGGGCTTGATTTCAATATAACGCCCCATAACCGTCTTGTTCAGATCAATGTCGGTGGTGGTTCTGGTGTCTCGCACGCCTGTCACATAATCGCCAACTCCCCCGCCATACGCGTCCAGATAGGGTGGGGTGTTGCGCGCGCCCGCAGCAAATCGCGAACGATAATAATCGCCAAACTGAGTCGGCCATTCATCAAGACCGCGAGCCGGATCACCTGCCCAATGCACATTGTTGCTTGAATCAAAGAAAGTATCCGCAAGCATCACCGGGCTCCAACAACCGCCACCTTGTTGAGATTTTGCCAAGCCAATCGTTCCGGTTCCGCCATCAACGGGAAGAACCGTCGCTGTTGCGGCTGCGCTGATGTTGAATCCGTTCAAACCGAACATCCCCGCAAACAGTGTCGGCACAGGAATACTCGAGTCCACTTTCACTCGTGGAAGCTCGTCGCCACTTGCCTGCACCTGGATATTTCCATTGGTTAAGACGATATCGTTGGCATTCGGCGAAGGGTCGTTTTTACCTGGGTCAGCATAGCGCCGAACCTGGTTCAACTTAGCGTAATCAGCAGCTAATTTTTCAGCGACTGCTCGCTGTTGGGGCCCGGGATAAGTGGATTCAATCGTCAATCTAGTGGCCGCCACTCCAGCCAACGCCGCCGCGTCAATCCCATTCTGAAATTGCCCGCGCGCACTGAAGGCAAATCCTAAGTCAATGGAAAGCGCCAGAAAACCGATCATTACAGTGATCATCAGCGCCGTCAACATCATGATAGTGCCACGTTGACGCCGATTTCGCGGGTCTTTTGATTCGGTTCCGACCTTGATACTCCCTGACTTTTCGCCAGGTTTTGTAAAGATGCGTTTCATGGTTTTCTACCTCAAAACTGCGATCGCATCGCTCTGCAGTGGTTGCAATAAGAGGGATGCGGCTCGTCGCGCGTCATCCCTCCCTGCAACGATCAAACATCTCTGAAGCGCCGCCGGATAACGTCTTACGGCTTTTCGTTATTCTGCGGTGACGGATTCTTGGGCTCTGACTTTTCAGCTTCCGGCTTGGCATTTTCTGCCTTACCAGACTTCCCATTTTTGGCAACAGGCACATCAACTCCTGTTGGCCCAATTGGAGCCAAATCTACTGTAGCCGGAGCAACAGAACTAACCGTCGCACTAATATTAGCCGCAGATGTTTTTTCTGAACTTACAGATGTTTTGGCAGGCGCTACAGTTGCGGACTTCGAAGCTTTGGCCTTTTCTTCATTGAACTGTTTTCGGCTTTGCTCTTCAAATTTTTCATCGCCCGATTTGCGTTGAACCGAATGCCCTGATTGCCCTTCGACCTGACCGGCTGGTGAACTGGTTGTGTTCGAGGACACGGGTTTCAGTTCACTGACGCCTGGCAGGCGCGGCAATTGGTCTGGATTCAACGGTTCAACCAGTTTCACTGTCGCAAGGAAAAGCAATTCGGTTTCATTGCGCTGAAAGCGGCGACTCTTGAAAAGTTCGCCCAGAATCGGAATGTCAGCTAACAACGGAATCTTTGACAGCGAAACCTGTTCATTGTTGTCAATCAGCCCGGCCAGCGCAAAGCTTTGACCGTCACGCAATTCGAGCGTGGTTTTCGCTCGACGTGTGCGCAAACCGGGAATAACCAAATCCTGCACACGCACACCGGATCCAAAATCCAGGCTGGAAACTTCTGGCGCTAACTCCAGACGGATGTGATTTTCGTCAATGATCGTCGGAGTGAATTCCAACCTGACACCAAATTCTTTCCAAACCACTGTGATCGTGGACTGGCCAGCGTTCACTGATTGGAGAACGGGCACAGGAAATTCGCCACCGGCCAGAAAGTTCGCCTTTTGGCCGTGCATCGCAATCAAGTTCGGCTCTGCCAATTCGCGAATGGCGCCACGTGTCTGCAACGCGCGGACGAATCCGAGAACGCCTGCGTCACTGTTGGGATTTCCCATCAAAATGTTCACACCACTGAGCGCACCAGCCGCTGCCGCAATCGTCCCCTTAATTAAGTCAATGTCTCCTGTTCCGCCACCTGGGCCACCGGAGCTGATATAAGTCGGGATGGTGCTGTTTCCGACACCGTAGGCTGTCGCCAATTCGCGCAGAACGGATCGGTTTACTTCGGCAACTCGAATCTGCAATTGCACTTGCGCAGCATCCAGCACTGGCGCTTTGAGCAGATTGGTCACTTTCAGCCCAGCAGCCTCGATGATCTTCTGCACCTGATCAGCCAATTCGGGCTTGGTCACGCTGCCCGAAAGAACTACAGAGTTGTTGACCTGACTGAGCTGAATATTTTCCTTGGGAAACAATACTTTGATTTGGTTATCAATCAGCGAAAGATTGGTCAGCACATAGATGTCGAACGCGACCAAACGCTCCGGCTCCCCTTCTTTTTTCTTTGCCCAAGCCACTAGATTGACTTGTCCGAAAGTGATGCCGTTGACGATCGCCTGACGGAAATTGATTGGGATGACTTGCGCGACTTTTTCGTCCGAGATGGCGATCCGTTCATAATCTCCATCAAATTCGACAACGCGCGATTGGCCAACCTGAACATCAATTTTTATCGGCTGGCCATTGTTCGTGAACGAAGCCTGTATGATTTTCTCTTGCGCGTTGGCGAAGGCACTAAAAGTAGCAAGCGCCAATACAGCAACCGCCAGTCTGAGAACGGGTTGAACACTGAATCGTTGAAACTGATTTGTCATGTCGTCTCCTGAAATTTCGGCTGTCAAAACTTTCCATCCACATCGGCAATGACTGCCGATTTCAGCCAGTGGGGGACGGTTAAAAATTCTAGGGCACCATCTCAATTCTTGATCGCTTTGTGCCTTCGATCAGCTCGATTGTCTTTTCGAGATTGACCTTTTTCACTTGCGGTCCCTGCTGCGGTTGTTTGTCGTTCGGATTATTGACGTTGATTGTCCAAGGTTGGATTGTTGGCATAGGGCGTGCACCACCACCGCCGTTTTGACGGGTTCCAATTAACGCGCGTTGTTCAAGAGCAATATCATCCAGCACATCACGCTTGGTTGCCCCTGGAGTCTTCGGCAAATCCTGATCTGTTGAATTGCGGATAGAGAGTTGCAACTTTCCTTCGGCTTCGGCCAATTTAACTTTTTCCGCCTGCCCAGGGGTCAACTCCATCGTCACCGTATTGACCAACGCGGGCTTTCCATCTTTGTTCGTTTCATTTTTCTGACCACTGGCCAGGACGCGAACTTTCTGCAAAATCACTTTCGAAACGGCTTTCGCACCTTCAAGCTGTGGATTCATAATCGCAATCACATCCACATAAGCTCCAGGCGAAACAAATCCTGCCACGCCGCTCGCTTCATCAACGCGAACTGAAACCGACCGCATTCCTTCTGTGATCGTTCCTGACAACCCTGGCAACGCACCGATGCCCGCCAATTGTTTGCCTAAAACAACCATTTTAGCCGAAATATCCGATGTCGTAACTCGGCCAATCACCTCCTCCTTCTTGAGCAGTGCTCCTTCAGGAATCAAAGTGCGTTTGAACCGGGCAAGAGTCACCTGTTGCGCGTTGATTTCTGTGCCAAGCGGAATGTCCGCGGCAGCAATAACCACATTGGTCTCTTCTTCGGCAATTTTCTGTTGAACTCGTTGAGTGACATACTTTTGAGCGAGAAAAATCGCCAGCAAGCCGAAAACGATTGCTCCTGCAAGGGCAATCAAAAAACGTCTATTCATCTTGTTGACTCCTTAAGCGAAATCCGAAAACCTAACCTTCTACTCTGGGTACTACTTTGAAATTGCAATTGGGCACAAATCATAACTGAGGGCAGATAAACCTTAGCGCGTCTGATTCATTCATGTTCGAGATAGCATGTGACACCCATTTTGACGTCTCTTTGATCCGGTGTGTTCGAATTGAACATGGTCAGAATAATTGGAAGTGCGGTGTCAAACTTATGACTAATCTGCATTCCTATGCGATCGCCACGACTTCCTCCGGAATAATTTTCCTCAATTTTGTCGTCTGCTGTGCCGAAAATGGTATCTCCACCTGGCTGTAATCGTATCGGAACAATCTTGGTATCAGCGCTTACAACCACACCTGAATTATTCAAATAGGAAGTCACGGTCTTGACCGCAGAATCCTGTTTTTGCCCTTCGCTGGAATACGTCAGCCCGGCGCCATATGGCATTGCCAGAACCCGCGCCCCTTCACGTGCAGCAAGGGTTAAGGACTGTTTGACAGCCCAAGCACGGCCAATCTCAATGATTGACAACACAAAAGCAAGGAAGAGAGGAAGAATGACAGCCATCTCGACCATGGATTGGCCATGCTCCTTAAACGTTGCCCACTTCTGATTGCTCATCATTTTCTCCGTTGTTCTGGACATAAAATTCCGATGCCGCAAGTCTTGGTAGTCCAAGCGGTCCTAACCACCACGTTTCATGGTGCAACTGGCTATCACTTGAATTTCTTTATAGCTCAAATCAAAACCTGGGCTGGGAACATTGAACGGAAGCTCTATTGAATATAGAAGTGTAACCTTCACTTGTAATGGATCACGACTAACAGCTTCCAATGCATTGTGAGATGCCGCACTATCTTTTGAAAAGAAAAATAGCTTTCCGGCTTGAGTGCTGCCATCAAACCCTTGGTTGGTCATGTACTGGCGTACGGCAGGAGCGACATATTTGTCAAAATTGTTTGCTGTGCCATTATTAGGATTGCAGGCTGGCGGCGAACAGTGATCAACCCCTCCGCGAACCGGATTCTTGGCCCATATTCGCGCACCTTCGTAAGCCGCTCCGTACAAGGCCATCTGCAAGTTGAATCCTTGTGCAACAATAGAAACTCCGATGAGCATGACAAATAGAATCAACACCATCAAAGCAAACTCAATCAAAGCTTGCCCGTGTTCCTGTTTCTTATTTTTGCGTCGAAGTTGATGTTGAAAATGAAGTTTTTGAAGATGTTTCATTGCAGACCTCGTTACGAAATACTGCTGAATCAGCTAAAGCATCTACATTGCCAGGAGTTATCTGGGGGTGAGCACGAGGTGGATGATAAAACAATGCAAGATGACTTTGTCAAAGGACTGAGGGAATGTGGCAAGTCGAAGAACGCTTCCAAGTCGCGTTTCGACCTGCCTTTGCACTATCTACTAACTATTTGTTCAAAGAATGGATCTTAGGAATCCTGTGTAAATTGCAAGCAACGTCCCCATTGCTATGGCAACGCCGAATGGCGTGGTCGCAGAACCAATACGTTCATCATCCGAATTTTCAAGACGCAAAGCGTATAGTTGAAAACTAGCAATAAAGAAACCCAAGAAATTAAACAAAATGCGGCGAAATCGAAGCCAGGTTATCGCAAGTTTTTTTTCACGAATCACAACGATTGCAGCCAATAAAGGATAACAAAGCAACGTTATTAATAGAACGCGAACAATGCCTGGTGCTCCGACAAACGATCCTATCGCCATCATAAATTTGACATCACCAGCCTTCATTCCTTTAACTAAATATGGGATGAGTAGGAGGGCAAAACCTAGCCCAAAGCCTTTTAGAGAATCCCCTACCCCCATCCAACCAGATTCAAATGCATGGATCAATAGGCCCATCAAGGAGGCGGGCATTACAACCAAATTCGGAATGCGCCGTTCACGTATATCAAAGATCGCAACAGCAATCACAATAACAGTCAAGCTAATAACAGAAGTCTTCTCGGGCCAACCCATTACAAAGCCTGCTTATTTTTAGCTTGGCCATTTAGTTGAAGCTAAAACCTAAAAATTTAATCTATTGGCACATAATAAAGCGGGACATGAGAGGGCTATCGAGCACCGAACTTCTAACGATGCCCTCTCAACCGCTCTATATGAAGCCACACTCGAAAGTCACACAAGATCAACTAAAACAGCAGCTGATCCTGCTCAATCAGCATGACACCGATCGATACGGAATTGTATTGATAGTCAGCGTGAAGCAGGGGCGTTAATTCCACGCTTATGTATGACTTAAAGCAACTGTAAAGGTTTGACCTGTCGGATAACCATCGAACGACGGACAGCCTTCTGATGAACCATAACAGTGTAGTATTAGCCTTCTGGAGCGCCACTCTCGGTGAGATGCGGTTGGGGTCGGGCCCTTATTCAATCACATTTGCTGTCCTAACAATCTCTAGACAAGGCAATCAAGAATGTGATGTTTTATTCGTATAGGCCCTCATAATTGCGCAGAGGACGATGTGGCAGAAGTCAATTTCCGATGCTCAAAACTACGAAATGCTATTATTCGCAGTCGTCAGCTTCGTATTGATCTTGCTAAAAATTTGACTGATGCTTTGGCCCATTGTCGTCAAAACAAAAACTGCGGCCGCGCCAATCAGAACCAATAGCAATGAATACTCAACGATATCCTGACCTTGTTCATCCTTGATAAACTCTTTAATCATATTTTCTCCTGTCTTGTCTGGTTATGGGTTGAAACGCTTGGGTTGCGTAGAATCAAACTCAAGGGGAAGTGCGAAATTGAATCAGTTGGAACAACCGCGGATAAGTGAAGCAATGGTTGTTTTGAAAACCGCCCCTTCAACGACACCACATTTGCTACCTGTACTACCGATTCAAGGACAAGCTCTACAGCAAAAGTAAATTTATCGTAGAACCTCTCCCCCGACAAGCTCATCAACATAGGTAAATTTATTGGGGGGTCGAATCGTTGATGCCAAATAAGACCGACTGAGTTGCCGATAACATCTCATATCATAAATTCGATGCACACAACGATAAGGAGCGAAAAGTCACGCGCATTCTACTCACAATTCCCTAATTCGATCAAGCGAAAATTTCTGAACTTCATAAACACGTTCCAAAAAAGTGTCTTGTTTGCCGTTGGACTTAAAAACGAGCGCCGCATTGTCTCAATCTGCGGCAACCTGACTCAATTCAACAGATTGCTCCTTGTACTGCAATTGATAGAGTTTGAAATAGACCCCTCGTTGAGCAAGCAGGGCTTGATGATTTCCTACTTCACGAATTTCGCCTTTGTGCAAAACAAGGATTTTATTCACCTTCTGAATGGTGGAAAGCCGGTGAGCAATAATAATTGAAGTACGGCCTGTCATGACCTTTTCAATTGCTTGCTGAATTAGCTGCTCAGTTTCGGTATCGATACTTGAAGTAGCTTCATCAAGCACCAATATCCTTGGATCGAAAGCCAATGCCCGTGCAAATGAAATCAACTGTTTTTGACCGACAGAAAAACCCGTCCCACGCTCTCGGACAACTGTATGAAACCGCTCCGGCAAGTTTTCAATGAAACTTCTGGCTCGGACTTCCTGCGCAGCCCATTCAACCCGCTCTTCGCTGATCCCCTCATTTCCGAGCCTGATATTTCCAACAATATCTCCAGAAAACAAAAACACGTCTTGAAGCACTACAGCAAAGTTTTTCCGTAGCTTTTGCAAATCCCATAGCCGAATATCCACGCCATCGAGAAAAATTTCCCCACGTTGAATGTCGTAAAGCCTCATCAACAAATTGCTAATCGTTGTCTTGCCCGAACCGGTATGCCCAACCAAAGCGATGGATTCACCTGGTTCAACTGTAAAAGACACATCTTTGAGTACCCAGTCCTCGCCTTTATAAGCAAACCAAACATTGCGGAATTCGATAAGCCCTAAAACCTGTTCCCCCGATGCAGGTTGATAAGGCCGACTGGGGGATTCGATATTGTTGGGAGTATCGAGTAACTTGAACACACGTTCGCTGGCCACGACCGCCGCCTGAAACACATTGTATTTGTCGCTAATATCCTGAATAGGCTGCCACAGACGCTGAGTGTATTGTAAAAACGCGACCAGAGTCCCAACTGTAATCGCATTTTGGATGACCTGACCGCCGCCGTACCAAACAATCGCAGCAATCCCAATCGCCGAGATCAAATTGACCAACGGATAAAAGACCGCGTAGTAAAAAATCGTGTCCAGGTTCGCCTGCTTATGAGCAGAATTGATTTCCGAAAACTGTTCGAGTGCCTTTTTTTCGCGATTGAAAAGCTGCACAACCTGAGCACCGGAAATATGCTCCTGGGTAAACGCATTCAGCCGGGCAATCTTGGTTCGCACTTGCCTGAAGCCTTCGCGTGCGCCTCGCCTGAACCACATAGTTGCAGCCCACAGCAGCGGCACAACCAGCAACGAAACAATCGCCAGCTTCCAATTAAAGTAAAACATCATTCCCAGGGCGCCAGCGATCAACACAAAATCACCCAGCACTTCCACCAACCCGGCAGTAAAAAGCTCATTCAATGAATCAACGTCGGTCGTCAGCCGAGTAATCAGTCGCCCCACTGGATTGTTGTCGTAAAATGCAACTTCAATGGATTGCAACTTAGCGAAAATCTCTTCGCGCAAATCGTACATGACCCGCTGGCCGATTGTGTTGAGCAGCACGTCTTGAAAATATCCAATGCCCAGCGTTATGGCTAACGATGCAACATAAGCAGCGGCCAATAGCGCAATCCCGTCAAATGCACTGTCCAGCCTTATCTTTCCCGACGCCGCCGGAGCAACATAGTTATCAATCGTCCACTTGGTCAGGAGCGGTCCGATTTGCCGAACCAGATTTAGCCCGATGGTCAGAAACAACGCAAAGGCCACCAGCTTTCTGTACGGAACCAGATACCGAATCAATCGCCGGGCGACTTTTGCGTCGTAAATTTTGCCTAGTTTTTCTTCTTCGTGGTGATTGGACATCGAAAATTTTTATTTCTTCCCGGACAAACCTTCGGCAAACTTGTTGACCATCTCTTCCATATCCGAAGTCAGCAGCGCGCGCCAGTTTGCCCCGCTTTTCTTGAAGCTGATAATTTCAATTTCACTGGCTTCCGCTCCGGCCATTTTGATTTGTGACCGGCACACGACATGTACAAGATCAGTGCCCTCAGCAACCTTGCCCAAAACCGTGGTTGTCGAAGATGCCAATGCCATTTTCATATCCGGGACAGCTCCGCTGATGAAGTTCATCAGTCGTTCAAAAATCGCCGCGCCGGTGAGCTGCTCATACTCTGCATTGTTCTTCAGTCCAAAAATGGCTTTACCTGCTCCGCCTGATTCATCCGCCTTGATGATGGCGGCAAAGGTGCGTTTCATGGAA
The DNA here is from genome assembly GCA_035429885.1 of Blastocatellia bacterium. Classification (GTDB taxonomy): domain Bacteria; phylum Acidobacteriota; class Blastocatellia; order RBC074; family RBC074; genus RBC074. Next base: position 32,486 of record DAOMFR010000037.1, read on the forward strand.
CTGAGCGCTTCCGGGTGAAGCAACCCGGCACACTTGTCCCAGTTCCCTGCCTGCATTGCAGCGAAATACGATTTGGCCACGACTTCGGGTGATTCCGGTGTTTGAGCAAATGCGGAAACAGTCAAAAAGCAAGCCAAAGCTGTCGCAAAGGCAATTCTGAGAAAGACGTTTTTCATCGTTCCTTGGTCTCCAAAGAGTTTGAGTTGGTGAGCGGGACGAGTTGAACAAGCTTACTACTTGCCAATTTCAATCTGCTGTTTCAATGACACCGCATCGCGATTCTGCGGCTCAATTTCCAGAGCCTGCTTACAATGCGCCAACGCTCTGGCGCGGTCGCCGCGCGACAGATAAATCCTGCCCAGCATGATGTGCGCTTCGATCAGCTTGGGGTTCCAGGACACTGCGGCGTGGAAGGATCGCAACGCGTTTTCCGTTTCATTGCGATGTGTGTAAACGATTCCTCGCAAAAAGTACCCATCGGCGTTGGCAGTATCTGTCGCCAGCAATTGCTGCAATTCGGTCATCGCTTCAGGATCTTTCCCCGACGCGATTAATTGGCGAATGCGGTCCAGCGTCTGTTGCTGAGCCATCTGTTGAGGTGTGGGGTGAGCGGACTGTGCCGGTTGCTGACGAGCCAATTTGGCCAAGTCAGCCAGATTTAACTCTTCCTTCATTCTGGCCAAAACAGGAATTTTGTCTGGCGTAACAGCCCATCGAGCATAGGAGCTAAGGTAGCGCTTCGCTTCGTTGTCGGCTTTGGCTGCGTCGTCGTTTTTTCCCGCCGAAGCCAGGCATTTCGACAACACGAACCACGCTTCTCCGTCACGTTGATTGGCGCCAACAGCAGCGCGAAGCTGCTGAGCGGCGTCTTCGAAATTCTGGTTTCGCCAGGCGACGTACCCGTAATTGAATCGGTAAGCGCCCTCGTTCGGGTTATTATTGACTGCGCGCTGCAAGTAATTGAGCGCTCGTGCATAGTCACCTTTTGCTGCCAGCGCGGCACCTGCATTGTTCAGCACTTCGGTCATTGGAGCGCTAGTTGCCAACGTGTCCAGCGCTGTGGCGGCAGTTTCGTAGGTGCCGGACTTGAATGCTGCCAAGCCAAGATAAAACAAGCCTTCTTCGTAGTGCGGGTCATCCTTCGCCAGCAACTTGAGCTGCCCGACCGCATCCTCAAAATCCGTCTGCCGATAATGCAGCAAGCCAAGTTCGTAAATTGCCTGCGCGTAATGCCCTGCCGCTCCGGCGCTGTCGTATTCCTGGATTGCACGCTTCAGAAATACTTCGCGCAGTCTGAGGTCAAGCGTCTGAACACCTTTGACGAAACTTTCATAAGCGCGCGGCGGAACTTTTGTAGCGCGGCGAACCAGCTGCTCTTTGGTGTAACTTAGCGAAGGGTTGCGTTCGTACAGCACGTGCCAGGCAAGCTGTCCCTGCATCTGCTGCAAATCGGCCAGCGGACCGCTGAAGTTAAAAACCTTGTTGCCGATCAATCGCCCGGCTTGCGCCTCGATCAATCTGGCTGAAATCGCAATCGAAACATTCTGTTTGTCGCCGCCGATGTCGTATTCGCCGATGATGGCCAAATTCGCCTTCGATGCCTCGGCGACACGAATCATCGCGGCTCGCGTCAGCAAATCAGCGGGATTCAAGCCTACTTGTTCGAAAGCCTGCGCACGCGCTTCCTGGCTGACAACTGCCACACCCGGAGCGTCCAGGATATCCGCCAGCAAAATCGCGAAACTTTCACGAATCCAGTTGTGCTGTGCCGATTGCGAGCGATTCTCGAACGGCATGACAATCACGACATCCTCTGCCAAAGCCGTCACCGCTGAACACATCAGGCAAACAATCAGAAAAATTATGTTGAATCGGAATTTATTGAACATCAGTTCGATCATAATTGGCCAAAACCTTGAAGGCAAAATGCAGCTAACGAAGAAGACCTACGCCGAGCCTAAGCCGCCTACCACTCACATAACTCCTATTTCAGCAGTCCCCGCCAACTACAAAGGAATGTTCCCGTGCTTGCGCGGAGGATTTGTGTCGCGTTTGTTTTCCAGCAGTTTCAACGCCCGAATCAGTTTTCGCCGCGTGTGCTTGGGTTCGATCACTTCGTCCACGTAACCGCGTTCGGCGGCGACGTACGGCGAAGCGAATTTGTCCTGATATTCTTCGATCTTTTCTTTGCGCGCAGCCTGAAGATCGGCAGCGCTGGAAAGTTCGCGGCGGTAAAGAATTCCAACTGCGCCTTCAGCTCCCATCACGGCAATTTCCGCTGTCGGATAGGCGAAGTTAACGTCCGTGCGGCAATGTTTCGATCCCATCACACAATACGCTCCGCCGTAAGCCTTGCGAGTAACTACGGTGATTTTCGGCACGGTCGCTTCGGCATAAGCGTAAAGCAGCTTGGCTCCGTGACGAATAATGCCGCCGTATTCCTGACTGACTCCGGGCAAAAAGCCCGGCACGTCTTCAAAGGTGATGATCGGAATATTGAAACAGTCGCAAAACCGCACAAACCGCGCCGCCTTGGCCGAAGCGTCAATGTCCAACACTCCCGCCAGAAAGTTCGGCTGATTAGCGACGATGCCGACTGATTGCCCGTTCAGTCGCCCAAAGCCAATGACGATGTTTCGAGCGAAGTGCTCCTGAATCTCAAAGAAGTATGCGTTGTCCACGACTTTGGTGATGATCTGGCGAATGTCGTAAGGCTTGTTCGACTCGGGCGGAACCACTGTGTTCAGCGATTCGTCGGCGCGATCAACCGGATCGTCGCAGGCTACGCGAGGCGGATCATCCATATTGTTCGAGGGAATGAACGACAGCAGTTCGCGAATCAGTCGGAGGCAATCTTCTTCGTTTTCCGCCGCGAAATGCGCCACACCGCTAGTCGAATTGTGCGTCATCGCGCCGCCGAGTTCTTCTTTCGTCACGTCTTCGTGAGTGACGGTTTTGATGACATCCGGACCGGTGATGAACATGTAGCTGGTGTCTTTGACCATCACAATGAAGTCGGTAATCGCTGGCGAATAAACCGCTCCGCCAGCGCACGGCCCCATAATCGCGGAAATCTGTGGCACAACGCCCGAAGCCAGCGTGTTACGCAAAAAGATATCGGCGTAACCGCCCAAACTGACAACGCCTTCCTGAATGCGCGCGCCGCCTGAATCATTCAGGCCGATCACAGGCACGCCGACTTTCATGGCCATGTCCATGATTTTGCAAACTTTCTGGGCGTTGGTTTCGGATAACGAACCGCCAAAGACCGTAAAGTCTTGAGCAAAAACAAACACCTCACGCCCATCAATCAAGCCGTGACCGGTGACAAAACCGTCGCCGGGAATTTGCTGAGTTTCCATTCCAAAATCCTGGCAACGATGCGTCACCAGCTTGTCGAACTCTTCGAACGAGCCGTCGTCCAACAAAAACTCCACGCGTTCCCGCGCAGTCATCTTGCCTTCGGCGTGCTGGCGAGCAGTGCGATCTGCTCCGCCGCCTGCTTCGGCGGCAGAGTTTTTTTCCTTCAGAAGTTTTAGTTTATCTTCGATCATTGCTTTAAGTTTTCCGATTTAAGATTGAAGTGATGAAAAGCGGCACGGATCAGGATTATAAGTGACCGCAAAAGGAAAGTCAGTCCGGCAACCATAATGCGCTCAATTTCTTGCCGTACTCAAAGCCATTTGTTACTATCACGCCGCTTTGGCGCAAGGCAATCAAGCATTTAGGCGCAATTGGCCAACGTGAAACCTGCACTTTGCAGGCGACTTAAGTTTCAAAAGATGAAGTGCGAAAATTGCGGTAATGAGCTTGTCGGAGCTTCAATTGTTTGCCGACAATGTAATTCCAACATCACGCAAGGCCGCGTTGGCCAGTGGCGTGCGCGCCATAACAACGCGAACCCCGCCGCCGCTCAAGCGCAGGCAACTCGCACCATTTCGCCGCTTCCCGCGCCGAAATCCGAAATCAAGAAACAATCGATTGAATCAGGCAAAGCTGCTAACGCAGGCTCGTTCGAACCACGACCTCAACCCGCACGGTTTGAGCCTCAACGCCAAACCAGTCAGGCAGCACTTCCCCAAACTGCGCCTGCCAAATCTTCCGCTTCTTCGTCTGCTGAAGACGAATCCGGTGTGGTGCAATTTCCAGCCTGGCGAGCGCAGTTGAAGGACAAGGTCAAAGAAGTGCGTGATCGGCGCACGAATCCTATGCCTGACGCCGACACAGGACCTGACGAAGCCCAGCTTGATCCTAACCCGATTGTTGAATCGGCGCTCAAACGAATCCGCTGGTCACAGCACACAACTCCGCAATCGCTGGCCGAAAGCAGTGAATCGAATTCGCAAACAGTTCAGAAACAAAAGCCTGAAACGGAATCCAGACCGTTCAATCGTGTCGAACCAAAACCGGATTCCCCACCATCATCCAGAGTTTCGCTGAGTTCCAACCCGTTGCTGGCAAGAAAACCTGCGGCACAGCCAGCCGTGCGAACCGAGCCGGCTCCGCGATCTGCACCCAAGCCTGAACCGAAATCCGCGCCGCTGCCGCCAGCCGAAGACCGAATCGAAATTAAACCTGCGGCACAGCCTGAACCCAAACCGGGGTCAGGTTCGTTAACGAATCCTGTGACGAAAACGGGATCAGGGCCACTGACTGCGCCTGTGTCGAAAACCGGCTCTGGCTCGCTGACATCTCTCCCAAAAGTCAGAACAACTGGCGAGATCAAAAAGCCTGCGCCACCCCAACCCGCGCCGCAACGAACGCCATCCGGTTCGCTGGTGCAACCGCCGCGAATTCCTGTTGAAACTAAAGTCATCGGATTGAACCCTTCTGTCAGCGACCTGCCCGGTTTCGATGCCACTGGAACAAAACAGGCATTGAAGCCTCGCAACGCGACGTTGTGGGGACGCACGCTGGCTGGAGTCTGTGATTTCGAAATCGTGGCCATGGCATTTCTACCAATCTTCTGGCCGTATGCTGTGCTCAATACCTCGATTGGATACGAATCCGGCGCAATCATGTTTGTCTTGTTGGCGGCGCTGATGTTTTGCTATCAGTTGCTGACGCTGACCATCGCCAATCGGACGACTGGAATGGCGTTTCTGCGATTGCGGCTGGTCAATTCCACGAACAAGGAAAAACCTGTCACTTTTCTGCAAAAACTTCTACGCGCTTTGGCGGCAACTGCCGTTTCGTTCATTCCGCCGCTGAACTTTCTGGTGATTCAATCGAATCCACAGCATCGCAGCCTGCCCGATCTGATCTCCGGCACATCGCTACTCGAACGAGTAAAAGCGAGCTGACTCTTTCCAACTCCGGCCAAATTCAATGGACATCTTTCTGCTCCAAGCCATCGCCAAAGAGCTTGAGTCGCTGCTCGCCGGTCACAGGCTGGGCAAAATCGTTCAACTCAACACCACCAATCTGGCGCTGGATTTTCGGATGCGCGACGGTCGCTGGCTGGTGATTTCCACCGACCCATCGCGACTGGCGTTGTACTTGACGGCGCGGCAACCGAAACAGCTCAGCGATGAACCACGCACTGACACAAGCTTCGTCGCCTTGATGAAAAAATATCTGGGCAGCGCCCGACTGTTAGCCATTGAAACGCTTGGCTACGACCGTGTTGTGACGTTTGATTTTGAAGCCGAAGACCACGACAACCAGCCCAAACGCCGCAAGCTGATCGTTTCGTTGACCGGACGCACCGCCAATGTGTTGCTGACCGAAGACAACCAGATTCTGGCTCGTTTACGCGAAGGAGAAGAAAGAACACCTCCCGCAAAATCACGCGATGAAAACACGAGGAAGACCAGTCAAGCTGTTCGTGAATCTTCGTCTGATGTCGTCGGGGATTTTTTGACTTACTCTGAGCCGCCTCCGCCAGCCGATAAACTCGATCCTTTTCAATGTTCTTCTGCCCAGCTTTACAGCTTGATTGCCGAAGCAGGCGGCGACATTGCGATTGCAGCACAGAAAAATTTTATCGGCTTCACTTCGGCATATGCGCGCGAACTGGCATTTCGCGCCAATCTTTCCGGGCCGAATCTGGCTGACCCGGAATTGGCACTGCAAAATTTGCTGACGGATTTGCTGGAAGCGAACCCGGTTCCGGCGATTTACTCGGCCCCGTCCATCGAAGAGTTAAAACAAAATATTGGCCGCGATGAATTCAGCCTGACGCTTTCGCCGATTGAGCTTCGTCATCTATTTGCGTTGGAGCAAATGTTATTTGCCACGATGAACGAAGCAGCGGACGCGTATTTTTCTTTGCTGGATGATCGGCATCGCTTTCAAACCGGCAAGCAAAAGCTGACCTCGCAACTCAGCGCGAAACTCAAAAAGCAACGAACGCTGCTGGCTAATTTGGAGCGCGAACTGGCGGGATTTTCCAGCGGCGAAAAACATCAGCGCTGGGGAGAGTTGTTGCTGGCGAACTTGCATCAAGCGAAAAAAACCAACGCCGGTTTTGCCGTCACGGATTTTTACGACGAGGCTCAAGCAAGAATCACGATCCCCTCAGCCGACAAAGCCACCGCACAAGACGCCGCCGAGCATTATTTCAAGCTGGCGCGCAAAGCGAAAAATGGGTTGGCGACAATCAGTGCGCGGTTGCCCGAAGTTAGAAAAGAGATTGCAGAGCTTGAAAGCAAACTGGCACGACTAGCTGAACTTACGCGCGCTGAAGAATTGAAACCATTGCTTGAACAAGCGGCCCCATCCACGCCGCACAAACAGACGAAACCGAAGACGCAACCAGGCAAGAAGGTCAAAGAAGAAAAAATTAGCGGAGTGCGCCGATATCGTTCCACTGACGGATATGAAATTCTGGTGGGACGCACCGACCGCGACAACGACAATCTGACATTGCGCGTAGCCAAGTCGTATGACTTCTGGTTTCACGCAGCGGATTACCCCGGCTCGCATGTCGTGCTGCGCAATCCGCAACGCCGCGAAGTCCCGCCGCGCGCCATTACCGAAGCCGCCGAACTCGCCGCCAAATTCAGCTCAGCCCGAAACAACGCCAAAGTCGCCGTCAATTATTGCGAAAAGAAATTCGTCACCAAACCCAAAGGCTTCGGCGTTGGGCAAGTCCGACTGGCTTCGTTTAAAACCGTGCTGGTGGAGCCCAAAGAAGTGATCGAGCGATTGCCGTAAACACAAAGCAACAATGTTTGTGTCGGCGCTTACGGCCGCTTTTTGAAGACCATCTGCCCTGCATCATTTTTTTCAGGCAGCCATCCCTCTGTTTGCCAGGCAGTATTGGTAGCGTTCCCTGTGTTCGTTTGCACTTTCCACCAACACCCTCCCTCTGAGGATTTCGGCCCATCAATAATTTGCAGTTCAGTATTTTGAGGAAGCTTACCGATTGCAGGAGAGCCCAACCCCGCGTCCTTTCGCCAGACTTCCTCGCGCTCCGTAACAATCCGCACATTTTTCTTATAATCGGGACTCGTGCAAAACAGCGCGGGCTTCAACGCCGGCTCTCTCAAAACATAGATGATCAAGCCGCCAACAATCACCGCTGCAATGACCAGAATCAGCCCGCAGCCAATGTCACCATCTTCCTGTTCGCTGCGAACTGACGAAGAAACGGTTTTCGCACGCAGACGGTTTGTTTGTGGGCGAGTCACTTGCGGACGAGCCGTTTGAAGCGGGCCAAGGTTGGCGCTCAGCCACGAACGCGCTCTTTCTTCGCCCTTTTCGGTTAGATGCAAATAGATCGTCCCGTGCGAATTGGTCTTTGCCAAATATTGGCGATCCAGTAATTCCTGAATCGCCGTTTGAAAAAGACTGTCGGTCAGATGCTCGATGACAAGCTGGCTGTCTCCAACACGACGTTGCAACAGCGTAAAAAGCTGGTGATGGTTCATTTCCCATTCCGTCGGAGTATTCACAATGTGCAGATACATTCTGGCCAGAATTTTGTTGCGGAGAATGCCCATAAATCATCGCTCCTGATTCCGTTTTCAAACCGGTTCCAAATCTCGCCTTTCAGCCGATGACTTGCAGTTTGTGGCAGGGGGCCAAGTGCTATTCATTCCCTAAACATGGCGAATCCGGCTGGGCAAACTGACTACTCGCTGACGGCAACACTGACTGAAGAACTGCGGTCGAATCCGCAGCGGAGCCGGTATATCTGCAAATGCCTTCAACGGTCAAGCTTTTCTCTTCTCCGCAACACTAAGTAAGCCACAATTCCTCCGATGATCATTCCAATCAGATCGCACTGCAAATCATTGGGCGTGTCGTATGGCCCATGAATTCGCATGCCCGGCTGAGGCCAGAAGTATTTGTCGTCCCACAATTCGACGACTTCGTAAAATCCTGAAATGGTGAACATGGTTGTGATAGCAAAAAACGTCACCACCCACAGCGGCAACCGATAACCAAACCGCTTCAATCCTTCGTTGAGCAGCCAGACGATTACCGGAGCCGTCAGCGCTGGAATCGCCGTGTGTGTGAATTCATCGTATTGAATGAATTTGTACTTGGTGCTGTACCAATCGAACAAATTGCCAAGTCCATCCAGCGCCACCGAAGCGTAAACCAACGCCAGCAACACAAACGGAATCTTCACGCCGAATCGCTGTTTGACATAGACATAAATCGCAGCCAACCAGGCCACACAGATCGGCGTGCTAAACCAGATTCGCAAGTACGCCATCCGCAGTAAAAAGGCCGCTCCCCACAGCAGTAACCCACTGACAATCGCAGCGTCGAGCAATGTGAATGAAGACGAATTTCTGGTTTCAGGTTTGGCGGCGGTCGAAATTGCCTGGCTCATGAGTTCCTCCGTTTGAATGCGATGATCGAAAGTAAAAGTGCAAATGAAATGATGGTCGTCCAATTGCCTACGCGGCGAATGGGCGTTGAGCGAAATTCCAGCCTGACGCGATGCTCACCTGCTGGCAAATTAACAAGAATGTTTTTGACTGAGCCTTCGTTGATCGGCGCAATTTGCCCATCAATCGTCGCCGTCCATCCGGCGAAGTTGCGCGTTCGAAATTGAAGTTGATTGGCTTCGCTCAAACCGACGCGAAGCTGGCGAAATTCCGGCGTCCAGCGTTCTGTGAGAATGGAACCTTTGCCAGCCGCAAGCTGAACCGGCTCCATCGGCGGATTTTCGCGCGGGCTGCCCGCCGGCAACGTGGCGTAATTGTAATGCTCCAAATTCGGCTCGAACGATTGCGCGCGCCACATTGGCCATGCGACGTAATAACCAGTCATCGCCAACACACCAACCAATATGGCCAAGGCAACTGCCCGCCGCCAATCCGTAATCCGCAATCCGCAATCCGCGATTGCCCCCGTCAGCATCGCCATCGCAAAACTGGTCAGCGTCAGCATTCGCCACGAATACACGCCAATTTCGATCTTCGGAATCAACCGGCCAATCGGAGACGAATACTTCGTCATCAAAAAGCTGGCCAGCAGTCCGGCGACAATCCACAACCAGACGCGAACTCGCCGCTCTTTGAAACTCAGCGCAGCAATCGCGCAAACTAAAATCGCCGCCAGATTGAATGCCCAAATTCGATCCAGCCGAACAAAGAATGGGTTGCCGATACGGTCGTAAACCTTCTGCGTGTAATCGAACACATAGCTTGCGTGATACGGCCAAACACGCTCCACGTCATCGCCATTGACCAATCGTTGTTCGGCAATTGCTGGATAAAAGTACGCCGCCGCCAGCATCGAACCGAATACCAATGCGGCAGCAGTAAAACTGATCTCGCGCCATTTCCCTGCCCGGATGGCTGAAACCGCCAGACACAAACCAAACACCAGCAGAAATTGATACGCCGTCGGCGGATGCGTCCACAAAAACGCGCCGAAGCTGGTAGCCAAGCCTGCAAAACTTGTAAGCTGACTTTGCGCTGCTTCCGCATGCTCTGCGCTTCTGCGGTAAATCAGCCTTTCAGCAAACAACAGACACAACGGAACCCAGACGAAACTGGTGAACTCTGAAATCGCTCCGCGCTGGTATTGGTTCAACAAGTGATACGGCGCGAAAACATAAACCGCTGCCGCCATCAGCGAAGCTCCGCGCGACAACGATTGCCGGGCATACCCAAAGATCGCTGCTGCCGAAGCCAGCATTGTTAACCAGTAAAACCCAGCCCAGGCTTTCCACCAATCGCGCATCACGAAATACACAGCCGAAGTCAGGTAATACACACCCGGAGGATAAAAACTGGTCGTCGGTGCTCCGTACCCGTGCGTGTTTTCGTCCCAACGCGGATAGGCGATGCCAGCCGAAAGGCTCTGCCAGAAAGCGTTCATCTGGTTGTAATGCATCCACGAATCATGCGTCACAGGCATCGCGCCTCCGCAGCAACCGATTTTCTGATCTTCGCCAATAACGAAAAACGGCAGCACTGAGACTGAAGCCATGACGATCAACGCCAGCGCAATCGCCAGCTTCAATTTCCGGGAAGAGATTTTGGAGTCAAGAACAGTAGTTGAGTTCATCGGGCGCGAATTCTGTCACACGAGATTCAGTCAGCAAAGATTCAGCAAGCTTTGTGCCGCTAGGTACGCACGCGCCCCGCGTGCAGGATTGGCCAAAGACGCATTCATTCCGACAGGGAAAGGGTTTGCCGCCGAGACTGCACGCGGGGCGCGTGCGTACCCAGACCCGACACCTGAAAGCTTTCGCCGACACTTGAAACGTTGTGCTAAATTACCGGCGGATTTCTAAATTCATTCAACTCAGAGGAAGAAAAATCATGGACGCATTTCGTGAAAGCATGCTGCAACTCATCACGCAAACTTCAACCAATTTGCCGCCCGACGTTCGCCGAGCGATGGCTCGCGCAATGGGCGAAGAACAAGGCGGACGTTCGCTGCAAGCCCTGAACGTCATCGCCACGAACATTGACATGGCCACCGACAATGAAGGCCCGATTTGCCAGGACACAGGCTGGCCAACGTTTGAAGTCAAAACACCGGTTGGCGCAAACCAGATCGTGATGAAACAGCAAATCCGGGAAGCCGTCGCCGAAGCCACCAAACGCGGCAAGCTGCGAACGAACTCAGTGGATTCGCTGACCGGCGTTAACGCTTCCGACAACCTGGGGCCAGGCACTCCAACGATTCATTTCGAGCAATGGGAAAACGATGAAATCGAAGTGAAGCTGGTGCTGAAAGGCGGCGGTTGCGAAAACAAAAACATCCAATACTCGCTGCCGATGGAAATTCCGAATCTAGGCAAAGCTGGTCGCGACCTGGATGGCGTTCGCAAATGTTTGCTCCACGCCGTTTGGCAAGCTCAAGGCCAAGGTTGCAGTGCCGGGGCCATTGGCGTGTGCATCGGCGGAGACCGCGCGCAAGGCTACGTCAAAGCTAAAGAGCAACTCTTCCGTTTACTGGACGACACGAACGAGATTCCAGAGCTGGCCAAGCTGGAAGATTACATCGTGCAAACATCCAACACGCTCGGCATTGGAACAATGGGATTCGGCGGCGGAGTGACTTTAATCGGTTGCAAGATCGGCGTGCTCAATCGCCTGCCAGCGAGCTTCTTTGTTTCTGTGGCTTATGACTGTTGGGCATTTCGTCGGCTTGGAGTTGTGCTCGACGCCAACACAGGCGAAATCAAACGCTGGCTTTATCGAGACGAAAAACAAGCGGACATCAGAATGGCTCAAGGCGGCGGCTTTGTCACAACTGGCAAAGAGAAAGTCCTGCGCGCTCCGCTAACCGAAGAACAAATTCGCGAACTCAAAGTCGGCGATGTCGTATTGGTTAGCGGCGATATGTACACAGGACGCGATGCCGTTCACGCGTATTTGATGAAAAACGATCCGCCGGTTGATCTGAATGGTTCGGTGCTTTACCACTGCGGCCCTGTGGTGTTGAAAGACGGCGACAAATACATCATCAAAGCCGCTGGCCCAACCACCAGCATCCGCGAAGAACCGTATCAAGGCGAAATCATCAAACGCTACGGCGTGCGCGCTGTGATGGGCAAAGGCGGAATGGGCGCGAAAACTCTGGCCGCGATGAAAGAATATGGAGCCGTTTACCTGAACGCCATCGGCGGAGCGGCGCAGTATTACGCTAAATCCATTAATGAAGTGCTTGACGTGAACTTACTGGAATTCGGCATCCCCGAAGCCATGTGGCACCTGCGCGTGACTGATTTCCCGGCGATTGTGACCATGGACGCTCATGGAAATTCGCTGCACGCGGATGTGGAAAAAGCTTCAGCAGCAGTGCTGGCGACTTTGAGCGAACCGGTTTTCTAGGTTCAGGCTTCAATCAACCTCTCGGAGAAACCAATGAAACGATTCTTTTCAAACTACCTTGCCGCTGTCCTTCTGCTCGTTGCGCTCTCGTTCCAGGCAACAGCGCAGGCACCAGCAAGTACCGGCTTAAGCTCAGCAATCAATCAGGAGCTTGAAAAAGTCTTCAAGCCGAATGAACCCGGCGCGGCGGTCATCGCCGTCAAAGACGGTCAGGTCGTCTTTCGCAAAGGTTACGGCATGGCCAACCTGGAACTCGGCGTGCCGATCGAACCGGATATGATTTTCCGCATCGGGTCCGTCACCAAACAATTCACGGCGGTTTCGATTCTGATGTTGATGGAACAGGGCAAGCTGAACCTGACCGACGAAATTACGAAATTCCTGCCCGATTACCCCACGCAAGGTCACAAGATCACCATCGAACATTTGCTGACACACACATCCGGCATCAAAAGCTACACCAATCTGCCGGAGTGGTTGCCGCTGTGGCGCAAAGACATGACGATGAAAGAGCTGATTGACCTGTTCAAAGACAAACCGATGGAATTCGCGCCGGGTGACAGTTGGAACTACAACAATTCGGCATTCGTGCTGCTGGGCGCAATCATCGAAAAAATCACAGGGCAGAGTTACGGCGATTTTGTCGAAAAGAACATCTTTGCACCGCTTGGCATGAAGCAGTCGTTTTATGACAACACCCAGCGTGTGATCCCACGCCGAGCGGCGGGGTATTCAAAAAATGGAAGCGGTTACGCCAATGCTCAATACCTGAGCATGTCTCAACCGCACGCCGCCGGTTCGTTGATGTCAACAGTGGACGATCTGGCAAAATGGGATGCGGCGCTGTACACCGAAAAACTGGTCAAACAGGAATCACTGAAAAAAGCCTGGACGCCGTTTGTGATGAACGGCGGCAGGCCGACCAATTATGGGTACGGATGGGGAATCAGCACGCTACAAGGAGAGAAAGTCATTTCTCACGGCGGAGGCATCAACGGCTTCACATGCGAAGCAATTCGGTTGCCCGAATCAAAAGTGTACGTCGCCATTCTGACCAACCGCGATTCCGGCACCGCCAGTCTCGGCCCAAAAATCGCCGCGCTGGTCGCAGGCAAACCAATTAGCGAACCGGTGGCGGTCAAGCTGCCTTCCTTGGATAAGTATGTCGGCGTTTACCAGCTCAACGAAAAGGAAGAAATCGTCGTCACGATCGAAAACGATTCGCTCTTCTTTCAGCATCCGCGCGCAGGCAAGCGTGAAATTCTGCCGATTTCGGAAACTGAATTCTTTCTGAAAGGGCAATCTTCAGTCCGTGCCAGTTTCAAACAACAAGGCAATGCGATTACCGCCCTCGTCATTCGTTCCGGCTTCGCGCCTGATGAAGAAGCGAAGCGCACCAACAAGCCCTCGTCCAAGGCAAAAGAAACCTCGGCAGTTGATCCGGCGAACCTTGATCGCCTGACTGGCGATTACGAACTGATGCCCAACCTGATCCTGACTATCACCAAAGAAGGCGGGAAATTGATGGGACAGGCGACGGGTCAGCCGAAAATCGAACTTCAGCCGGAATCGGCAACAAAGTTCAACATTCCTCAGGTCGGCGCAGCGATTGAATTCGTGATCGAAGGCGACAAAACCACCAGCTTGATCTTGAATCAAGGCGGCCAGAAGCTGACAGCTAAGAAGATCAAGTAGTCTTTCTCAAATAAAAAGGTAGCCTGCATGTTCAAACGATTCATTCTTTTCTTTAGTTTGATTGCAACACTGACGTTGACGGCAACCGCTCAACGTCGAATTCCAACGGTTGATGACCTCATCAACGTCAAAACCGCTGGCGGCGCGCAGATTTCTCCGGATGGAAAATATGTTGCCTACACCGTGGGCGAAACGGATTGGAAGCAGGATGCGTTTGTGACCCAGATTTGGCTCGCGGATGTGGCGACGGGCAAGACTCTGCAACTGACGCGCGGTGAAAAATCGTCCAGCAATCCGCAATGGTCGCCGGCCAATTCGGAAAGCCAGTGGCTGGCGTTCACATCCAATCGTGTTGGCGACAAAAACCAGATCTTTGTCATCAATCCCAGCGGCGGCGAAGCGATGCAACTGACTAAATCGGAAAACGGCGTCAACGGGTTTGCGTGGTCGCGCGACGGCAAGAGCATCGCCTTCACGGCAACCGATACCGATCAAAAAGCGGCAAAAGATCGGCAGGAATACCTGGGTGGATTTGAAGTCGTGCGCAAGGAATACAACTTCACGCATATCTGGACGCTGGATGTAACCGAAGCGTTAAAAGCTCCGGTCGCCGGAACGCAACGAACCAAAGGCAAAGAGTTCACCGTTGGCAGCGCCAGTTGGTCGCCCGACGGATCGAAGATCGCGTTTAGCGCCACCCTCAACCCGGATTTGATCAACGGCGGCACAGCAGATATTTACGTGCTAACACTGGCCGATAATTCAGTCAAAAAACTGGTCAGCCAGGAAGGCCCTGACAACAACCCAAATTTTTCGCCGGACGGCAAATGGATTGTCTTCAGTTCGGCAATGGGGAATCCAAAGTTTTTCCACGCCAATTCCCGGTTGGCGCTGGTGTCTGTGGAAGGCGGCACACCGCGTTCCATTACAGATAGTTTTGACGAACAACCAAACTTCGTTGAATGGAATGCCGACGGAATTTATTTCAGCGGGTTGCAGAAAACGGCTTCGCATCTCTTCCGGCTTGATCCTGCGACGGGCAAGTTCACTCGCGTCAGCCAGCCGGACAATTTGATGATCAGCGGCACAAGCTTTTCCAAAGACGGCAAACAAATCGCGTTCACCGCGCCTTCGCCGACTTCACTGAGCGAAGTTTTCGTCTCTTCAGTCATCAGCTTCTCGCCGCGCAAGCTGACTTCGATGACCGACCAAGTCAAAGATTTCACGCTGGCTTCGCGCGAAGTCATTTCGTGGCCAAGCAAAGACGGCGCAACCATTGAAGGCATTTTGATTAAACCTGCCGACTTCGATCCGGCGAAAAAATATCCGCTGTTGTGCATCATTCACGGTGGGCCAACGGGCATTGACCGGCCAACTCTGCTGGACGCGCGCTACTATCCGGCGGACATCTGGGCGGCAAAAGGCGCGCTGGTACTGAAGGTGAATTATCGCGGCAGCGCCGGGTACGGAGAAAAATTCCGGCAACTGAACGTCCGCAACCTGGGCGTGGGTGACGCTTGGGACGTGATTTCCGGCGTGGATTTTCTGATCGGCAAAGGCTGGGTGGATGGCAATCGCGTCGGTTGCATGGGCTGGTCGCAAGGCGGATACATTTCCGCGTTTTTGACCACGTCCAGCGATCGG
This sequence comes from Blastocatellia bacterium, assembly GCA_035429885.1. Classification (GTDB taxonomy): domain Bacteria; phylum Acidobacteriota; class Blastocatellia; order RBC074; family RBC074; genus RBC074. Next base: position 48,079 of record DAOMFR010000037.1, read on the forward strand.
TTCAAAGCCATTTCGGTCGGCGCGGGCATTTCCAACTGGGCGACGTATTACTACAACACGGACATCACCCCCTTCACGATCCAATATCTGGGCGACGATCCGGCGGACGATTTCAACATTTACGTGAAGACTTCGCCGATGAGTTACATCAAACAGGCCAAAACGCCGACGCTGATTCAGCACGGCGAATTCGATAAGCGCGTGCCAATTCCAAACGCGTACGAATTGCGGCAAGGTTTGGAAGATCGTGGCGTGCCGGTCGAAATGATCGTTTACAAAGGCTATGGCCACGGCATCACCAAACCCAAATCCATGCGTGCCGTGATGATGCACAACCTGGGTTGGTTCAACCATTACATTTTCGGCGAAGCCAAACCGGATTTTGCCAA
>DAOMFR010000038.1:0-39680 GCA_035429885.1 Blastocatellia bacterium
CGCCTACGCTCGGCCCGGACGCTTCCGGCGTGGGGCAAATCTTTTGGTACACGATTGAAGGAGGCGGGCTTGGCCTGCGCGACCTGCGAACCTTGCAAGACTGGTTCATTCGTTATCAGCTCAACTCCGTGCCCGGCGTGGCGGAAGTCGCTTCGGTGGGCGGACAAGTGCAGCAATATCAGATTGATGTTGACCCGAACCGGCTGCGCGCGTATTCGATTCCGTTTTCGACCTTGATCGAATCCGTCCAGCGTAGCAATACCAACGTCGGCGGCAACGTCATCGAACAAAGCGGGCAATGGTCCATGGTGCGCGGCGTAGGCTTGATCGAATCCGTTGCCGATGTCGAAAACATCGTCATCGGTTCATCAGCAGGCACGCCGATTTACATTCGCAATGTGGCCAAAGTGCAGATCGGCGATGCGTTCCGCGTAGGCGCGCTTGATCGCGACGGACATGAAGCCGTGGGCGGAGTTGTCATCGCGCGTTACGGCGTCAACACATTGGAAGTGATCGATGCCGTCAAACAAAAGATCGAGTCGTTGAAAACCGGGTTGCCGCCGGGTGTTCGCATCACGCCGTTTTACGACCGGACGGAACTGATCCATCGTGCTACTGAAACGCTCAAACGTGCGCTGATCGAAGAAATTCTGTTGGTGACGTTGATGCACATCATCTTTTTGTTTCACTTTCGCTCAATCCTGATCGTCACCATTCCGTTGCCGCTGGCCGTGCTTGTCTCGTTTCTGTTTATGAAAACCTTCGGCATCAGTTCAAACCTGATGTCGCTTTCAGGGATCGCCATTGCCATCGGAGTGCTGGTGGACGCCGGAATCGTCGTTACCGAAAACGCTTTTCGATGGATGGAAAAGCACGGAGTTAATCCGCGCGACCGGTTGCGCGTGTGGACTGGGGTGCTGGAATCCACCAAGTTGGTTGGCCGTCCCATATTCTTTTCGATGGCCATTATCATTCTGGCTTTCGTGCCTGTGTTTGCGCTGGTTGGGCGCGAAGGAAAATTGTTTCATCCGCTGGCGTTCACCAAAACCTTTGCAATGATCGGAGCGACGATCATTGCGGTCACGCTGGTTCCGGTGCTGTGCAGTTTTCTGCTGGGCGGCAAGTTCCATTCGGAAGGCGACAACCGGTTGATGCGCGTGCTGCATTTCTTTTACCGCCCGGTTTTGCGGCTGGCACTGAAACAAAAAGCAATCACGTTATTAATCGCTGCGGCGCTGTTTGGCGGTGCGTTGTTTCTGGCGACCAAAATCGGCAGCGAATTCATGCCGGAACTCAACGAAGGCGACGTGATGTTCATGCCGATCACTGATCCCGCCATTTCAATTGATGAAGCCTTGCGCGTCATGCGTTTGCAGGACGAAACGATCAAATCCTTTCCTGAAGTTGCCTGGGTCGCGGGTAAAGCCGGTCGCGCGGAAACTTCGACCGATCCCGCGCCGGTCAACATGAACGAAACCATCGTTCACTTGAAACCACCCAGCGAATGGCGCCTGGGGATGACGCGCGAAAAACTGATTGCCGCGATGGACGAAAAACTGGCGATGCCCGGAGTCCAAAACATCTGGACTCAGCCGATCATCAACCGCATCGAAATGCTTTCAACAGGCATTCGCACCGAACTCGGCTTGAAGATTTTCGGCAGCGATTTGAAAGAACTCGAACGGTTGTCGCGTGAAGCCGCCGAAACTTTGGGCGCGGTTCCCGGAGCAGGGAATGTTTCGCCTGAGCCGTTGACCGGTCAGCCGTACATTGACATCAACATCAATCGCCAGGCTGCCGCGCGTTTCGGCATCGAAGTCGAAGCCATCCAGCGTGTGATTGACGCAGGCATCGGCGAAACAAATCTGACCGTGACCATCGAAGGTCGTCGTCGCTTTCCTGTTCGTGTTCGTTACGCGCCGGAATATCGCCGCAGCCCGGATGCGCTGGGGCAATTGATCGTGCCTGCTCCCAACGGCGCTCAGATTCCGTTGGCGCAACTTGCAGACATTCGTTCGGTCAACGGCGCTTCAATGATTCCCAGCGAAAACGGATTGCTCCGCGGCACTGTGCTGATGAACGTGCGCGGACGCGATGTCGGCAGTTTTGTCGAAGAAGCCAAGCGGACGCTGGTCGAACGCGTGAAACTTCCGCCCGGTTATTACTACGAATGGAGCGGCCAATACGAAAACCAGCTTCGCGCGCGGCAACGGTTGCAATTGGTGGTGCCCGTCGTGCTGCTGGTCATCTTCGTACTGCTTTATTTCACTTACCATTCTTTCATTGAAGCCGCGCACGTGTTGCTGGCGGTTCCGTTTGCACTGACCGGCGGTGTGTATTTGCTGTATGCGCTTGGCTACAACTTTTCGGTCGCGGTGTGGGTGGGCTTCATTGCGTTGTTTGGCACCGCAGTGCAAACCGGAATGGTGATGGTCATTTACCTGAACGAAGCCGTAGAGCGCAAAAAAACTGAAACAGGCGGGCGATTGACGCGCGAGGCTTTGAAGCAGGCTGTGATGGAAGGCGCGGTGCTCCGCTTGCGTCCCAAAGTCATGACCGTCAGCACAGTCGTTGCCGGATTGTTGCCGATTATGTGGAGCAGCAGTTCTGGCGCGGAAGTGATGAAGCCGCTGGCGACTCCTGTTTTGGGGGGAATGGTTTCGTCGTTGCTGCACGTGCTGGTTGTCACGCCCGTGATTTTTTACTGGCTGCACGAACGACGGTGCAGTACCGAGAGCAATAGCGACCGGGTGCTTGTTGAAGAGGAGTTGTTATGAAGAAGCGAAATTTGCTGAACACGCTGCTGGCGGCTTTTTTGTTAGGAACCGTCGCCGTAGCGGCTCAGGCGCAAACTACAGCCGACGATCTGGTCAAGCTGGCGCTGGAGCGCAACGGCGAGTTGCAGGCCGCGAGGCAGATGATTGCCGAAGTGCGCGGACGATTGCGCCAGGCTGGGTTGAAAGCCAATCCGATGCTGGAAACCAGCGGCACGCAATCCGTCAATTCGCCCGACAACTATTTGATGCTGGGAATGGAATTGCCGCTGGAGTTGAAAGGCCGCCGCCGTGCGCGCGTGGATGTCGCCGCCAAAGAAATCGAAGTGCGCGAAGCCGAAGTCAAAGATTTCGAGCGCAAGCTGGCTTCAGATGTGCGAATGAAATTTTCGACGATGATTGCTGCTCAACGGAATCTGCGACTGACGGATGACCTGCTGAAGCTAACGCGTGATCTGTTACGTGTAGTCAATGCGCGCGTGCAAGAAGGGAAGAGCGCGCCGCTGGAAGCGAATCTGTTAGCCGTCGAATTGAGTCGAATTGAAGCCATGCGAATCGGTGCGGACAGCCAGGTCGAAGTTGCGATGTTGGATTTGAAGAAAACCATCGGCGTGAATCCTGACGAACCTTTGCCGTTGTCTGGCGATTTTGTGACGGAGCGGCAATTTTCCGCCCGTGGCGAACTGATTCTTCAGGCATTGAAAAACCGGCCTGACCTTGTTGCCGCGCGCGCCGCTGAAATGTTGGCCGCCGCGCAATTGGAACAAGTTCGCACGGAAGGTCGCGTTGATGCCAGCATCTTCACGAATTACCAGCGCATGAATTTGGGCTACGACGTGAACGGGCTTAACGAAGCGGGCGCGCTGGTGCCTGTCACTGGCGTGTTTCACATGCTGACTTTCGGTGTGCGTCTGCAATTGCCGACACGGAATAAAAATCAGGGCAACATCGAAGCCGCCGTTGCCGCCGTAGACACTGCTCGGTTACGGCGCGAATTCGCTGAAATGGTTGCGCGCAATGAAGTCGCGTCGGCTTATGTTCGGTTTGAACGCGCGGGCAGTGCTATCACCGTGTACCGCGAAAACGTGTTGAAACAGGCTGAAAAAAATTTGGAAGTGATTCGCATGGCATACGAGTTCGGGCAGAAGACGGTGCTGGATTACATTTCGGAACAACGCCGGTTCGTCGAACTTGAAACCGGTTTCACCTCGCTGCTTAAAGAAGCGTTTGATGCATTGATTGAAATCGAACGTGCCGTCGCCGTATCGCCCATCGATTTGAAAGGGAAATGAACATGGAAAATCAAACGAACAACTACTCACCTTCTGTTCCCAAACGTCGCCGTTGGCTGATTGCTGTCGTGGCATTGGTGGTTGTCGCGGCTGCTGTCACCCTTTTTCTGAGGCGCAACGCAAATCCAGGTTCGATTGCAGGGCGTCCGGTTCCTGAACCGTCCGGCGAATTCAGTGCTTCAACCTCAACCGGCATCGCGCTCCAACCGGGCGATGTGTTGCTGGAACTGCCAGAAGAAAAGCTGGCCAACGCGCACTTGAAAATCGAACCGGTGACTGCTTCGTCGAGCGCACCGCTGGTCGGCGAAGGGCTGCGAACGGCAGGAACGATTGAGCCGAACGCATATAAACAAGTTCCTGTGTTGCCGATTACTGGCGGCGTTGTGCGCGATGTGAACGCTCAGCTTGGCGATAAAGTCGCGCGCGGCCAAAAACTGGCGGTGATTTTCAGCACGGAATTATCTGAAGCCCAGGCCAGTTACTTGAAAATGCAGGCGGAAATCGAACGGCATCATCACCATTACCAGCGCGTGGAAAAGCTGGTCGAAATTGGCGCGGCCAGCCGCGAAGAGTTTGAACAGGCGAACTCCGATTACAAAACCGAGCAGGCAAACCTTTCTGCAATGCGCCAACGCCTGTTGCTGTTGGGAATGACCGCCAAACAGATCGAAGAAATAAGCAAAGCCGGTCAAGTTTCCTCGCTAGTCATCATCGAATCGCCTTCGGCAGGCACTGTGCTCAGCCGCACGGTCAACGTCGGCGAAGTTATCATGACCGGCAAAGAACTGTTTCGCATTGCAGATCTGTCCAGTGTTTGGGTGATTGGCCAGATTTACGAAAAAGATTTTGCGACCGTCAGAATCGGTTCGCCTGCCGTTATCACGACAGCTGCTTATCCAGGCAAGACATTCAACGGGCGTGTTTCGTACATTGATCCGCGTGTTGATGCGCAAACCCGCACGGCGCAGGTTCGCGTGGAAGTCGGCAATCCGGGCGAAATGTTGCGGCTGGGAATGTTCGTGGATTTGAATTTCGGCGGTTCCCCGCCGCCTACCGGGCAACAAACGGCTTCGTCCGTGCCGCGTTCGGCGGTGCAATTCATCGGTGACAAACAGGTTGTGTTCATCGCTGCCGGAAAACCAGGAAACTTTGTGCAACGCCGTGTCACCACAGGCATTGAAGCTAACGGGCTAGTCACGATTGTCAGCGGAGTTTCGCCGGGCGATCAGGTTGTGTCTGAAGGAAGTTTTCTGTTGCGTGCTGAAAGTCTGAAACGCGATCCCGCTCAACTTGAAAAATCCGCTTCAACCCAAGAACCAATGAATGACGCGATGGTGATGCCATCAACGAGCCAGTCCAAAGTTCAAACGGTCAACATTGTGCTGAGTGAAAAGGGGTACGACCCGCCCAGCATCAAACTGCGCCGTGATTTGCCTGCACGGTTGATCTTCACGCGTAAAGTCGAAGCCACTTGCGGAACTGAAATCGAGTTCCCGGATTTAGGCATTCGCCGCCAGTTGCCGTTGAATCAACCGGTCGCCATCGAATTCACGCCGCAAAAATCTGGCGAATTCACCTTTGCGTGTGGAATGGATATGTTGAAAGGGAAGTTGATCGTTCGTTGAGCAATTACTCGGCTTCGATCAGCAACACGCCGCGCAGGATTGGCCAGCGGCTGGCCAGCCGATGCCAGGCGGTTTCGATTCGCGCCACGATGGGCACGTGTGAGTAAGCGTCTGGATGTTCCAGCAGCTCAATCTTGGAGTCGGTGAACCCGGCTTCGCGCAACAACGATTCAACTTTGCTGGGACGATTGAATCGAAAATGCGTGGGATAAACTTCTGACCGGCTTCGGGCTTCAACACTGGAAACTATCGCCGGATGCCAACGATTGGGAATTGCGCTCGCCGTCAGTGAAACTATGTCCAGCCAGTTCGGCGTCAACACGATCATTCGCCCTCCGGGTTTCAGCACGCGGCGAATTTCTGTCAGCAATCCCAATGGAGTTTCGACATGCTCAAACACCATGTTGGCTGTCACCAGATCGAAACTGTCATCGGCAAACGGCAAGCTCGCCGAACTGGTTTGCAGCCGCCCGTGGCAAGAACGATTGTCGCGCAGCGCGGCGAAGTCTGGGTCAACGCCAACCAGCAATGCCGCGCGAGATTTCAGATCGGCTTCAATTTCCGTTTGTCCGTTCAGCCATTTCGGCACAAGCTGCCGCCCGCAACCAACATCCAGCCAGCACATTTTGGGAGACAGCCGTTGTTCAATTCGCTCGAAATACGTTTGCTGTGGGTGCGGCGCTCGGCGATTTTCGTTGTGATCGGTTTGGTCCGGCAGAAAAACTTTGCTGAATCGCAAACGGTCGTAAGCGGCAAACCAGCGGTTGGCGACAACACTTTGCCGAACGTGCCGAGCCGCCGAAAACCCGAACTGCCGCAATGCCGCCGATTCAGTCTGGCGAAATCCACAACTACGAAGAGCTTGCCAAACCTGACGCTCGCTTTTCAGCACATGCATTGGCCGGTCGTCGTCGTCGCCGGTTCGACAGTTGAACGCCAACACGCCGCCTACGCGAATGGCTTGGCGAAGTTGGCGCAATTCGTTCTCAGGGCAGGGAAGATGTTCAAACACATCCACCGCCGTCACGAAATCAAATTGTTCGCCTGGCAATTCGCGCTGATTCAAATCAATCAGCTCCGCGTTGATTCCGCGCCGCTGTAATCGCCAGCGCGCAAATTCCAACATCGCTGGCGAAATGTCTGCCAGCGTGACCGTGAATCCGTGAAGCCCAAACAGAATCGCGTTCGATCCAACGCCAGAGCCAAAATCTAAATATCGGCTAGCTCCAATCTGCTGGGCGTATCTCAACAATTCGACGTTGATGGAGTTCGTCGTCGTGTCAGTCGCGTGCCACCAAACGTGTTCAAAGGTATAGCTTTGCGTAGTGCGGTAAAAGTTTTTGATTTCGTCCGGCGTGCGTCGTTGGCTGAGTTCCCATTCTCGCTTTGAATCGGTCAGAGCGCTTTCGCATCGCTGCTGAGCTTCTTGGCGGCTGATGCCGTAAAACTCAGCCAGTTCGCGCAGGCCGCTTTCGATCAGGTTTGTTTCGCCGGGCATTAACAAAGCTTCGCGCCAAGCGGAGATGTTTTCCTGGGTCATAAAGTTACTGATAGGGGACCGGAGCGGAAAAACCCGGTTGCTACCGCTCCCGGTTCCGTAACGGTTGCAGCAGAATCGCCCACGGCGAAGTTAGCAAGCCGATCAATGTTCCGCGAACCTGCGCGCGTTGGCGCGGAATTGTGTTCACCGCTCCGGCGTCTTGTTTCAGCCAACGGCGCGGCAAGGTGCGAATCAGCCAGTAAAGCATTCGCGCCGCATAAAGATCGCCGCGCAAAACGTGTTTGATGATGTAGGCGGCATTGGCCTTGCCGTAGCCGTAAATCAGCCGGCACGCTTGCTCTGGAGTTTCTCGGTCATGATCGTGATGAACGACCACGTTCGGAGCGTACACAAATTTGTAACCAGCTTTCAGGGCACGATAGAAAAGTTCAATGTCTTCGCCGCCAGCGAAAAAAGTCCCGGCGCCCAATCGAACATCAAACACGCCAACACGGTCAAAAACTTCGCGGCGAAACGCCATGTTCGCCCCCATGCCTAAACTGCCGCCGCTGGGAAATGCAGTTTCCAGTCGTTTGTTCGGAGTGTAAATGGCTACGTCTTGCAAAGAGTCTCGCGCCAGCAGAACTCGCCCGCCGAGCATGCATACATTCGGATCGCTGAATTCCCGATGAATTTCGTCCAGCCAATTTTCGGCCACCAGCACGTCGTCGTCGGTGTACACGATGATTTCGCCGCTGGCTTTTTTCAGTCCTAGGTTGCGCGCGCGCGAAAGTCCTGGTTGATCTTCTCTCAACACGAACAGCCGGTCCGCAAAAAACGGATGTCGCAAGACAAAGCTGGCGATGGTTTCGCCAAACTCCGCGTTGGAACAGTTATCAATGACGATCAATTCGTATTCGTAATCGCCCATGAAAATCTGAGCGGCAAAGCGTTCCAGCATCGCGGCCAGCGGCTTTGCTCGGTTGCGTGTGCAAACGATGACGCTCAACTTCATCGCGCAACCTCCGCATCCAGGCCGATAGCCTCGTAATATTGATGAATGATTTCGCTGGTTGGACCTTCGGCTTTGACCTGACCATTTTGCAAAAAGAACACGTGCTGACACAGCCGTTCGACCGCTGTCATATCGTGGGAAACAAACACGATGGTCATCCCGTTGCGCCGCAATTCTTCAATGCGTTGCAGGCATTTGCTTTGAAACGAGGCGTCGCCGACGGCCAGAACTTCGTCTACCAGCAGCACGTGCGGGTTGATGTGAGCGGCAACGGCGAACCCCAGCCGCACGTACATTCCCGACGAATATCGTTTGACCGGAGTATCAATGAACCGTTCGATTTCGGCGAACTCGACAATGCGATCGAATTTGGCGCGCACGTCGGCTTGGCGCATGCCCATGATCGAACCGTACAGGAAAATGTTTTCGCGGCCGGAAAGTTCCGGGTGGAATCCCGCGCCGACTTCGATCAGCGACGCCACCGAACCTCGCACGGCGACTTTGCCGTGCGTCGGGTAAATGATTCGCGCCAGCAATTTCAGCAACGTGCTTTTGCCTGAACCGTTGGGGCCAATGAAGCCCACAGCTTCACCCGCTTCGATTTCCAGACTGACGTTGCGCAGAGCGAAGAATTCGTCCGTTCCGCCTGAGTCATTGCGCGCGAACAACCGCGCGAAGTCTTCACGGAACGACCGCGCGCCAAGCTGGCTCAGCCGATAGCGTTTGGAAATGTTGTCGAGCGTGATGATCTTCATTCTTCAGACAATGTCAGCAAATTCGCGTTCCAGGTGTTTGAAGTATTTGTAGCCAGCCCAAACCAGCAGGCACGAAACCACAGCCGCCAACAGCAGATAACTTAGCTGTGGCGGTTGTTGCTGCAAAATCGCCCGGCGATAGCCGTCAATGATCGCCGCCATCGGATTCAAGGAAAAATACCAGGCTCGCCAGCGCTGTGGCACGACTGAGGCCGGATACAGAATCGGCGTAACGAACATCCAGATTTGAATCAACAATGGCAAGGTGTGTCGTACGTCTCGGTACAACACCGTGAATGCCGACAGCAGCAAACTGATTCCAGCGGTGAACAGAATTTGAATCGCTACAAGCGGCAGAGCGTAAAGCAGATTCCAGCTTGGCGGAACCCGATAAACTACGATCAATAAAACAAAGACAGCCGCCGCAATCAGGAAATCCAGAAATGCCGCCAGCACGGCCGCCAATGGAATGACTTCGCGCGGAAAATAAATTTTGGTGATGATGTGCGAATTGGCGATCAGGCTGGGAACTGCAGAGGACAACGAAGTCGAAAAGAAAGTCCAGGGCAACAACGCTGCATAAGAAAACAGCGGATACGGAATGCCATCGCTTTCAATCCGAGCAAACCATGAAAAGAACACTGTAAACACGATCATCAATGACAAGGGCTGCAACACAGCCCAGGCCACGCCGAGCGCCGACTGTTTATAGCGCACTTTGATTTCGCGCTGAGTCAGCAGCCATAACAATTCTCTGTGCTTCCACAACTCGCGCGCGTGACCAGCAAGGCTGTCGCTCCATTCGATGAAGTTTTCTAGCGCAGGTTCACGTGAAGTTGTCTCAAGTCTTATTTTGGGCGTAACCATAAGCTGCAAAATATCTTTCGGCGATATGCTGCCAGTCTCTTTCCTGAACCACAAACGCTCTTGCCTGTTTAGTCATGGCCAGTCGTTCGGTTTCGCTTTCAACCAGCCGTATTAGCTGACCAGCCAGCGCTTGTGCGCTTTCAGCTTGGACCAAATAGCCGGCGTTGCCGTTGTCCAGCAATTCGCGCAAACCGCCGACATCGCTGGCGACGACGACTTTTTCCATGGCCATGGCTTCCAGTGGTTTGAGTGGCGTGGTGAGTTCGGTCAGCCGCGAGCGTTTTCGGGGATACACTAAAATATCCATCACGGAATAGTAGCGGCGGACTTCGCCGTGCGGCACATTGCCGGTGAAGATGAACCGCTCTCGCAAGGGCTCGGGAATTTGTTGACGCAGCATTGCGTCGGCTTCACCTTCGCCCACCAGCAACAGCTTCACGTCCTGACGTTGAGCGAGCACAGTCGTCGCGGCGTCAATCAAAACATCCAGACCTTCGTAAAAGTAAAAAGAACCGATGAAGCCGATGACCAGGTTATTCTGCAAACCGTGTTTGATGACCAATTCCTGGTCGCGTTCGGTTGGTTGGAACGCCTCGATGTCTACGCCGTTGGGAATTTCAAAAATCTTTTTAGGCGAAATGCCCCTAAGGACCAGATCGTCGCGCAAGGCGTGACTGATCGTTGTAACGGCGTCGGCTTGTTCCAAGGCTTGTTGTTCCAATCGTTGGCCCAGCCGGTAACGCAGCGAATTTTGCCGAGTCTTGCCACGATCCACCGCCGCGTCTTCTTCGTAATAACGAAGCTCATAGACCATTGGCAGTTGCAATGCTTTGGCCGCTTTGCCTGCGGCCAAGCCACACAACGAAGGCGAATGCGCGTGAATGACAGTAGCGCTTCGTTCCGTGGCCAATCGTTTGATCTCTTTGGCCAATGTCGTGATGGTCGCAATCTGTTTTGCCATCGGCACGGCTTGAAGTTTGGAAAACGGCGGCCATTCGGTTCGGTGATATTCGACATCTTCAAGCGTTTCAATCTTGTCGGTGAACTGTTGGTGCTTAGGCGAAGTGATGGCAAATACTTCAAGGCCCAATTGCCGTTGCGCGCGCAAAATGTATTGGCTGCGAAAACTGTAGCCACTGAAGTACGGCAGCGAATGATCCAGAACGTGAAGGATTTTCATTGGTTGCGAATTACGGATTGCCGCCTGGCAATCGCGCTTCAACGTTGCAGCAGAGCATCTACGATGCGATCAGCGGCGCGGCCATCCCACAGGTCGGGAATTCTTGGTTGCTGAGTTTGCTTGCCGCGCAAAATTTCAAATGCAGCAGAGATGATTCGTTCAGGGTTGCGGCCAACGACTTGGTTGGTTCCCTGCTCGACTGTAATCGGGCGTTCGGTATTATCGCGCAGCGTCAAACAGGGAATGCCCAGTGCGGTAGTTTCTTCCTGCAACCCCCCGGAATCCGTCAGCACAAAGCGTGCGTGGCTCCACAACTGCAAAAAGTCTCGATAGCCCAGCGGTTCGATCAGCTTCACCGTCGGCGGAAGTTCGATGCTGAATCCGATCAGCCGGGCTTTGGTTCGCGGATGAATCGGAAACACAACGGGCACTTCATCGGCAACTTTCGCCAGCGCTGCGAAGATGCTTTTCAAGGTGGCAGCATCGTCCACATTCGCCGGGCGATGCAAGGTTAGCACGGCGAACTTGCGCGGTTGCAAGTTCAGTTGCTTCAAAATGTCGGACTGTTTCGCTCGCTCACGCTGAGCAAACAACGAATCAATCATCACGTTGCCGACGCGCACGATTCGTTCGGGCGCAAGGCCTTCGGCCAGCAAGTTGCGGTCGGCGTCTTCGCTGGGCGTCAGCAATAAATCGCTGATGCGATCAGTCAGCACACGATTGATTTCTTCTGGCATGGCGCGGTCAAAGCTGCGCAATCCAGCTTCGACGTGAGCGACCTTGATTCCAAGTTTTGTCGCAGTCAGCGCCGCCGCCAGAGTGGAATTGACATCGCCGACCACAACAATCCAATCAGGCTTTTCGACGGTTAGGACTGGTTCCAGCGCCAGCATCACCATCGCCGTTTGTTCGGCGTGCGTGGCGGAACCGACTTCCAGGTTGAGGTCCGGCGGCGGCATTTCCAGATCGCGAAAGAACGACGCGGACATGATTTCGTCGTAATGCTGCCCGGTGTGAACCAGCACTTGAGAGGCTTCGTCTGATCGTCGCTGAATAGCCGCGATGATCGGAGCCATCTTCATGAAATTCGGGCGCGCCCCAACAACATTGAGAATTTTCAGCATTGAGGTAACAAAGGGAACAGACAGGATGAACAAGAGTTACAGGATAATTTTCAAACCAGCTTCTTCATCTTGTTGAATCCTGTAAACCTGTCAGGTTTTGCAGGTTGGTTTAGTGGCGAGCGATTGCTCGAACGTTGGTTCTTTCGGATTCCGGTCGGCGCTGGCCGACGGTTTCGACTAACTCAATGAGTTTTTGCAGCAGCGGTTGCCAATTGTGTTCCACTTCGACAAAGCGTCGCGCGCGGAATCCGAGGTTTTCGCGCAGGTTTTCATCGCGAATGCATTCAATCACGGCGGAGGCGAACTCCGCTGGCGAATTGGCCAGCAGCAATTGCACTTCGTGGGCGACGCGCAATCCGGTGGCGGCTTCGGGTGTGGCAACAATGGCTTTGCCGCAAGCCATTGCTTCCAGCAATTTGTTTTGAATGCCGCGTGCAATTCGCAGGGGAGCGACGCACACCGCTGCACCGCGCAAGTAAGGTCGAACATCTTCCACTGTGCCTGTGACGGTGACGCCTGGTTGAGAGGCCAGCTTTCTGACTTCGGCGGTGGGGTCACTGCCGACGATGAAAAATTCCGCGTGCGGTTCCTGTTGTCGAATCAGCGGAAAAACTTCGTCAACGAACCACTGCACAGCTTCAACGTTGGCGTAATAATCCATCGCACCAGTGAAAACCAATCGCGGTTTCGAAACAGGTTGTTCCGTTTTAGAAAGCGGCAGACGAATGACGTTGTTGTTAACCGCTATTGATGGTTCCGGTTGAAAGTACTCCGAATCCACGCCGTTGGTCATAATGCGAATGCGAGCGCGTCGTGTGAATTCATCCAGATCGCTGAGCAAATTGGCTTCGTGCCGAGTCGTCAGCATCGAATTGGCGAACATCGCGACAAGATCGTGCTCATACTTTCTCAGCCGATGCGATTCCACGCCATAAAGCCAGTTTTGAGGCCACGAAGTTTTTGCTGAATACTCGCGCCATTTTTCTGAATCAACATCCACTAAGTCCACAATCGTTTTTGATCGCCAGCTTGTCGGAATGTATTGCGCCATTGCCGATGAATACACCACAACAGCATCGAACTGGTGCCGTTCCAGCGCGCGTTTTACTAGCCGACGCATTTTCCATGAACCGAAATAGCCTAATGAAAGCGGACGCGATGCCAGCAACGTCAGCAAGGCTCGCACTCTGGCCCACAGTTTTCTCAGTCGGACGATGCGCACCGAAGCGCAACCTCGCGCCAGATTCACCTGATACTGCAAATCGCGCATGTTGTCGGCGAAGGCCAGCAGATGCACCTCGTGTCCGTGTTCGACCAGCGCGCGCAATTCGTGGTACGAGCGAATCTTGTCGCCTTTGTTCGGTGGATACGGAATGCGATGGGCTAGATAGAGGAGTTTCATCTCAGGGAAAATTTCTGACGATTTTCGGCCCAATCAACTTAGTCAGCCACAACGGCAAATGTTTCCAGGTTTCGATCATCAGATTGAATTTTGGGTTTGTCGGATTCAAGTTCGGCATTTGTGAGGCTCGAACCAGATAAAGCTTGTACGACAAATGGCGTTCGGTCATGCGCCAGCCGCGTTTGAAATCGCACGCGCCGGTTCCCAGCTTGCTGCGTCCAAAATCAAATCGGGTGAAGCCTCGCGCAGCCGACAATCTCATCAATTCCCAATACAGAAAATTGTTGACGCCGGAGCGATAAAACTCCGGGTTGGAACCGGAGTAATAGGGCATTACCGTGTCACGAAAGTAAAAGCTCATCACTGCAGCGACAACACGGCGTTGATGACGAATCAGCAAAATATCAGATCTGTTAGGGAATTCACTCAAGAAATCCGCGAACAAGGTTTTCGGAAATACCGGTGTGCCCAATCGCCGAACGTTGGCGGCATACAATTCATAAAACTCATCGAGGAATTCTTCGCGCCCCAGCGATGACGTCAGGCCGTGTTTTTCTGCCAGGCGAATCATTCGCCGCACGTCGCCCGGAAAGCTGTTCCTCAATTCTGTTTCGTCGGCGACGATTGGCCGGTCAAAACTGACATACAGCGTTTGTTCCAGCAACTCTGGTTGGGGCAGGGAAAAAGACACATCGCGTAATTCCAGATAATCCACTTGCAGCTCAACTGCCAGCGACTTGGCTGCTTCGACCAAGGCTTGGCGCGAATTGGCATCTTCGGCAACCGCGCCGCCGTATACTCCGTTCGGCGTCGACACTAGCATCGAACCGAACCAGCCTTTCACTTCAAACAACGGCAGCACTCCGCAAATTTTGCCGTCACGTTCGGCGTATAAACTTAGTTGGCGATGCTTCCAGACTTGCTCGATAACTCGTTGCCAGCCGCTGGTGTGGCAAATGCTTGCTGAAGCTTGGTTGCCAACAAAGCTATCCCACCGGCAAGCGTCAACGGTGGCGTAAGGCCTGATGTTCAAAACCGATCGCGTTGTTTCGCAGTTTTCAAACACCTTTTAGCGGTTTGGCTTTGGCGTTTTAGGGATTGAAAACTGTCTCAGCATCTCTGATGGCGTTTTCGATTTGTTGTTTGGAAGCGTCAACCTCAGCGAAGGCGAAAGCGCGTTTTGCTGCTGATTGGATTCTTGTTCCGGCAGTGGTTTTGCCTGCGCAACAACTTTCGGAATTCCCGGACAAGGATTCAGAACCATCTTGGGATCCAATTGAGCATCAACATTAGTGACGATTTTCGGGTCCAGATTTTCCGCCGGGGTCACCAATCGCATTTTGAATTGGGCGCAAGGATCATTGTTCTGCTGTTTGCTGGCCAAGTTTTCCTGCGCGAAACAAGTGCTGCCGAATCCAAACAGCAACGCAAGTACTGTAAGAAGCGATTTTTTCATAGCACCTCCTCAATCCATTCGTGCAAAGGCCGGGTTTGAGCCGACCGCATTTAATTCAGCAAGCTCGAACTTTTCTGCATTCAATCGAAGAACGTCGCGCATTGGCGCGAAGTGAAATTCTTGCAGCAACCGGTTCAGGCGCGATTCGGTTTGGTTCAGGTTGGTTCGATGCCGCCAGATGTTTGACCGGGTTCCCGCAATCAGCGGCTGGTCGGGATCAACTTCCCAGGCGTGAACCATAAAAATCGCGGGTTGGTTTTCGCGATGATTGATGCGCTGCAACCCCCAACGAAAGACGGGATACGGTAAAAAGCGGAAATAACCTCCGCCGGTCATGGGGAAATTGACGCCGGCCATTCGAACGCTCGAAGGTGGAAACTCAACGATATCACCGGCCTGGCGGCGAAGGACGTGAATGAACCGCTCTGCGTTGGGAATGCCGTACCGGTCATGAAAGATCGGAAAAATCGAAGAATCGTATCGGAAGCCTTCTTCAACCAACACGTCCAGCGCCCACAAGGTTTGTTTGGTAATGGAATACGTGGGTGCACGATAGCCAATGACTTCTTCGCCCGTCAGGTCTTCCAGTAGAAACTTTGCGCGTCGCAGATCGGCGCGAAACTCTGTGGGCGTTTGCGTGTGAATCAGTTGGTGTTGATAGCTGTGGCAGGCAATTTCGTGTCCGGCGGCGGCAATCTGTTGTACCAAGCCTGGCGCGTGTTCGGCCACCCAACCCAGAACGAAAAAGGTGCTGTGAACTTTGTGATGGGCCAGGATTTCCAGCAGCCGATGCGTGTTGCGTTCGACCCTCGATTCCCATTTGTGCCAGTCGTCTCGTTGCACCACGTCCGCGAAGGCTTCGACCTGGAAATAATCTTCCACATCAACCGTCAGTGCGTTGACTGGTTTGCTCGAATTCATCATTTCAGCTTGTCCCACGAAGTTTTCAGCCAAACGGGTTCCCAGAGATTCTGCAATATAAAGGTTTGGGGAGCACGAAGCAGGGGGATGCAGCGGCGGGATGATAGCCTCAGCCTCCGAAGTTATTCAAGCGTAAAGTTAGGCGATTCATTGATTTGTAGCAGGTCGCAAATACGATCAGCGAGGCAAACTCAAGAGCTTGCCTCGCTGGAAAAGGTTGAATCGTCAATTTTTGGCCACACTGCCAAATTTCGGCGTGACTCCCAAATTTTCAAACAGGAAGGCGTAAATATCCGCTGAGCCTCCAATCTGTTTAGCGGTGTTGCTGGCTCCGTGACCGGATTTGGTTTCGATGCGAATCAGGATCGGAGCGTCGCCGCGCTGTTTTTCCTGCAAGGTTGCCGCGTATTTGAACGAATGCGCCGGTACGACGCGGTCGTCGTGGTCAGCGGTGGTAATCAGCGTCGCGGGATATTTGATTTCGCGGATGTTGTGAATCGGCGAATAAGCCAACAGCGCTTTGAATTCGTCCGGATTGTCGCTGGAACCATAATCGGCGATCCAGTTCCAACCGATGGTGAACTTGTGGAAGCGCAGCATGTCCATGACGCCGACTTGGGGAATGGCGGCTTTGAACAATTCAGGCCGTTGATTCAGCACTGCTCCGACCAGCAAGCCGCCGTTCGAGCCTCCATTCATCGCTAGTTTGTCCGGCGAAGTGTATTTGTTGGCGATCAGCCATTCAGCGGCGGCGATGAAATCGTCAAACACGTTCTGTTTTTTCAGCTTGGTGCCGGCTTCGTGCCATTTTTCGCCGTATTCGCTGCCACCACGCATGTTGACCGATGCATAGACAAACCCGTTTTCCAGCAGCGCGATTCGCAACGGGCTGAACGCAGGCGAATTCGTCACGTTGAATCCGCCGTAGCCATACATCAGCGTCGGATTCGTCCCGTCCAGCTTCAGGCCTTTTTTGTAGACCAGAAACATTGGCACGCGCGTGCCGTCTTTGCTGTTGAAAAAGACCGCTTTGGTTTCGTATTCGTCAGCTTTGTAACCGGGAATGGCGACTTCGCGAAAGGCGGACGATTTTTTCGTGGCGATGTCGTAGCGGAAAATCGTCGGCGGGTAATTCAGCGACGTGAAGCTGTAAAAGACAAACTTGTCGTCGTGATTGCCGCCGAACCCTCCCGCAGTGCCGGGGCCGGGCATGTTCACTTCGTTTTCGAGCTTGCCATCCAGACTGTACACATACGCGTGCGTCGTCACATCTTTTAGATATGTAACGAACAGCTTGCCGCCCGCTGTGCCGGCGCTTTGCAGAGGTTCCGGTTTTTCTGGCAACACGTCCGACCATTTTTGAGTTTTCGGGTCGAACAGCGCGACTTTGCCGTTTGGAGCAGCTTTGTCAGTCTGAATCAAAAATTTGTCGCCAACATTTTCGATAACACCAAAAGTGTCATCGCCAATTTCACTGACAATCGGCGTGAAGTTCTTGTCGCCTTTGCTCAGATCGCGGAAGAGCAGCGAATTGCCTTTTTTGCCTTTGCCTCGGTCGGAAATGTTCAGAATGACAAAGCGTTCGTCTTCCGTGGTGTCGGCAATGTGAAAGCGTTGCGGATTGGCTTTGTCTTCGTACACCAATTCGTCCGCGGATTGCGCGGTGCCGACTTTGTGAAACCAGACCTGATGGTTTTCATTTTTGGTCGAAAGTTCGTGGCCTTTTTCGGGCGCGGGATAACGGCTGTAAAAGAATCCGTTGCCCGCCCAGGCTGCGCCGGAAACTTTCACCCATTCCACCTTGTCGAACAGCATTTTTTTCGTGGCGATTTCCATCACCTGATATTCCTGCCAGTCCGAACCGCTCTTGGAAACACCGACAACGGCATATTTGGCGTCTTTCGATGGAATGAAACTCAGCCGAACGGTTCCGTCCGGCGACCATTTGTTCGGATCAAGCAGCACTTCCGGCGTGCCGTTCAGCCCTTTTTGGACGTACAGTACGCTCTGATTTTGCAGGCCGTCATTCTTATAGAAGAAGTACAACTCACCACGGCGAAACGGCGCGTTGTATTTCGGATAGTTATAAAGCTGTTCCAACCGCTCTTTGATCTTGGCGCGGTACGGAATCTTTTCCAGATATCCGAAGGTGACTTTGTTTTGCGCTTCGACCCATTTGGCGGTTTCGGCGGAATTGTCGTCTTCCAGCCAGCGATATGGATCGGCGACTTTTGTGCCGTGGTAAGTGTCTACGTGATCAACTTTTCTGGTCATGGGATATTGCGGCTTCTGTGCACCGACGCCGACTGCAACGATGGCCAGCGCGGAGCAAAACGCGAAAAGAGCAAGCAAGCGATTCTTGTTCATGATCTGGCCTCCTCAAAAAACATTTCCCACGAAACCACTTGAAGCAGCACGAAGCAGAGCCAATTGCCGTTGTTTCTCTTCGTGACTTCTGTGTGTGTTTTCGCGGGAGAAGAATTTTTCCTAGAACTCGACTTTTGGCGCGACCTTCGAGCCTTCGTCAGCTTTGAAAAACGGCTTGTCCTGAAATCCGGTCAGGCTGGCGACGACGACGGTCGGAAATTTCTGTTTGGTATTTTGGTACTCTTCGACGGATTTGTTGTAAAGCCGCCGCTCCTGAGCCATGCGGTTTTCCGTGCCGGACAATTCATTTTGCAGATTCAGGAATTGTTGGTCGGATTTCAACTGCGGATAGGCTTGCACCATTGTCATAAACGGCAATCCTGCGCCAAAAAATCCTCCCTGACGCAGGGCGCCGGTCATTTTGTTGTCGGCGTCCATTTTTTGTTCCGGCGTGGCGGTGCCGGATTTCATGACGGCTTGAGATTGCGCAATTTGTGTCAGCACGCTTTGTTCAATCTTGGCGTAGCCTTTCACGGTATTCACCAGATTGGGAATCAAATCGGCTCGGCGCTGCATCTGGTTTTCGACTTGCGCCCATTGCGAATCCACCGCGTTGCGTTTGGCAATCAGGCCGTTGTAGCTGCTCAAACCGCATCCGCCCAAAATCAACGCGAATAAAATGACCGCGCCTAAGACTATCAACCCTACTTTGCCCATTTTGATCTCCTCGTTTTCATCCACGAAGGGCACGAAGGTTCACAAAGAAATGAATCGTGTAACCTTCCTTCGTGCTTCTTCGTGCCCTTCGTGGACGATGATTTGGCTTATAACTTATCCACTGCCTCGACGATATGGGAAAGGCAGTTCAGGTAACTTGCGAAAAGGTCTTGCGTTTCGACTTCGAGCAAATTCTTTGGCTCGTCGCGCAAGTTCAACACTCTGATCAGCGGCGAAGTATCAATCTTCAATTGCTCGCCAATGCGTTTGACCGTTGCCAATCGTCCCAGCGGAGGTTCTTCACCCAGCAATTCCAGAATCGGGCGTGAAAACCGCACAAAGCTGACGATGCTTTCGGTCATCAATTTGGTCAGGTCAGAAGCTGCGTCGTTTGTCTGGATCGAAAGCGAGCGCAATCGCAATAATTTTCCACGAAGCTCAAATTCGGTTTCCAGTCGCAGGTTCTCCAGCGAAATTTCGGCTCCAGCCAGCAAGTCTTCGCCATAAAGCACCTGATAGGCACGCTTCATCATACGGAATTCAATTGGGAAGACATCCAGCGAAGCCGTAAATTCGTTGGCGGTGAAAAATACCGGCAGTGCAAATCCTTTGGCTGTCAGCGACTGAATCGCCGGACGAACTCGGCGCAAAGCGGCCGCGTTCAATTGTCGCATGACGACGATTAACTGGTAGTCGGACTTTTGGGCATTGCCCGGCGTCACAATGGCCGAGCCATAGACAATCACCGAAACCAGATTTTCGCGCTCGGTGGCTGCCAAGCGGCTGACTAATTCGTTAAACGTCATGTCCATAACTCAACTCCAACCATTCAAGAC
Organism: Blastocatellia bacterium; assembly: GCA_035429885.1. Lineage (GTDB taxonomy): Bacteria > Acidobacteriota > Blastocatellia > RBC074 > RBC074 > RBC074. Next base: position 19,812 of record DAOMFR010000038.1, read on the forward strand.
TGCACTGGTCAACACTGCACTGAAAATTGTGCGATTACCAACTGTCACTGGCGCCGCCGCCGCCACTTTCGCCGCCGCCAAAGCCGCCCCAGTCGCTTCCGCCACTGTCGCTGCCACCGCCGCCCCAGCCGCTGCCGCTGTTAGAAGACCCGCCGCCAAAGCCGCCGCCTCCACGATTGAAAATCAACGGAGCCAGCCACCACAGGGCTTCACCTGCTATTCGACCGCCGCTTATGCCCATTCGCCTTCGCGCGGTGCGGGCAACAAACACCATAAAGATGATAAACACGATAAACGCAGCAGCTAAGACAGCCAGCGCATTCCCACTGATTTCGGGCACTTGCTCGCCACGATAGGCGAACTGCCGATCTTCGATGCCTTCCAGCGAAACGTTCCACTTGGCGGCCAGCGTATCCACAATGGTTCGCATCCCCTTCATCATCCCGGCAGAGAAATTGCCGGCTTGAAGGTCGGGCCGCATATTGCGAATGATTTGCCCCGCCAGCCCATCGGGAATGTCGCCTTCCAAGCCATAACCGACTTCAAGTCTCGTTTTTCGGTCCTGAATCACCACCAACAGCAGTGCGCCCTTGTCCCGATTTTCGCCGCTTTTGGCTCCAATCCCCCAAGCTCGAAACAAATCTGTCGAAAAATCTTCCAGGGGTTGGCCGCCCAAAGTGTTCATCGTTACGACGGCGATTTGTGTCCCCGTTTTCTTTTCGAAATTGAGCAGGATATCACCCATTTTCTGTTTGGTTGCAGAGTCAATTACGTTGGCAAAGTCATTGACGTGCCCGGTATAGGCTGGAAACTTACCGCTTTGTGCAAAGGCTGTCAGCTGTCCAAGCAGTAGGGCGCAATAGATGGCGGACAGAACTGATAGAAGCTGCTTTGACGATGATTTCATTGCGGCAACTTATAGCTGTGGGGGGAAGGGCTGTCAATCGTCAGAATACGGTAGGTGTGGAGGCCGAATTGGCGGCTTCTGGCCGGCCAAACTCTTCGGCTCTGTACCCGTAAATTCCAGTTTGACTCCCCAACTGTGTAAAAGTTACAATCCGCGACGTTGTAAGGCAGTTCAAAAGAGCGTCATTGCCTACCTGACCCCATCGGCGCTATTGAAGTTTGAGCTGCTGGAAAACCTACAAAAACTAAAAATATGATTGCTGGGAATGAACCAAGTTTTCGGAGGAAAGAAATAATGAGTAAGTTGTTGGTTGAAGAGCCGTCCCGTGGGATGAAGGGCTGCTTTTTCGCGTTTTGTCTCTCGTTAGCCCTGACCCCGTGCCTAATTATTACTTCATTTGCTCAAGGGCGCGGGGCGTCATCAAACGGTAATGAAACTTCGTTTGATCATCGCAATGCTGAGATTCAGCGAGTGATTGATCGTTCAACAAGTTATTTCCAGTCCGCCGAAGCAAATTTTAAAGACGGAAATTTTGAAAAAGCACGCCGCGAATACGATCGCGCCCTGGATATTGTGCTGGAATCCGGGATTGATGTTCGCAGTGATGCCCGCCTGCAATCGCATTACCAGGCGTTGGTGGATAATATTTTTCGCCGCCAAATGACCTTGCTGTCGGCATTGCCTGCGGCAAACAGCGCCGCCGCCTTCAGCGAAGAACTTCAGCAGCAAGCCTCTCAAAACCCACAGAACAAAGAGAAAAAAGACACGCAACCGGCAGATCGTGGCGGTTTCGGGCAGCAGGCATTTTCGCCTTCACCTTTGGATGAACTGGCGAAGATCAAGCTGACGCAAGATGAGACTCAAAATGTCAGCGAGCAGCAGGTTGAATCGGCTGTGGCGCAGGCCAAGCTGGATTTCAACTTCAAACCGAATTCTCTGATTCAAAGCTTCATCAATTACTATCAAGGACGTGGTCGTGCGACGATGGAAAATGGTCTGCGTCGGTCAGGCCGGTTCATGACCATGGCTCGCAAGATTTTTAAAGAAGAAGGTGTGCCGCAGGACATCGCCTGGCTAGGACAAGTCGAAAGTGCCTGGTCGCCTGTTGCCCGTTCGTGGGCTGCGGCAGTTGGGCTGTGGCAATTCATCCCGGGAACCGGCGCTCGTTATGGCTTGGGCCAGAACTATTATGTCGATGATCGGTCGAGCTTCGAAAAATCCACGCGCGCTTCTGCGCGATACCTGAAATGGTTGGCTGATCGTTACGACGGCAATTGGGAACTGGCGATGGCTGCTTACAACTCTGGCGAAGGTCGTGTTGATTCCGCAGTCGCCCGTTCGGGATACGCAGACTTCTGGGAAATTTACCAGCGTGGACTGATTCCGCAGGAAACTCGCAACTACGTGCCGAACATTCTGGCGACGATCATTATTGCCAAGAATCCTGAACAATACGGCTTTGGACATATCAAGCCGGAACCTCCGCTGATGTACGATTACGTCAAGCTCAACAACATGACGGATCTGCGATTGGTCGCCGACGCGATTGATGTTCCTTATGATTACCTGGAAGCTCTCAATCCGGAATTGAAGCGTGGCGTCACGCCGCCGGGAGTTGAGCATCTGTTGCGCGTTCCGACTGGCAAAGGCCGCGTGCTACAGACTGCTTTGCAGCGTGTTCCACCCGAAAAGCGAGCCAGCTGGCGAATGCTGACTGCGCAAGCGGGAGATGATTTCGATTCGATCAGCCGAAAGACCGGTGTTTCGGCGTCAGCAATTGAACAGGTAAATGCCGGTGTGATTAAAGCCGGAATGAAGATCGTTATTCCGGCGGGCGGAAATATTCGTTTAGCATCGTTGACGTCTCGTAACTCTGCTGCGCTTACTCCTTCAGTAAAAGGTGGTACGGCAAAGGTTGTCACCTACAAAGTTCGCCGCGGCGAATCCTTGGGAGACATTGCGGGTCGTTACAGCACGTCGGTGCGGGATATTGCAACTTTGAATCGGATCAGCACGACTGAAAAGCTTCGCGCTGGCCAGATGATCAAAGTTCCTGTTCGCTCAGGCCGCTAACGCCTTCGAGCGTTTTACAAAAAGGCGCGACACACGAAAAGTTTTCCTCCTTTTCTTTCGTGTGTCGCGCCTTTCTGTTTTGGGTTGAAGCGAAGATTACTGGTTTTCGATGATTTTGACGTACTCATCGTAAGGAGCAGGGTAGATGCGTTTTTGATCGCGCTGTTCCACCAACAAAGCTTCCAGTTTGGCCTGCATCGCCTTTGTGTCGCGTGATTTGTTTGACGCGTGAGCCAGATTGACCTGCTCTTTTTGATCGGCACTGACGTTGTACATCTCAAATTCCGGCTTTTGCGGCTTGGTGGTTTTGACCGGTTTGCCATCTTTGACGTTCACGTCATACTGAAACGGTTTGGTCCAAAACTGCGGATTGTCGAAGTAGCGCGAGTACTTCCAGATTTGCGGTTCGTCATTTTTGCTGGTTCGCAAATCAGCGATGACGGTTTCGACGTGATTAGGTTGAATGACTGATGTGTAGGGTTTTCCTGTGATCTGATTGGTTTGGTGCAAGCCGGAACTGACTTCGTCGTCGGTCATAAAATAAATCGGCGAAGTCGAAATGTCCGGGTTCACCTTGCCGGTGATGACGCCTGACAGGTCGCGGCCGATCAACGGGCGAGTCTGAGAATGGGTTTTCTGCAATTTCTTTTGTGCCGCTTTCTGGTCGATTCCCGCCAATCCCAGCAGCGTCGGGATAAAGTCAACGTGGCTGGTCAGCATATTGGCCTGTTTCGATTCTTTGAACATTGTCGGGTGCGAAACAATGAACGGAACATGAACCATTTCTTCGTAAGCGCTGTGCCATTTCTGGTGCATGCCGCCGTGCGCGCCGAGCAGGTCTCCGTGGTCTGAGGTGAAGACGATGATGGTATCTTCGAAAAAGCTGGATTTCATCAACCGTTTGAAGACGCTCCAAATGTGCTGGTCTGATTCGTGTTGCAGCGAGTAATAGAACTGCCGATATAGTTCCAGCGTCGGTTGGGGCATCAGCATCTTGGGGTAAACATCCACGTAGCTGGATTGGCAACTGGGTTTGGTGTCCAGTGATTCGTCTTGAGTTTCCGGTTTGCCGATTTCCGGCACAAAACCTTCCTTGAATGGATAGCCGAAACTTTTCCAAGCCAGCCCGAATAACACAATATCGTGCGGGTTGACGAAGGAATTGACGATTAGCCACGGAGCCTGTTCGCCCGCCGATTTTTTCTTTTCGGATTCCAACTCTTCAATCAGTTCGATGGTTTCTCTGGCAAAGCCCGGATCACGGTTGGTTCCGGTGTTGGCTTTGGCACTGCCATGGGGTTCAGGGCCAATCCAACCCGAAAAGCCAAACTCATTCAATCGGTCAGCTTGTTTGTACAGTTCAATGACGGGTTTCACCGGACAACCATCATCGTCGTAACTATGCAATGGTTGATGCGTCCCAGGCATCCTGATGTCGGCGTCTGACACGTGCCATTTGCCTCGGTAGTAAGTTTGATAGCCTCCGGCGCGGAAATAATCTCCCATCGTTGGCACAGTCGCAGAATCCAGCCAGAACACGTCCGGGTCAGTTGAGTTTTTAGCCGCGCCTGTTGTCTGCGTGACTCCGTGCAGGGACGGATACTGCCCGGTGAAAATCGTCGCGCGCGAGGGCACACACGCCGCCGAGCCAGCGTAGTGGTTGTTGAACTCCATGCCATGGTTCTGAAACCAGTCTAAGGCTTTGAAATTCTTTTTGCGCCAAGCTTTGACGTTTTCAGTCTCATAGCTGACGGGATAGCGTTCTTCGTCCACCATGAAGACTAGGATGTTTGGTCTTTTTGCCTGTTTTGCCATTGTTGACTCCTGTTAAATTCGTGCCGGTTTCGCCGATACGATTCCGCGTGAAAAGAGCCGGATGGCTTTATCTGGGCCATCCGGCTCATAGGCTTGTCTCAACGATTGATTATCCTTGAGTTGCCGGTGTTAACGCTGTGGACAATGTATAGGATGCGCCATTGGTATTGGACACGGGGACGGTTTCCGGTTGCGGATCTCCGGTTGTGTAGGTGTGACTGCCCAAGAATTCATCGCCCAGCGTGTCTTCGTCATAGAGGCCGACTACCGCGGATGAAGAGTAGCTGATAATCAGACCCGGATCCCAATTATCGCCATTGGCCATCGAATGATAGCCGTTTGATGGGAAGCGAGTGTCACGGCCACCGTCAACGCTGTATTTGATGTAGACCTCGTCGTGTCCACGTTCGGATGTGTTGTTGCAATGAATGTTATTCAGAATGATTGAAATTTTGCTACTCATAACGTGAATCTCCAAAAGTGATATTGTGAATTGGTTGTTTTTGATGCGGGAAAGCCAGCGCAACCATTAGCGACGAAGCTCAGCCGAGAGCAAGCTCGGACATACGCGGCTAATCTGATCGCTTCTAAATTTTCCTGAGCATCTTCCGAATACGACTCTGTGTGGTACTGAATAACGATCGCAATAAACTTAGCTTTTAGTTTTTGAAGGCGAATTCGCAGTTTCTATTTACTAGACCGTATTTTGCGGCCAGATTCCCACATTATTTCACTAAAATCAGGAAGGGTTTTGAATTTGTTGGTAAGTTTAGATGGGCGAGACAATGGTCGGCAGCGATTCAATCTCAGATTGCACGCTGTAGAGTTGTATTCTTCTCGTCACTGTTATTTCTGAATCGTGGCTTTCGTTAGAATTGTGTTTTTGACGTAGCTATTTCTCTGCTGGCGGAGGGGCACCAGTCTTCAAAGTTAAATCCGTGATAGTCCAGTCATGGTCAATCGCGCCATAGGACAGCGCATAGATATGATTATCTTCGCCACGATAAATTACATGCCCCGAAGAATGCTGATTAACATCCGCCTGCCACACATAGGCGGATAGAATTTCAGCGGCTGCAACAAGCGGTTCACCCTGGTTTGAGACTTCGGCAAACAAATCATTGACGCCCCACACATCTTTTCCGCTCGACCATAATTCTCCAATGTGACCATTCGCGGTGCGGTAGAGCCAATGAATAGTAGGCGCTAAAAAAATGGGATCGGAGTTATACGCCAAGCCAACAGGATTGCCTGTGCCGAGCACTGTGGATGACAAACTGGGATCGGCCAGCCAGGATGGATCAGTCGCTGGTTGCCACAGGTTCGCGTGGCGATGCAGGTCATGAATTGAGTTTGAACTATCCCGATAACCAATGTGCAAAGCGGTCGTGTTTTGCGGATCGGTATCCCACACAAATACCGATAGGTCACTCGCTGGTATAGCGTGATCACCAGTGGCCAGCGTTAAATCGGCTGTTTGCCAAGAGCCTCCTCCGTAAAACGAATAGAATTCGTGGATGTGATTGTCCTTACCCCTAAAAAAGATGTGCTGAGTCGGCCCTTTGGGGTCATTGTTCCAAACGGTGGTTGCCGGTTGACCTGCGGGCTGTTGAGCCACGGCTAAATTGGCTGTGACGTTTGTGTCCGACCAAGAACCGTTATTCAGAGGGAACATTAGCTCATGAATCTGCCCGTCTTGCCCAAGGTAAACTACATGTTGGCTTGCTCCATTAGGGTCATTATCCCACCCGTATCCTATCGGATCGCCTGCTGCCAGCACGCTGGAATTTGCCTGTGCGGTCAAGTCGCCCCAAGTCCAGGTTCCATTCGCCAACGAGAGTTGGTAAATATGACCGTCTTGGCCGCGATACACGACTTGTGCAGCGCCTTGTGACAAAAACCGGCTGGGGCGACCCACAGTCAGTGGAGTATTGGTCTGCGTTCCTTCGGTAGCCAGCTGAGTTAGATCTCGCCACTTCCAAACGCCTGGCGGAGTTGCAGCACCAAGCGTAACGGTCGTGTTTCTAATTCCCATTTGGCCAGTGTCATAAACAGCCACCATAACCGACTTGGAGCCGCCAGCGGTGTCCGGTGCGGTGTATATCGCCTGCGCAGGAGTTTCATCATCGGACACAATGCTGCCAACGTCACTGGGATAAATCAGCCAGGTGTAATCATCCAGCCCTGATGCTGTCAGTTGCACTCTTCCTTTGGGACTGACGGAAAACGTGTTGTCTGAAGCGATGTCAAACCAGAGTTCGTAAAGATGCCCGTCCTGGCCGCAGTAAACGATTTGTTGAGTCGTGGCCGTGATTGTGGCCTGAATTGGAGGCTCTATTTTGATGGTTGTTGTGCCAGTTTGAGACGTGTTGGGGCGGCGGGCGGTCACAGTGACGTGCGTTGTTGCGTCAAGGCTCGCCGGAGCTGTGTAGACGTAATGGCCGGTCGCTGCTCCGGGGCTGATTGTTCCAATGTTCGAACTCAGCGTCACTGTTGCGTCAATCGGCGTTCCCGTCGCATCAGCAATAATCAATTCGAAGGATTGTCCAGCGGTCAATGTCAGAGTGGCCGGGCTGATTACGAGTTCGTTTGCTGTAGGCGGCTTGTGAACCAGCACCAACGCGTTTGCCGTACGATTCGTATCGTGCTTGTTGATCGCTGTCACGATGACCACCGTTTTTCCAGGTTTGACTGTAGACGGTGCGGTGTAAAGGCCATCACGATTGATCGAACCCGAAGTCGCCGGATTGATTTCCCAATCCACATCGGCGGGCAAGCCAACCAGGTTTTTCGTTCCCGACGTCGCGACGGGGGCAACGCCGGTGATCGAATACGGTTCCGCCATCATCAGAAGACGTCCCATCAGCGCCGAATTCGTTTTACTGACTGCCTCCAAGATACCTTCAACAAAATTTGTGTTCAGTTGTTGCCCGGTATAAAGACCGTTTGCATCAATGGAGCCTGCGATTCCCGTGTACCAAAACAATTCCCAGTTAACGGCGATTGGCTGGCCTGAAAACTCAGCGCTGAATTGTTGAGGCTGCAGATAGGGAATCTGCACCCGAGCTGGGGAAATTTCCAGTGAATTCCCATAAAGCATCGCACTGAACTGTTGCGTTTTTCCCGGTTGCAATTGCACTTGCAGCGGCGTGACCGTTTGCAGCGCCTGTACCTGCCCGACCAGCAGAAGATCGCCGGGGACTGCTGCTTGTTGCAGACTGAGTGAATGCTCGGAGGGAAACAACAGATTGGCGATGGCAAAGGTGTTGACGTCAGGCAACTGAAAATTTGTAAACACCTGCTGCAGCACATCCTGAATGGCAGTTTTGAATAGCGAAGGAACCTCCGGTTGGTTCATTACCTCACGTGCAAACCAATCGGGGCCACCGGATGACCAAACCGAAACCGTCCCGTTTCCTGAAAAACTAACGATGGCTGTCACCGGGTCAACGCTGGGAATACCGGTTTGTGAGTACGAGGCATGAAGCGTCACTTTATCGGTTTCCGGGGTTGCGAAACGGCCTTCACCGGCGATGTGCGTCCAGTATTGGCCCCAGGAATAATCCCAGGAAATCGAGAGATTCGCGCCACCTTTCCCCACGATGAAATTGTCCAGATGAACAATGACATCCTGATCATTGCCATCGCTGTCGGTGGAATCGCCATTATCAGTTCGCAGTGTGCCAATATCTATGTTTCCGCCTTGTCCCACCGCTTGCCACAGTGCACCGAATTGTTGCCCGCTGAATGATGTGCCGATGGGTTTGTTGTTGAGTTGGATGTTCTGGAACTGTTGCGACAAGTAAGGAGGAAACAGTTGGTTGAAAATGACCTGGTTCGAGATCAACAACGCTGCTGTCTGTCCATCTGGAATCGGATACACGCTCAACGGGCCAACTTTCCCGCCAGGGCCATTGGTTTTGATCAGCACCAGCACTGCGCCATCACCGTTTCCTGCTGGTGCCGCCTGAATCGCGAAATTGAAGTCCGTCGGTTGCAAGCAAGCCGGAACGTTACTTTGTTGTATCGTGCCCAGCGGATAGCGCGTTTGGTTCTGCGCGAAGAAGGTTTTGAATGCCGCGCCAAGGTTGGTGGCCAGAACCGAATCAGGATCAACGCCTTTGATCTGAGGCTGATACGACCCCGTTCCCAGATCAAGTGCCACTTGTCCCAATTGATTGTTCGTTCCCGCCACTTTGGCCAGACTTGCAGCGCCCGTCAGCCATGATTCATTGGGTTGCACCTCGATAACGCTGAGGATTGTCTGTGTGCCAGCATCGAACTTTGCCAATCTACCGGATAGCAAAAACATCTTGAGCTGCAGTTGCTGTTGGTTGGGAACGGTAGCGAAGCTGATTTCTGGCGGTCCCACTTCGACATCCAGGATCCAGTAATCCGTTTTGTCTGGAACAATGGCTTGGAAATGTGTCGCCAGTTTGGTCGGTCCCTTGCTTAGGTAGTGCTGGAAGAATAGGGCATTGAGCTGCGTCGCATTCATCGCCAAAACCGCGTCCCATCCCCCGGTGATGCTCTGATTGGTTAGCTTTGCCACCAGATCATTGAAGTTCATAATTCTTCCTTGTTTACGCGTTGTGCTGAAGAAGCTGTTCTTTGTTATGACAAGGCGGCATCGGCGATTTCAGCAGCGCCTCCTCCGACGTAGCCAATGAGATCAAAGTCAACGCCCGCCATGATCACAAAGGGAGCAAGCTCCGGTTCGTTCCGGAACGTTGATAGTTGCAGCCAAGCGAAGATATTCGGAAGCGGAAGCAGATAGCGCGACTCCATCAACAACGGATCAACTTTTTTGTGTACTGCTTCCAGAATGTCTTGCACTGCCCCCACAATCAACTTCAGGCCGCCGTAAAGCGAGGTCAAAATCAGGATCACATCGTTGAGCATCGGATTGGCCAGAATGTCATCAATCTTTTCGGCGTAAAGGGAGTAAATAATTCCGCCAACTGCGGGCACAACGACCATTGCCAAGAAGAAGACGACTGTGCCGACAATTCCCCATTCCAAAGCGGTCAAGTCTGGTAATCCGCTGGTGAGCACCAACATCACCAGTGAAAGACCAAGCGAGATGAGGGTGATCCACATTGGAGTATCGGTGCCAAGAATGGTGCTGCTAACGGCGGGGATGAAATACAGCACCTGAAGAATTCCGGCGGCAAGGTTTGTTCCTTTGGTTGGTTGGAAGCCGAAACTGTTTGCACCCGCGCCAGCCGCAAACAGTTTCATCTCGCCGCCTGTCGCTAGCGTACCGGTCGGGAATGGTTCGGACTCCACGCCTTCAATGAGTTTATAAATGACAGTGCAGGGAAAAGCGGCCAGAAGCGACAAAAGCGCAGCCACGGTCAGTTTGTCGTCATCCGGATAACCGGCGAGTTTGGCGATCCAACTCCACAGCGTATTCAAAAAGCCCAGATCAAGTTCGCGGTTGAACAGGGCGTCTATCCCATTCATCGCGCCATCCACCAAAGCCAGAAAACTGTCCAGAATGGCGTCGGTCAGGCTCAGCAATGAGTCCACTAATTTTCTGAACATTGTGATGAAGTCAGGCACCGCGACGCTGCTGAAGTTTTTCGGATTTTGAATCAGGCTTTGCGTTGCCGTTTTGAATTCGCCAAGTGCGCTGATGAAGTCAGTGCCAGCAGCCGTCAGATTCTTTACTAACGCCTGCCAGGGATCATCAGGCGTGGCATCAGGCTTCAGCGAGGAATCGCTGGGCGAATAGGAAGCCACTTTGTTCAAAAGCCAGTTATGGTGAACGTTGTTGGTAAAGTCGGCTGGGGTGGCGTTCCCGGCAACTTTGGTTGTGTTGCTGGGCGGACTGCCCGGTTGTTGCCAGTTCGGCTGATTTCCAAAAGTCTGGCCTGCGTACCGCTTCGCTAATTCGTCCAACGCATTATCAACAGTGTCTTTCTGTTTGCTAAACCATCCATCGGCAGCTTTCTGGCCCAAGCTGGTCAATTGTTTGATGTAGGCTGGAACGGTTTGCAACGCTTCTTGAAACGCCATCTTCGTTCGCCAGATGGCGGCGAAGTCAAATAACGCCATCAACCATTGAATGACCAATTCGATGTCGGCTTCGATCATCTTGAAGACACCGGAAATGAAATGAGCCGCCTGTTCAAGTCCCTGAATGGCGAGTTGGATGCCTTGAACGATTCTATCGCCGATTTTGACTGCAAGCGTGGCGACTTTCTTTGCGACATCCACAACGACTTCCGAAATTGTTAACACTCCGTGGCGAATCCCTTCCCACACATCGCCTGGCCATTGTTCAATGTCACCCCAGATACTGCCCAGCGAAAGTTCTGCTGCTGCGCGCAATCGCGTGACGTGTAAATCTACTTCGTCTTTGGTTTTCAGGGCTGTGAAGCTGGCTTGGCCTGACTCCGCGAGGCTGAAATGAAACCCGGCTAGTTCAGAAGTCGGTTGCCCTAAGCCAATTGTGGCGGCGTGTTGAATTGCCGAGGCCGCGACACTGGCGAGTTGGCCGTTGTTTTGTACGGCCGGTGCGAGAGGTTTGCCTTGCACAGTTGCTGCCGTCAGCGTGTCGCCCTTTGCATCGAAAACTGGCAGCGGCCCGCCGGGATTTGTCGGATTCAGCGTTCCGTTCCCGGCGAGATAATTGTGGACTGAACCGGCAGGTTGAATCGTGATGGGGGCTGCAAGCCCAGTAGCGTTCAGCACCAGATTGGGCGCGACCATTCCAGCGGTGGTCAGAACAGCAATTGTCAGTTTTCCCATTGCATCGGTCGTCAGAGCAACATCGTTCTGGCTGTTTACGGGATAGGTTTTTCCAGCCACCCAAATCTCCGCTGCCGAATATCCATCGGCTACGCGCACGGTGACGGGGCAACCAGGCAGGGAAATGCCATTCGCATCTGTCAGGGTAACTTCTGTGCGGAAGCGCACTGTTTCAAACGCTTCCTCGGAATCCTGTAACACCTGGCCACTGCGCCACAGTTGCGTTTGTTCATCCTGGGCGTGCAGCCTGAGCGAATAGTCGGCGCTGTTGAGCGCAAATAGGTTGGGCGTGGACGCAGGACTCATATCGCTGGCCACTCCGGCGATATTTTTGTCGAGCGGGATGTACGGAGACCAGTTGGGAGTGCCGTCATCATTCCACGGATTGTTTGGATCCTGGTGAAGCACCCAAAGCCCTTGATTATCATCCGTGCTGTAAACGTGCAGTGAACCATCCGAGCTGACGTGACCAGCGGCTCGGGCGACGTTGCTGTTGGGAATTTGTTGCAACACTGTGGCTGAATTCGCGGAATTTGTGGCCCAGATGTGGAGCGAGCCTTCATCATTGACCAGTAAGTACAGCAGCGTTTGTTGAGCATCGCTCCAATAACTCATGACAATCTGCTTGAGCGTTCCTTCAAACTCCGGCACCGGGGCAGGGCCTGAACTCGGTTCCGTTGTGCCGAGTTGTCCGGTGTAAAGGACAGGTTTTCCGTTCACGTTGGCTGCCAATTGCCAATTCGTCTCATCTGTCATTGCCAGGTGAAAATCACCGACGCCCAAATTTCCATCCATCGCGGTTACCGTGCCCACAAATGGCCCGCCAATTTGTTGCTGGTAGGCAGTGAACAAATCCCCTGCCGCTGTGTTGCCGTAGATCACCAGAAGGCCGTTCGGTGAGTACGCGACTCGTAAATTGGATACTGATTCCTGTGAAGTCTGCTGCGGTTCCGACCAGGTTGCTCCATCGCTTCCGAGTTGCGTGAAATACAAGCCACTCTCATCAGTAAAGTGACCATAGACAGAGGAAAAATTACTCCCTGGATAAGCCGTCCCCGCTGCAACTTCTTTGGCAGCGCGACCACCGAAAAGCGGCACCAAGCTCCAGCCAGCGTCTGTGTTTGAGTTACGGGCGACGTGGCAGAGTTGCGAACCGGCTCCACTGCCTAGGCTGGGATTGGCGACGACCAAGGCTTCAGTTCGCGCTTGAACGGCCAGAGTGCTGGCCGGATTCGTAAACACTGCGACTGGCCGTGGACTGACGGCGTCAACTGGGATTGTCGCGGTTGTGATCAAGTCCTGGCTCATGACGGTTGTCCAGGTCAATTGCAGCGGCGTTGTCGGCGTAAACTTATTTCCAGCGGCGAACGTTCCTTGCGTCGTTTTCATTGGTTTCTCCGGTTTTATTTCAATCAATCAAGTAAGGACAGAAAATTCATGTTGTGATTGCTCTGATGTTTCAATACTCAATTGCCTTCTTTAGGCGAAAGGGACTGGCAACTGACCGGCTAAAGCCGGAACAGCAAGCTCGCTTCATTGATCCACTATGCGGGAACAAACACGCTGTTGTTGCATACCGACAACAGCGCCTAAAAGAAAGTCCTTCGGTTCTCGTTTGGGATCGGATGCTTTTGAATGGCTTCACATGCACCCCTTTACTAAACCGTAATCCACGGAAAAACTCCCACATTTTCCCAGTCTCCGAAGGAGTTTTTGTTCTGTTTAAGAAAGCTGTTTGGTTGTTCCTGGACTTTATCGGCCTAAGCTTTATCGGTATGATGCTGCTGCCACCCTGCAACCATCTCGAAGCCGTATTGCCTCAGGAGGTAAGCCTTGCTTTTCAAAACGCTCAGCGCAGCCGTGTATGGAATAGACGCCGAACTGGTCGAAGTCGAGGTGGATTTGACGCCGCGTCCAGGCGATTCGATGAATGAACAGCCGGCCGTTATCGTCGTTGGATTGCCTGACCTGGCTGTCCGTGAAAGCCGTGAACGCATTCGCTCTGCCATCAACAACAGCAGTTTCTTCTTCCCCGTGTACAAGATCACAATCAATCTGGCTCCGGCGGATGTGAAGAAAGAAGGCTCCGCGTTCGACCTGCCGATTGCTGTCGGCATTCTGGGAGCCAACGGCGAATTGCAGCGCGAGGATTTAAGCGACACTTTGCTGATTGGTGAACTGGCGTTGGATGGCCGTGTGCGTCCTGTGCGCGGAGCATTGCCCATTGCCGTTGCCGCCAAGAAAAAAGGTTTGAAGCGATTGTTGTTGCCGGTGGAAAACGCCTGTGAAGCGGCGGTTGTCGCCGGACTGGATGTTTATCCGGTCAAGGATTTGCGAGAAGTCATCACGCTGCTGAATTTGGCCGAAATGCCGGAACCGATGAAACTGGATGTCGAACAATTACTGAACGAAGCCGATCAATACCCTGTGGATTTCCGCGAAGTGCGCGGCCAGATGCATGCCAAACGCGCCATCGAAATTGCCACCGCCGGCGGCCATAACATACTTTTAGTTGGCCCGCCCGGTTCCGGCAAATCCATGCTGTCGAAACGCATTCCTTCGATTCTGCCGCCGATCACGTTTGAAGAAGCTTTGGAAACGACCAAGATTCACAGCGTCGCCGGATTTACAGACGCGCGTGGGTTGCTGACAACACGTCCATTTCGGTCGCCGCATCACACCATCAGCGATGCAGGCTTAATTGGCGGCGGAGCGATCCCCAGACCGGGCGAAGTCAGCCTGGCTCACAATGGAGTTCTGTTTTTGGATGAGCTGCCGGAATTTGAACGCAACGTGTTGGAAGTGTTACGCCAGCCTTTGGAAGACCAACGCGTGACAATCAGCCGCGCTGCGATGTCGCTGACCTTTCCGGCTGGCTTTATGCTGGTCGCGGCGATGAATCCTTGCCCGTGTGGGTACTTCAACGACCCGACGCGTGAATGCAAATGTTCGCCGCCGCAGATTCAACGCTATATTTCAAAAATCTCCGGGCCGTTGTTGGATAGGATTGATATTCACATTGACGTTCCAGCGGTCAAAGTCAGCGAATTATCTGCCAAAGAATCCGAAGAAGGTTCAGCAGACATTCGGCGGCGGGTGAATCAGGCGAGAACCGTTCAGCAGCAGCGATTTACAGGCGAACATGTCTTTTCCAACGCGCAAATGACTCCGCGATTGATTCGCAAATTTTGTCAGCTAGCGCCCAGCTCGCAAAGTTTGCTGGAGCGTGCCATCAACAAATACGGATTGTCCGCGCGAGCTTACGATCGCATCCTGAAAGTCAGCCGAACGATTGCCGATCTGGCCGGTCTGGAACAAATCGCTGAACAGCACATTTCTGAAGCTGTGCAGTTCCGCACGCTCGACCGGAATTTTTGGCAATAACCGGTTACGGAGCTTTACCGGTCACCGATTCGTCCAGCCGTTCCAATCCGCGACCCAGCAAGCGTGTGCTCAACACAAAAAGTGCAATGACAAACGCGGGAGTCAGAAGTGGCCAGGAATCGTTTCGTTCCAGCAAGCTGATGTTGGCGGCTTCGGTCAGCATATTGCCCCAACTTGGTTCTGGTTCTTGCAAGCCTACGCCAAGGAAGGAAAGCGCCGTTTCCGACAGAAGAAAGGCGGGAAGCATGAGAAAGGTTTGCGTGATCAATGGTTGCGCCGCGTTCGGCAAAATGTGACGAAACAATACTCGCGCTGGCGAACATCCCAAACTTACCGCAGCCTGCACAAATTCGCGCTGGCGTAATTCCAGCGTCAGGCCGCGCGTCAACCGGGCCATTTCTGCCCAGCCTAACATGACAAAGATCGCAACGAGGAGCATTGCTGCGCGCGTTGGCGGAAGTTCCAACGGAAAGGCTGCACGCACAGCCAGAATCAGCACCAAGGTCGGCAGTGCCAACATTACATCCGCCACACGCATCAACGCGGCGTCAATCCAAAACCCCGCATACCCGGCGATGAGTCCAATCAGAATGCCTAGCGCGGCGGCCAGCAAGGTTCCCAGTGGGGCCACGATCAAGGAAAAGCGCGTCGCGACAATCAGGCGCGAAAACCGATCTCGGCCCAATCCATCCGTGCCAAGCAGATGAACTCGCGGCACATCCATGCTTGTTGCGTTCTGAATACCGAGCAGGTGCCGATTCGTGGTAAACAGACCGAAAAGTTTGTACGAATATCCCTGGGTGAAAAGCTCCAGCGGATACGCTTGGTGGGGGTCGTTTACGTAACGACGATCCAGCGGATCGACGAGTGTTCGGGAATAAACGAAGGGCCGCCAATGCCACTGGCCCTGAGCGTCTTGAAAATGCAGCGATGACGCCGGAGCCATCGGCTGCTGACGCGATTGCGCTGTGTAATTGTACGTCGCCAGAAAATCGGCAAAGACAGCGATGACATAAAACAGGGCAACGCTGAAGATTCCCACCGCCAGAGATCGCCGGTTCCTGAGTGTTTGTCGTGTCGGCCAGTTCATCAAAAAGATTTTTCTTCGCGCAATCGCGGATCGTTCAACCGTAAAAGGACATCGGCAGCCAGATTTCCCGCCAGCACCGCTGCGGAAGCAACCAACACAATTCCCATCAACAAAGCAACGTCACGGCTTTGCACGGCGATGACACTCACTTGACCCAAGCCTGGCCAATTCATTACTTGTTCAACGACGACGGAACCACTCATCAATCCGCCGAACGAATAGCCCAAAGTGGTAATCAACGGATTGAGCGCCGGACGCAGCGCATGCCGCAGCAAGATCGTTCGTTCCGGCACACCTTTGGCTCTCGCTGTGCGGACAAACTCTGTTTCGAGAGTTTCCGTAAGAGTCGTGCGAGTTTGAGCCAACAATAACGCAATGAGCGGAACCGAAAGGATAAAGGCAGGCAACAACAGACGAATCAGCCAGATTCCATCGTCTGAACCAGTTACTGAACTGGCGAGCGTCGTACGCGCCAGAAAGGACAACGCCAAAATCGCCAGAACCAGCCGAGGCGCAGAAGCAGCCAACAAAATGATTGCCTCGCACAGACGATCTGTCAGAGATCCCTTTCGTCCCACAGCCGCAAGTCCCAATGAGAGCGCAAGCAACGATGCTATTGATAGCGCAGCCACCGTCAGCGTCATGGTTTTCAACAACCGAGGCCACAGAATGCTTCCCACAGACGATTGAAAGTAGATGGATTGCCCCAGATTTCCGCGCAGCAGTTCGCTCAGCCAGATTACGTACCGAACCGGCAGCGGACGATCCAGTCCATAAATGTGGCGCAATGTTGCTAACGTCTGTTCCGAAGTCTGCTGGTTGGTTTGCAGTGTGCTGACCGCGTCGCCGCCGGATGACGCCAACAGGACAAACACCAGAAACGAAATGATTAGCAGGGTCAGGGTACCTTGCAATAATCTGTGAAGAATTAGTTTCAGCATGATTGGCCCGAGATGGTAAGCTTTAATTCGCACGGCGTATGCCTGCGCTGTGCTGGAAATATGCAATGACGGGTAATTGAGCAGTACAGATTGCCCAGCTATTTATGATGTCGATTGCTAATAGCATCTCCCACCAGATGGAGACAAGCCCGGATTTGACGGGGCGCTGTTGTCACCACTGTGATGCTGCTCGCAACATTACTTCAGGAATTCACCCCAGCTTGACGGCGCATCCTTGAGTTCGTGTGTGGATATCTGTGTGCAAGGTAACCGATGAACAAGAAACTTCCGCCGGGTTTTCTGTCGTTAGGTACAATCCAGCCAAGATTGATTCTGTTGAGCTTCGTTCTCATGGTTTCGTTCGTGTTGCTGTTGAATGGGACGGGCTGTCGCTGGAAAGGCATAGCCGATCCCACGATTCCGCAAACTGGACTTCAGGAACACATTGTTGGCCAGCGAGGCGGCAAACTCACCTACCGCGTTTCTTCTCCACCGCAAACCTTCAATTATCTAAAAGCCGCTGACGAATCGTCGTTGATGGTCGCCTTTTATCTGATGGGCGGACGGCTGGTCGAATTTGACCACGATGCCCAAGAGTATGTTCCAGGCTTGGCCGAATCGTGGAATCTCTCGAACGACGAGAAAAGCGTCGTTCTGGTGCTCCGCGACGGCATCCAGTTTTCGGACGGCCATCCTGTCACCGCCGAAGATATTGACTTCACGTTGCGAGCCGTCTACGACGAACGCACTGCGTCGGTGATTTTTCGCGATGCGATGTTGGTCGGTGGCCGTCAGATCGCGGTTGAGATTCTGGATGCGCGCCGACTCCGCCTGACCTTTCCTGAAACCGTCGCGAGGCCAGAAAATTACTTGTCGAACCTGGCGATTCTGCCAAAACATGTTCTGGAAGCCGAATTCAATCGTGGAGCATTGCGCGAGGCTTACAGTCTGACTTCAGACCCGCAAACCGTTGTCACCGCCGGAGCCTTCGCCGCCGAATCTGCCTCGCCCGGTGAACACGTGACACTCAAACGCAATCCGCATTACTGGAAAAAAGACGCTGCTGGAAATTCGCTGCCGTATTTGGACCAATTGACGATTGAGGTGATCAGCGATGCCAACAATGCGATTACCCGGTTGCGGCAGGGCGCGCTGGATGTATTCGACCGTATACGAGCGGCGGATTACGCCGCTCTGCGTTCATCAACTGAAACGGCGCAAGCATTTGACCTGGGCCCGGGGCTGAACACGGATCATCTGTGGTTCAACTTGAATGAAACCAGTGCCAACAACAAATCGGCTGTCAGTCCAGCCAAGCGCTCCTGGTTTACGGATGTGCGGTTCCGGCGAGCAGTGTCGAAGGCAATCGATCGCAAATCCATCGCCTCATTCACGCTGCAAGGGTTGGCGAGTCCGCTTTATGGTTTTGTTTCGCCCGGCAATCGAGCCTGGGTTGCAACGAATTTGTCAGGCGACGATTACGATCTGGAAAAAGCAAAAGCGTTATTGCGTGACGCGGGCTTTGTGACCAGAGGCGATCAGAACTCGCCGCAGCTATACGATGCCAAAGGGAATCGCGTGGAACTGACGTTGATCGTGCCGACGGAAAGCCAAGCGCGCATTCAAATGGCGACGGTGATCCAGGAAGACCTGGCTCGGTTGGGCATTAAACTGCAAGTCGCTCCGCTGGAATTCGGTGAATTCCAGCGCCGCACCACGCAAAGTTTTGTATACGACGCCGCGCTGTTGGGGACTTCGGTCAGCGAACCTGACCCTTCCTCGTACGCCAATTTTCTTCGCAGCAGCAGTCCCACGCATCCCTGGCATCCTAACCAAGCGCACGCGGCGACTGCCTGGGAAACGATTGTGGATGAATTGCTGACAGGGCAAGCGAGAGAAACCAACCCTAAACGCCGTCGGCAAGCTTTCCACCAAATCCAGCAACTGATGGCCGAACAGGTGCCAGTGATTCCCATTGTGGCGCGTCATTTGGCGTCCGCAGCCAACGTGCGAGTCCGGAATTATCGGCCGAGTGTGCTAATTCCTTACTCGCTTTGGAATGCCGAAGAGTTGTTTGTTCGCCAACCCTGATCACTAGGTGGAGACGCACATTTTGCGTCTCCACCTATAACACCTGCTTACCGCGCGCCCACCGCCTCTTGAACTGCCGCATATGCATTTAGCAGCCCAGCGCCAACTTCGCAGCGTTGGTAGCCCGACATTGGTGTCGCGGTTTGCTGCAAAATGGTTCGAATTTGGGCTGGCGTCAACAACGGATTGGCTTCCAGCATCAGGGCGATGGTTCCCGCCACTTGTGGCGCGGAAAAACTGGTGCCGCTTCCGACCGTGTAAGAGAACAGATCGAATAAGGACAGACGCGACAAGTCGCCGCCCAAGCCAAGATTCAGCAAACCGGTCAGGCTGACGCCGGATGACCGCAAACTGACGACATTGACTCCGGGCGCAACCAGGGTAGGGCCAATCAAGCGACTGGACGAGCCGCGGGAAGAAAACGCAGCCAAATCACCAGATTCATCCGTGGCGCCGACGCTGACCACCCACGGAGCGTACGCATACGGATTGAGTGTATCCATTCCAGGCCCGGTGTTGCCTGCCGAAAACACGACATTCACATTGCGTTCGGTGAGCAATTTGGTGGCGACGTTGACGGGATCATTCGGATCGTAGCTCGCACCGCCCGAAAAACTGCAATTGACGGCACGCACGCCCAGTTCCGGCCCTTTCCATAGCAAATAATCCAGGCCTTCGACGACGAACAGCAATGTGGCATCGCCCGCGCCTAATCCGACCAGTTTCGCGCTCGGCGCAACTCCTGTGTATCTACCGTTGGAGCGCGCTCCGTTGCCCGCGATGACTCCACCGACGAATGTGCCGTGTCCGTA
>DAOMFR010000038.1:39780-48283 GCA_035429885.1 Blastocatellia bacterium
GTGCCCGTTAGGCCGTTGCCAGGTTCAATAGCAAATTTCAGAGTGCGATTGCCGTAAATGGCGCGCACTGCCGAAAACCGAGAAATCTTGTTAATTTGTGATTTGGTTGCCGTCAATGAAACCGCTGGCAACACGTGGTAACGCACGCCGCCCAAGACCCCGATCTGGCGAAGATTGTTGAAATCTGTTTCCGTTGGCGCGCGATGATACAGGATGACTGCATTGACGTTGCTGTCATCAGTCAAGCTGCTGAGCAAGCTGGCCAAACCCGTGTCAAAGCTCTTCAATCCCGTTTGGAGCGTGTTGATAACTCCGGTCAGACTTAATCCGGTTAACCCAATCAGTGAGACTTCGTCTGCGCCGGTCGCTACGATGCCGTTCGCGCCGATGATGGTCAAAACGCCTGACGGAATTGGGAAAGTCAATCCGTCCGCGCCAGTTGCCACAATCCCGCTTGCGCTGGAAATGCTGATGCCGTCCGCGCCCGTGGCTGTGATTCCGTTCAGATCCGCGATTGAAAGCGCATCGGCTCCGGTGGCGACGATGCCGTCGGCTCCGGTGGCGACGATTCCATCGGCTCCGGTGGCGACGATGCCGTTGGGTTGATTGAAGAACACCGAGTTGGCTCGATAAGTTCTACCGTTCGCTCCTATGACTGTCAGGCCGGAAAATCCAATTGCAGACATACTATCCGCTCTCGTTATTCCAATCTGGTCGGCGCCAGTCGCTGTAATTCCGTCAGCGTGAGCAATGTAGCTGCTTAGAGCGAAGGCATTTTGGGCGGCCGCTTGGATGCCTTTCGATCCCGATGACGTGTTTGCGGAAAAGATTCCGAGCGAGCCAATCAATACCAATGCGATTGAACGCCGGATTTTCTGGTCGAAGCGATTTCGATAAGCTTTCATAAACACCTCTCAAGTAAAGAACGTTTGAATCACGATCTGACAGCTTCTGCAAAAGCGTTGTATTCCCAAGCACCAGGTTACAGGTTGAAAGATTTCCGAACTTAAGCCGGATATTTCGGCGAAGCTGATTTCCTGCTACGAAATCAATTGGCGATACAGTTTCTGCGTCTCAGCCGATGGCTCAATGCTCAGTTCGTTTCTCAGAACAGTGCGCAATTTTTCGTAATGCTCTCGGACGGCAACCAAATTCCCTTGAGCGGCATGCGCGCGCATCACCAGGCAATGAATATCTTCGCGAAACGGGTCAACGCGCAAAATTTGTTGCGCCAGATGCAGCGAACGCGACCATTCCTGGGCGTGTTGCGCTTCTGCGACCAGCGTTTCCAGCATGTGAAGATATTGCTCCAAATAATAAGAGCGCTGCTCTTCCGCCCAATCGTCGTAACAACCCTGCATGAATTCGCCGCGATACAATTTGATGGCCGCTTCGAAACGGGCGACGCACAAGTCGGTTTGTTTTGCGCGCCGAGCGGTTTCACCTTCGGCCAACAACTGGTCAAAATCCTCAATGTCCACAGAGTAGGTCAGTTCCGGGTTGAGTACGTACGACCCATCCCGGTAAAGCAAAAAGTTAAGCTTGAGCGGTTGGTTACTATTGAGAGCTTTGCGAATGTGCGAAACCGTTGGGTGAAAATTCTTGAGCACAACGTCGGGGTCAGTGTCCCCCCAAAAGGTTTCGATGATCGAATCTTTGGGCGCGCGACGATGTCGCCGCGAAGCAATGAAGCACAAAATGTCGTGCGCTCGTCGCGTCGTCCAGGCGTCTGCCGCAAAAGGACGGCGTGAATCGCGAAAGATTTCCACAGGGCCAAACAGGTTGACCGTCAGGTCGGCCAGCGGTCGCGCCGAAGTTGGTTGGGCCAATTGTGCAAATACCGGCTGGACGGGAACGGCAGCGCGTTCGTGCAGATCCGGCGGCAATAGGTCGACCACTTCCGGCAAGGTAAACAGATGTGGAGTGGAGGCGACTTTCCGTTTCAGCCAATATTCATAATCGTACCGCGATGCCAGATCCAAGGCGCGACGAACCCGTTCCAATACCGGCACTTCGTTGCCAGCGGCGTGATCCGTTTGAGCCAATTCCACACAAGCTTGCGTTTCGTAGTAGTAAAAATTGTTTTGGCGAAAGTATTCGAGCGCAGGCTCAAGATCAGCGCGCGCCAGATCATATTCTCCCTGAGCGAACAGCACGCGACCACGAGTCAGAGCTGCCGTGTGAAACCGCGTTTGGTCGTTGAGTCGGCGGCGAAAATTGACCAAGTGATCAATCAGTTTGCGTGCCGATGGCAGGTCGCCGGTTTGCAGTTTTAACACTGTTTGTTCGTCTACTAGCTCTTGTCTCTCGATCTCGATTCCGGCTTTGTCGTAATCGTGTTCGGCGCGTTCGTAAAACTGGGCCGCGCGATCCGTATCTCCAAGTTCCCGATATAAATTGCCGTAGCTTTCAAAGGTTTCGGCACGAGCCGTAATCAGGTTGAAACGCTGGCACAGTTCCAATGCCAAATCCAAACGCCGTTCACAGGCTTCGAATTCACCACGGTAAAAATGACAACGCGCCATATTCAGATGCGCCGTCGCTTCTTGCGGCAAGCGAACAGAATGTCTGTCATCGCGCAGCAAGCGGCGCAGCCAGCGCAGCGCTTCGCCAAAATCGCCGCGCATCATTGGCGGCAATCCCAGGTTGTGAACAATCAGGCGGGCGTAATGCTGATCGTTTTGCTCTTCCGCCAATTGCAGCGCAGTTCGGAATTCATATTCACCTTCCGTCCATCTGCCTTGCGAAACCAGACAAAGCCCGCGCGTGTTTCCACATTTGACGCGAACGGTTGATTGCTCGCCCGCCAGCTCCACGGCGCGGTCTAGATGCGCGAAGGCTTCTTCGAAATTACCTCGGCGTCGTGCAATCGTTGCGAGTGAATGCAACGCTTCGGCTTCGCCATCGCGGTCATCTTGTTCGCGAAGTAAAACGCTCGCCCGGCGAAGCAGGGATTGGGCCGCGTCGTATTCGCCGCGCAACCGCGCCACTTCGGCCCGATTGGTCAGCACTCGCGGATTGCGCTCCACCACATCGTTGGGCAGTGCATCCGCCAGGGCAATTAATGAGGTCAAGGCGCCAGAAGCGATCCAGGTTTGTCCTTTTTCGGCAATGAGTTTGGCGGCTTCAGCATATTGCTCGGCTGCCAGAAAATGTCGTGCTGCCTGTTCCCAGTTTTCATGAAACGCGAAATGGGCGGCAATGCGCGCGTGCTCCGCCGCCACGGCGGCTTTGCCAATTTCAGAACGCAATCGTCGCCGCAAAAAATTCTGAAACAGGGGATGCAACCTGTACTCTTCTCCATTGCCGTCGCTGGCAACTGTCGTAAACACGTTCCGGCGCACCAGCGAAGGTAGAATGACGGAACATCCCGATTCCGAATAAAGCCGTGCGCAAGTTTCAAACTCAATGCGTTCCAGCAGCGAAATGCGCAACAGCAGCCAACGAACATTTTCAGGCTCAAACTCAAACACTTCTTCGGCGAAATAATCGAAAAGGTCGCGCTCGGATTGCCGAAGCACTTCGCTCAGATTCAATAAGGTGACTGGCGAATCCGTGTGGGGCGCTGATTGGCGCTGGGTTACTTGCCAAATCAATTGCAGCGCCATAACCCAACCTTGAGTTCGTTGCCGAAATTCGGCCAATTGATCCGTTGTTAGCTCCAAACCAAAAACCTGGCGAAACAACGCCTGCATTTCTTCTTCTGTAAAAAGCAGGTCGCTACGGTCAATTGTGGTCAATGCACCTTTCGAACGCAGCTTCGCCAGTTGCAACGGAGGCGCGTCACGCGAAATCACGATGGTATGAAGCACGTCCGGTTGGTACGCCAGCAACCGATCCACGGCGGAATGCACCGCATCTGCTGCGCCGAGATGATGGTAATCGTCCAGCACAATGATCAATTGTTGCTCGACTCGGTCCAGCACCTCATTGAGCAACATGTCCACGGCGCGCTCTGGATGTTGCGCGACCTCCGCTGCTGATTGGCTAAGATAAGCGAGCATCGTTTGGCCAAAGTCCGGGATCAATTGTCTGATCCCATGCGTCAGATAGCTTAAAAGGATCGCCGGATCGGCGTCCGTATGATCCAGTTGATACCAGACGAAATGGTGCGAATGCGCTCGCACAAAATCTGCGACAAGAGTTGTTTTTCCCGCTCCGGCATTAGCGGTGACAAGCGTGACTGACCGCGTAAGATTAGACGCGAGTCGCTCAATAAGCCGCGGCCTCGGCAACAGCGCAGGAGCTGGGCGTGGCGGCAACAGCTTCGTGCGAAGAAAAAATGCGGGCTGGGGCGGTGCCAACTCCGTGTGGGTAGGGGTTAGCGAAGGCCTTAGCACCTCTGGGTGATGCAGGCTATTCATAATCAGTACCTTTCAAGGTTCCGCTGAGCAGGTGGTGGTGCTCATTGTTCTGTATTTGAAAGATTGCTACATCGGAGCTTCTCCTGATAGAGCCGACCTCGTCCTGATCGCATCTGCGTGCAGATCATCTGCACGCCCATCGGTCCGTTCAAGGGAAATTTTTGCTTGCTTGTTGTTTGCTCCGTAGGCGGAAAATAACTCCTCTGCTTCCGATGCTGTAAACGCAAGCATTGGTTCATTGATGACGAACAATCGCTGTTTCGAACGCAATCGCCATAGCGGCGCAGGCGGCAATCCCCGCCCAAGGATTAACATATGCACTTCGGTTGGCAGCAAAGACAGCAAGCGATAAAAAAAAGGCGATAACCAATCTGCGTCATAAATTAGATGCAAATCGTCAAGAACCAAAAGCAGCGGTTTGGACTCCCTTTCCAGCTCATACACAAAGGCCTCGACCAATCGGGAAAGGTTCAGCCCGTTCGTTATGTCCGACAGTTGCTTCAACTTTCCAGCGTCGAGTTCCGGACGCTCATACCCGATACTCGCCAGCAGGTACTCTAAAAAAATAGGCAGCTTTGCGTCTGTCGCATCAACCTTATACCAGGCCACGGAACGATTGCAGCGTCGCGCGAAGTCTGTCGCCAACATCGTTTTGCCTGTTCCGGCCCGGCCATTGATGATGGTCGCGCAGCCTGAATGGAGGCTCCCCTGTAACACATTTAACAGGCGGTGCCTGGAAATATGGGGAATTTTGGCAGGAATGGCAATTTTGCCCGGATTAAGCTTCATGCTTCTTTCCCGAATTATAAGATTGAAAATAGATCACAAATTTTTCTTCAAAAGCTAACTACCTGATAAATCTTAGTGGCCAGTGAATAATTTAATGATTTTCTATCTCAAGCGCAGGGTAGCTGTACCCCCTTGAGGAATTCTTGAGATTGGCAAGATATTGGCAGCAAACTTCCAGTTAAACGCTTATAGCGTAAGAGGTTGACGATTTCTCAAGCAAGTGTTGCTAATGCCTGTTTTCCCGCCATGTTAAGGACTTGTCAGACAAAAGCACTCTTAAGAATTGCTCAAGTCGTTTGCGTAACATCATCCTCGCGACTTGGAACATTGAATCCTGGACGTATGGCGGTAGACAGCTTAAGAAGCTAAAGCTAGTACCCAAACCATCAAGGTCATTGGTCATTAGCAAACAAGTTTGAACGCCGAAGCGGAGTCGTCATGTGGGTGTCAGACTTCACTGTCACATTCGGTCACCATACAGCCGAATGCTTGAAAGCTTCAAAGCAGGGGTGAAATTTCATCTGGGGGAAGTTTCATTCAAGCAGTTTGTCATTGGCTAATAACAACAGGTGCAGATTTCCAGGTCGCACGTTGGCTTTCTTGAAAAAAATCAGGTGAGATGGTGAAGCATCTGTACGCAAAGTGGTTCACGAATTAGCCAATCAGGCATTGTGGTAGCTATTTCTGCTTGCGCGCTTATAACGAAATAGGAGTTTGCTATGGTGCTGAGAATCAAAGGTAAATCTGACGAGGTCGCATATCTTTTAACATCAGGTGTGGTGACAGCGGAGATGGCATTGAACTCGAAAAATAGCCTTCAAGATCATTACGACGCAAGTGACAGGGAGCAGGCTATTTCCAAACTTTGGCTGAATCATACACAGGTTGAGCATCAGTTATATGAAGTGATGCTGGCGGAAGTGACAGTCGCAAAGACCCGTGTTTGCGCATTCAGTTTGAGGCAATTGATGGTGTTGACCAAGCTGCCAAATTACAGTGCGATTCGCCGCGGACTAAACGGGCTGATTAACAAACACAGCGTTGAACGATACAAGGTTGTTAGCGATGAACATACTCGGCAGCAGGTGACCGTGTACTTTGTCTTTACACCTGAAGAAATCCTGGAACGAAACTCCAGGGCAATTGGCAAGTCGACGTTGAATGATGAGCGGCTCTCTTCCAGAAATTCTGCCACCGGCTATGCCATTGCGCGCATTGTGGAGCGCAAGGAGTTAAGCCGCCGTGAAGCTGAAGTGGCCCTGTGTTGTGTTGAGGGGCTAACCAATCTGGAGATCGGCAAACGACTTTATATCAGTGAGCAAACGGTGAAATTCCATTTGCGGCACATCTTCGTCAAATATGGGGTGAAGCGGCGCACCGAATTGATTTCGCAATTACTGTCCCACATCGATAAACAGAAAATTAGTGAAGAGTTGACCGAGTAACTCCAAATCTGGCGCTTCGCAGGCTGACTTAGATTACTTGAGTTTCATATGGGGATGCTGGCTGGCAAGGGTGCTGGTCAGGAACATGAAACGACGGCAGCTATGACGCTGTGGAGCGCCAGTACAGAAACTTCACGCAAACTCATCGGAAGCAGCCACTGACTCGCGGCCAAGAGTTGAACAATCACAACAGTTGCCTCGCTTAGAGGCTTCCCTTCGGGGCTTAGCTTGCTTTTTCCTTTCTGAAAAAACAGCAAGCTGAGGCCGAAGTGTGTCTACGGCAGAACGAAGGAGGTCCTTAAATGAACAAGAAAGACAAAAAGAAGAAACGAAGCGCGTTAGTGATTTGCCGTACTGGCAATCAATTTTGGACAACTCAGTCGCAGTTCTGGCAATGGGTCAGGGAAGGTGTGCTGACGAAAACCCAGGATCATCCGTTGACCGGTATTTTCTTTCGCGAGCACGAGGAATTAACGGTGAAGTTGAGCAACACGGTGTTGAACCTGGCCTGTCCGAATCATTTGCGCGAAGCCCTGGCTGCGCGCAGAGCGGTGTTGTCGAGACGGTAATGTCAGAACCTGTAGAGGCAGGAGCCATGAAATTTCAGCATTGTAATTACTGGGGCAGTTTGGAATTGGCCGCGCTGTTTGTCGCATTGGGGGTCACAGGAATGGCTCAGGTGATTGCGGCAAGCGCGACCACGACGAAGGGAGCCGTCGTCGCAGGGGCGGCTCCCTTCGCCAACAATGAACAGGATTCCCCATTGGATGACCGGTACCGAATTGGCCCGGGCGACGTGCTGGAAATTCGTGTCTTCAATCGTCCACAGCTTTCTTTGGATGCGGCGCGCGTGGACGCGCGAGGGATGATTCGTATGCCGCTGATTGATGAAGATTTGCAGGCAGTCTGCCGAACTGAAGGCGATCTGGCCAAAGACATCGCTGTGCGTTACCGCAAGTACCAGCGTAACCCGCAAGTTTTCGTATTTATCAAAGAATATCATTCACAGCCGGTTGCCGTGATTGGTGCCGTAGAAAAACCCGGTCGCTTTCAGCTTCAGCGTCGCGCGCGGTTGTTGGAATTGATTTCTTCTGTCGGAGGTCCCACAGACAAAGCAGGAACGCGAATCCAGATTGCCCACACAGGAAGCGGGCTCACCTGCGATCCGTCCGGCAAACTGACCACCAATGAAGACGGCTTGGGCGATTTTGAAGTGTACGGGCTGGCTGAAACTTTGCAGGGAAATTACAAATCGAATCCGTTCATCCAGCCCGGTGACGTCATTACTGTTCCGGAAGCAGACCAGGCGTTTGTTGTCGGAAACGTCTTCAAACCTTCGCCGATTCTTCTAAAAATGCAGATGACGGTTTCCCAGGCCATCGCCTCGGCGGGCGGAACTTTGCCCGATAGCAATCTGAATCGAATTCGCATCATCAGACAGGAACCCGGCAAACGCAGCAAATCTGAATTGTTCGTCAGTCTGGTAGCCATCAATCAACGGCAGGCAGAAGACCCGTTGTTACACCCCGGAGACATTGTCGAAGTCACAACGCTCGCAGGAAAACGGTTCATGCGAAATCTGCTAGGCGGAGCAGGGCCTGCGCTAACCAGCCTGCCGCTTTACGTTTTTCGTTAAAAACTTTGTCGGCGCTGGTGAATTCAACAGTTGCCCACTTCGAAGGAAGCTGGTTTGGCATCGGTTTATTCAGGGGAAGCAATGGAAGTAAATGCTGTATCGAAACTCGTGGACACGTTGGCTGTAAAGGAGCGGCTAGAGCTTGCTCTGGCTCCAAAAACTTTGGCTAGCGGGCAGGCTGATTCCGAAGCGGACGATAAAATTCGACTTCTGGATTATTGGCGTTCTGTGCGCAAACGTCTTTGGCTGATTGTCGGCATTGCCGCGCT
>DAOMFR010000039.1:0-3313 GCA_035429885.1 Blastocatellia bacterium
CCTGTTTCAGCGATTTGCGCCTCCGGATCACGCTGATTACGGTCTGACTCCGCACGAAAAACGATTGTTGAAGCTGATTGTGGATGGCCATAACTACAAATCAGCGGCAGCGGAACTCGGCGTCACCGTCAACACCATCCTGTTTCACGTCAAAAGCATTTACGACAAATTGCACGTCCATTCCAAATCCGCCGCCGTCGCCAAAGCTCTGCGCGAACATCTGATTGATTAATCCCAAAACCAGTTCGGCGCGACGGTTGGATACGCCAGCCAAAGCCCTTCACCAAAGTCTTCCTAAACCACCGGCGCGAAGTCACCGGAATGACGCCGCACGCGTTCCGTACTGTGGCTGCTGTTCGTAGTCCCTCCTCGATCGGCCGCGATACCTTGACTTCTTAAATGGTATTGGACTACATCGGCAACGCATAAACGTTATTCTTCTTCTGCACCTGACAATCACTACTGACGTCCATGACCATGAGCTTGATATGAAATCATTGAAACTCTGTGTGAGTTTGTTGTTGATCGTTGCTGCAAGTTGCCTGGCCTGGTTTGATCCACGCTTGACGGTTGCGGCTGCCCAAGACGTGCAGTTCAATCGCGACATTCGCCCGCTGCTTTCGGACAAGTGTTTTTTCTGCCACGGGCCGGATGAAAAGAATCGCAAGGCGGGGTTGCGTCTGGATACTTTTGAAGGCGCAACCAAAGATCGAGGAGGCTATCGAGCGATTTCACCGGGCAAACCGGAGGAGAGCGAATTGCTCAAACGCATCACTTCGCACGAAGTGGGGGTGATGATGCCGCCCGCATCAGCCAAAAAAGCTGCCGTTACGCCGGAAGAAGTCGCGTTGTTGCGCCGCTGGATTGAACAAGGCGCAACGTATCAAGGGCATTGGGCGTTCCAGCCGTTGGCCAAACTCCAGCCGCCCGCCGTCAAAAACACGAAATGGGTTCGAAATGGAATTGATAGCTTCATTCTGGCCCGGCTGGAAAACGCAGGATTGTCGCCTTCGCCGCAGGCAGATGCGCGAACGTTGATTCGCCGCTTGTCGCTGGATTTAATCGGATTATTGCCATCACCAGCGGAAGTCGAAGAGTTCGTCAAAGCCTTCGACAAGAATCAAGACACAGCCTACAACACCTTGGTCGAACGGTTGCTGGCCAGCCCGCATTATGGCGAACGCTGGGGCAGGCATTGGCTGGATCAGGCGCGGTATGCCGATTCCAACGGTTACACGATTGACGGCGAGCGGGTCATGTGGCCGTACCGCGATTGGGTCATCAATGCGCTCAACGAAGACAAGCCATTCGATCAATTCACCATCGAACAGCTTGCGGGCGATTTGTTGGCCAACCCGACGAAAGCTCAGTTCGTTGCCACAGGCTTTCATCGCAACACGGTCATCAACGAAGAAGGCGGCGTGGATCCCGAACAAGCGCGCGTCGAACAGGTCATGGATCGGTTGCATACGACCGGCGCTGTCTGGCTGGGCTTAACGGTGGGTTGCGCGCAGTGCCATTCGCACAAGTTCGATCCCATTCCGCATAAAGAGTATTACCAAATGCTGGCGTTCTTTAACTCGACGATTGACGTGAACAACCAAGGCCCGGTCGTGCCTGTCGCTCGCGGCGAGTTGTTCGGCAAAGTCGAAACGCCGGAACCGCCGAAACCTGGAGACGCGCCGATTGCTCGGCGCGTACCAATGGGAGAACTGAAACGAAGCGATTGGGAACAGCAGGAAATCGCGCGGCTGGAAAAGAATCCGGCGGTTACGGCTCCGAACAAAGCTATTGAGTGGCGTTCGTTTGAATTGGTCAAAGCCGACACCGAAGCCGCCGGGAAGTTGCAACAGCTTGAAGATGGATCGTTTTTGATCACCTCAAACGTAGCGGTCAATGACGCTTATCGAATCCAGGTCAGAATAGCCACGCCGCGCGTGGCTGCTGTAAAAATCACAGCCTTGCCGCACGAAGCCTTGCCCAATCGCAGCGCTGGGTTGGGCGCTGACGGTTCGTTTGCCTTGAGCGAGTTTTTCATTATTTCGGAAGGCGGCAGCCACAACTTCAGCGACGCTTTTGTTCCTGTTGCTGAAGTTGAGCAAAGTGGCTCTCCCGCGCGCGCCGCCGACGATGGCGACCGCCGCACAGCCTGGACGGCGAAACCTGACACCAAATCGCACGAAGCGGTTTTTCTTTTCGGAGCAGGCAAATCTTTCGCCAGCCGCCAGATTCAATTCATACTGCGCCACGAAGCCGAATCCAGCCGCGGCATAGGCCATTTCAAAATCGAAATCGCCACAGAAATTCCGCACGATGCGCGCGGAGCAGCTTTGCTCGCTGCGTTGAAACTTCCGCTCAATACGCGCTCACCTGAACAGCAAGCGATGGTGGATGCGGCTTTCGCTTCAGCGCGCGCTGTGCGCGAACGGCAGTCAGGCAACTCTGTTTTTGCGATGGTCATGCGAGAGACCAATGTCCCGCGTGAATCGTACATTTTCACGCGCGGCGATTTTACTCGGCCTGACAAAGCGGTTGGTCTGTTGCAACCCAACGTGTTTAGCGCAGTCGCACCAGCCTTGCCCGAAACCGGCAAACCTCGGACGCGGCTTGACCTTGCTAGATGGCTGGTTGATCCGGCCAATCCGCTGACGCCTCGCGTGACGATGAACCGAATCTGGATGCGTTATTTCGGGCGCGGCATTGTCGAAACCGAAGAAGATTTTGGAACGCAAGGCTCGTTGCCCACTCATCCCGAATTGCTGGATTGGCTAGCTGCCACGTTCCGCGACGGAACTGCGGATTGCGGATTGCGGATTGCGGATTCCAAAATGCCGTGTTCGTCTGCAACGCCGTGGAGCTTAAAAGCCATGCACCGTTTGATCGTGACATCCGCAACATATCGCCAGTCTTCCGAATTCAATCCGCAGTCCGCAGTCCGCAATCCGCAATCAGAAGACCCCAGAAACCTGCTGCTTTCGCGCCAGGAACGCTTCCGCGTCGAAGCCGAAATCGTGCGCGATGCCGCCTTGAGCGCGAGCGGTTTGCTCAACGCGAAAATCGGCGGCCCCAGCGTACGCCCGCCGCAACCCGAAGGCGTTTATGCCTTCACGCAGAACAAAAAGAACTGGGTCGCGACACCGGGAGCCGACCGTTTTCGTCGCGCTTTGTATACGCAATTTTTCCGGAGCGCGCCGTATCCGTTGTTCACGACGTTTGACTCACCGGATTTTCAACAAGTCTGCACGCGGCGCTTTCGCTCAAACACTCCGTTGCAATCATTGACGCTGGCCAACGACCCGGCCTTCCTGGAAAT
>DAOMFR010000039.1:3413-13736 GCA_035429885.1 Blastocatellia bacterium
CAAACACTCCGTTGCAATCATTGACGCTGGCCAACGACCCGGCCTTCCTGGAAATCGCGCAAGGCTTGGCGGCTCGCCTGGTGCGCGAAGTTCCGGGAGAATTTACCGCTACGCTGGATGCGCGGTTGCGGCATGCGTTTGCGTTGTGTTTCAGCCGTTCGCCCAGCGCGACAGAACTCGCGGCCTTGCACAGTTACGTCGAACGCCAGGCGCAAGGTTTTGCCAAAGACCCTGCTTCGGCGGCGGCGCTGGTGAACAAAGAATTGGTGAAAGCCGGACTGGCCGAAGCGCAATCCGCCGCGCTGACGGCTGCAGCTCGTGTGCTTTTCAATACGGATAATTTCATTACGCGGGAATAAAGGAAAAACAAATGTTGCTGAAATGGTTAGATGTGTTACGGATGGCCAGAATTTCAAACCTGCCTCCCGATCAAAAAATTACTAAAACCGACCAGGAATGGCAGGCGCAGTTAACGCCGGAGCAGTATTACGTTACTCGCCAGCATGGCACGGAAAGCCCCTTCAGTTCGGAAATGTGCAGCTTGTTCGAACCGGGGTTGTATGCGTGTGTTTGTTGCGACACGTTGCTCTTTGATGCCAATGAAAAGTTTGAAAGCGGAACGGGTTGGCCTTCGTTTACGCAACCGATTAAGGAAAACGCGATTGCCTATCACGAAGACACCAGCTACGGCATGTCCAGAGTCGAAACGCTTTGCAACACATGCGATGCGCACCTGGGCCACGTGTTTCCCGACGGGCCTCCGCCCAGCGGGTTGCGCTACTGCATGAATGCTGTCGCGCTGAAGAAGGTCAAAGGAGACGCAAGTTGATGCAAGGACTATTTTACCAGGCGTTGTGGATCGCGTTATCCGCGACAGCGGCTGTGGCTGGAACGGCGATGGCTTTACCCGGACAGCCGGCTACCATCGTTTACGTCAGCAATTGCGAAAGCAATGATATTTTTGTGTGGCAACTCAATCGACAGACGGGCGAGTTGGTATTGGTCGAAACGGTTGCCATTCCCGGTATTGTGAAATCCGGGATGGCTACGCCAATGACCGTCAGCCCGGATCGCCGCTTTCTGTTTGTGGCTACGCGCGGAGAACCGCAGAGCGTTTTCACTTTTGCGATTGATCCAAAGAGCGGCAAGCTCAAGCTGATTGGCAACGGCCCATTGGTGGACAGCATGCCTTACATTTCGACCGACCATACAGGGTGCTTTCTGTTCGCGGCTTCGTATCAAGGTCACAAGTTTACCGTCAGCCCGATTGGCGTGAACGGAGTGATCGGGCCAACACAGCAGGTGTTAGAGAATCACACCAATTCGCATTCGATTTTGCCGGATGCGAAAAACCGGTATGTGCTGGCGGCGACTCTGGGCAACGATTTGGTCAATGTGTTCAAGTTCGATGCGAAGACGGGCAGGCTTGAACCGAACACGCCACCATCCGTCGTCGTTAAAGCCAAGACCGGCCCGCGTCACCTGATTTTTCATCCCAACGG
Source organism: Blastocatellia bacterium (assembly GCA_035429885.1). Taxonomy (GTDB): domain Bacteria; phylum Acidobacteriota; class Blastocatellia; order RBC074; family RBC074; genus RBC074. The sequence goes on from DAOMFR010000039.1 coordinate 4,916, forward strand.
CAAGCTTGTGTATGTGCTCGGCGAATTGGATGGAGCGGTTCATGTGTTTGATTACGATGCGAGTAAAGGCCAACTCAAAGAGAAGCAATCCGTCAACGCTTTGCCGGCCGGTGTCACAGGCAGAATTGCTGCTGCTGATTTGCACATCACGCCCGATGGCAAATTCCTCTACAGTTCAGACCGCACGTCGAACACGCTTGCGGCATTCAACGTCAATCCGGTGGATGGCACATTGACGCTGATCGAAATCATTCCGACCGAAGCGATGCCGCGCAGTTTCAGTATTGATTCATCGGGGCGTTACCTATTTTTGGTCGGGATGCGTTCGCACCGGATGTCGAGTTACCAGATTGATGCCGCCACAGGAAAGCTGACCAAGCTTAAGGAATACGCACTGGGCAAGATTCCCAACTGGGTCGAGATCGTAGACCTTCCGGCAAAATAAAGGATGGAAACGATGAACACTCCGCAATCAAACGAATTGCAAGACTCTACGCGTCGTCACTTTTTCGGTCAGTGCGCCGTTGGATTAGGTTCCATCGCGCTGAACGCTTTGCTTGCGCGCGATGGTTTGAGCGCCGAACCGCAGCGTCCGCAAATTGATCCGACGAATCCGATGGCTGCGCGCAAGTCGCCGCTGCCCGCCAAAGCCAAGCGCGTGATTTATCTGTTTATGGCGGGCGCGCCTTCGCAATTGGAGTTGTTTTCAGACAAGCCGAGGCTGCGCGAATTGACGGGACAATCGCCGCCGCCAAGTTTGATGAAAGGTCGTCGCTTCGCTTTTTTGAAAGGCAACGAAACGCTGCTCGGCACCAAACGCAAGTTTGCTCAATATGGGCAAAGCGGAATGACTCTGAGCGAATTACTGCCGCATCATCGCAAGATCGTGGACGAAGTTTGTTGGCTGCGCGGAATGTCTACGGATGTGTTCAATCATGGCCCAGCCAAACTGTTTATGAACTCCGGCTTTCAGATTCCTGGGCGGCCAAGTTTTGGCGCGTGGGTGACTTATGGGTTAGGCAGCGAATCGAAAGACCTGCCCGGCTTTGTCGTATTGCAAAGCGGTCGGCGCGGCCCGCGCGGCGGCGCGACATTATGGAGCAGCGGCTTTTTGCCAACTTCGTTTCAAGGAGTGCCGTTTCGCGGACAGGGCGATCCGATTTTGAATTTGCGCAGTCCCGAAGGGCTTGGACGCGAACAGGAGCGCGATTTTTACGACACGGTCGGCGCGCTCAATAAAGCGCGGCACGAACAAACTGGCGACCCGGAAATTCTGACGCGGTTGAACGCGTACGAAATGGCGTTTCGCATGCAAACCAGCGCGCCGGAGTTGATGGATTTGAGCAAGGAATCGGCGGCAACGTTAGAACTATACGGCGTCAAGCCAGGAGAGGGCGGTTTTGCCTCGAACGCCTTGCTGGCGCGGCGAATGATCGAACGCGGCGTGCGCTTTGTGCAGTTGTATCACACCGATTGGGATCATCACGGCGAACGCGGCAACAACCTAGACGGAGACATCGAAAATCGCTGCCGCGAAGTGGATCAAGCCAGTGCAGCATTGGTGCTCGATCTGAAACAACGCGGCTTGCTGGAAGACACCATTGTCGTCTGGGGTGGGGAATTCGGGCGCACGCCAATGGGCGAAGTCCGCGAAACGACAGGGCGCGATCATCATATTGAAGGCTTCACGATGTGGGTGGCGGGCGGCGGTTTCAAACCCGGCTATTTGCATGGTGAAACGGATGAACTTGGCTTTGGCGTGACGGAAGGCGGCATGCACGTTCACGATTTGCACGCGACATTGCTCAATCAGCTTGGCTTCGATCACCAGCGATTGACCTATCGGTTCCAAGGCCGAGATTTCCGGCTGACTGATGTTCACGGTATAGTGCAGCGAAATTTACTGACCTAGAACGATTGACCGAATAAGACGACAAATCATACCCATGCTTTGCTGGCAGGCCATTACACAACGCAAAAGAACAGTCGCAGTTAACCTCATCCACGTAAGTGGATTTTTCAGGAGACTACTAATGAAGAAAATAACCACACCGATGGTCAAGGCATCGGCAAGGCTGATGGTTTTAGGGTTGATGGCATTGTTGTTTGTCAGTGCCGCTCAGCAATTGGCTCACGCCCAAGTGTTGTATGGTTCTTTGGTTGGACGTGTTGAAGATCAATCCGGCGCCGTTTTGCCCGGAGCCAAAGTCACCGTGACGAACAAAGCAACCGGCCAGCAACGCGAAGCCACCTCTGATGAAAGTGGAGCGTTTGCATTTCGTGATTTGCAGGTAGGCGTTTATGACCTGACCATTGCTCAAACCGGGTTCAAGTCTTACACCAAGGCGGGCATCAACGTTTCGCTTAACAACGTAGTTCGTGAAGACGTGCAGATGACGGTTGGCGGGGCGGCTGAAACCGTCACTATCACGGCGGCGGCTCCCATTTTGCAGACTGACCGCGCCGACGTCAGTAACCAGATTGATAAAGCGCAAATCACCAATTTGCCTATTGGCGCAGGACGCAATTTTCAGCAGCTTTACAAATTAATTCCGGGTGCATCAGCTCCTGCCGATGCGCACTCCGACGCGGGGAATCCGCAGCGCGCGTTGGTTACGAACTTCAACGGCGCGTCCTTTTCCAACAACAACACGCGGCTGGATGGCGCAACGGTCAGTTATCCTTGGTTGCCGCATATCGTGGCGTATGTGCCGCCACAAGATGCCGTCGAAACGGTCAACATCGTGACCAACAGTTTCGACGCCGAACAGGGAATGGCAGGCGGAGCGGCGGTCAACGTCCAGATCAAATCCGGCGCAAACCAGTTTCATGGCAGCGCGCATGAATTTCACACCAACAGCCGGTTGAAGGCGCGCAACTATTTTTATTACCAGCCGGGTACTTTGCCGAAAAACATCTTTAACCAGTTTGGTGGCACCTTCGGTGGGCCGGTCATCAAAAACAAGCTCTTCTTTTTTGGTTCGTGGGAGCGAACGGTGCGGCGGCAAAACGCGTCCGCGTTCCGCACTTTGCCGACGGCTGCCTTGCGCCAAGGTGATTTCAGCGGCACAGGTGCGCAAATTTATGACCCGGCAACGGGCAACGCCAACGGTTCCGGCAGAACACTGTTTGCGAATAACAAAATTCCGACAAACCGGATTGACCCGATTGCACTGAAACTGATCGCGTTGATTCCGGCTCCCAATCTGGTGACGAACACTCCCGCCAATAACTACTTCGCCAGCGGGACGTATGAATTCAATCGCGACAATTACGATTTCAAGGTCAATTACAACCCCAACGAAAAGTCCACGATGTTCGTGCGCTATTCGATTTCGCCGAGCCAGATTTTTGATCCTCCATCGCTGGGCGCAGCCGGCGGCGACGCTCTAGCGGGCGGGCAGCCAGGCAACGCGCCGGGTCGAGTGCAAAGCACGGCCATTGGCGGAACTTACACGATTTCGCCGCGATTATTGCTGGATGGGAATATCGGTTTCACGCGCCAACGTCTGGGCGCGCAGAACGTAGACATTGATAAAAACTACGGTCTGGATGAACTGGGAATTCCGGGAACGAACGGGCCGGACAAATTGCAGGGCGGATATCCGCGTTTCACCATCAGCGGATTTTCTTCCATCGGCAATCCGAATGTTTCCAATCCGTTTCTGTTCCGCGACAACCAGTACGTGGCGGCAGGCAATTTAAGCTGGCTGCGTGGCGCGCACAGTTTGCGCTTCGGCGGCGAATACACGTATTACACGATCAATCACTTCCAACCACAGGCGGCCTTTGGCCCTCGCGGTGGATTCAATTTCAGTGGCGGTTTGACTGCGTTGCAAGGCGGAGCTGCGCCAACGCTTTACAATGGCTGGGCGGATTTTCTGCTCGGATTGCCGCAAAGCATGGGCAAGGATTTGCAGAACATTAATCCAGCAGCGGTGCGCATGCCGGGGTGGGGCGTTTACGCTCGTGATCAGTGGCAGGTGACGCGCAACCTGACCGTCAATTTCGGCACTCGCTTTGAACGATATCCGTTTGCCACGCGCGACCATCGCGGCGCAGAACGTTACGATCCCATCTTAGATAAAGTGCTGATTGGCGGATTGGGCAGCACTCCAAACGACACTGGCGTTGACGTCGGTTTAGGCCAGTTCGCTCCACGATTGGGCATCGCTTATCGCATGACGGAAAAAACAGTGGTGCGCGCCGGATATGGAATCAGCGTGGATCCAAACTCATTCCGCAACATGCGTGATGCGTACCCGGCGACCATTTCACTGCAACTTTCCGGCGCGTCATCGTTGCAAGCTGCGGGAACTCTGAAAGCCGGATTGCCTGCCATTGTATCGCCGGACATCTCCTCTGGTTCGATCACCTTGCCTGCCGCCATCGGCACGCAAACGTTTCCGCAGGAGTTCAATCGCGGATACATTCAATCCTTCAACCTGACAGTGCAGCGTGATATCGGCTTGGGCTTCACGGCGCAAGCTGGTTATGTTGGTTCGCGCGCCATACGCCAAACGGCTAACGTCAATATCAACGCGGGCGAAGTTGGTCTGGGCAACGCCGGCCGCGCGCTGGCGAAATTCGGACGCATTGCCAACATCAATATGCTGGTTCCGTTCAACACTGCCACTTACGATTCGCTGCAAACGCAGTTGAATCGCCGATTGAACCCCAGCGCGCAAATCGGTGTGACCTACACGTTTTCCAAAGCAATTGGCTATGCCGATAACAGCGATTCGGGACTGACGTTTAATTCGGTTTCGCAATGGGCGCGCAATCGTGCGTTGACAGGGTTTGATCGCAAGCACAACTTCCAACTTTATGGCGTATATGAATTGCCATTTGGTCAAGGCAAACGCTGGGCAACCAGCGGCCCGGCGTCCTGGGTTGCCGGAGGCTGGCAGTTCAACGGCATCTTGAGCCGTTTGAGCGGCACGCCGTTCACCGTCACGTCGTCAGGAACTTCGTTGAATGCGCCTGGCAACACGCAAACCGCCGATCAGGTCAAATCCAACGTGGCGATTCTGGGCAAAATTGGCCGAGGCGAAAGCTATTTCGATCCGTTGGCATTTGCTCCCGTCACGGCTGTTCGTTACGGAACGGTAGGCCGCAACACGCTGCGCGGCCCAGGCGTGTTCAACCTGGACGCGAGCCTGTTTCGCAACTTCAAACTGACGGAGCGGTTTTCACTGCAATTCCGCAGCGAGGTCTTTAACTTGACCAACACTCCGGCGTTCAATAACCCCGGCGCGAACGCATCTTCACCGACGCGGAATGCGGATGGTTCGATCATTAACTTGAACGGGTATACCGAAATCACTTCGGCACAGGGAACCGAACGACAGTTCCGGTTTGCCTTAAAGCTCTCGTTCTAATTTCAAATATCATCTCTTCGTGGGCTGCTCGCGGCATCTTCAAACCAAAGCGACCGAACTTTGCTCGTTTTGTTTGAATGCTGCAGGCAGCCCGCTTACTTTTTCCTTTTGCTTTCTTTGGTTGTAGCATTGCCGCCCATCACGTTCTGCACAAACACAAAACTCAAACCGATTCGGAGGGCATTCCCATGACGTTCGCTCGCTTCATTCTGTTCACTCTGCTGGTTCTGCTGATTCCATCCACGCCGCAACAAGCGTCTCAACCGGCGTCTCAGCCGGATTGGTCAAAGGTTGAAGAAGAAAGCATGCGCCACTTTCAGGCGATTTTACGCCTGGACACCAGCAATCCGCCGGGGAACGAAGGCGTTGTCGTTGAGTACCTGAAATCTGTTCTGGATCGGGAAGGCATCGAAACCAAAATCTTTGCGCTTGATCCGAAGCGGCCCAACCTTGTTGCCCGATTGCGAGGCAGCGGCAAAAAACGTCCGGTGCTGATTATGGGGCACACAGATGTTGTCAAAGTGGATCCGGCGAAATGGACGCATCCGCCATTTTCGGCGACGCGCGAAGGCGGCTACGTTTACGGACGAGGCACGGTGGATGACAAAGACAATGCTACCGCAGGTTTGATGGTGATGTTGTTGTTAAAACGAATGAACGTGCCTTTGGATCGTGACGTGATCTTTTTGGCCGAAGCGGGCGAAGAAGCCAGCACGCAATTCGGCATCGCGTACATGGTGCAAAACCACTGGCCGGAAATTGATGCTGAGTTTTGCTTTGCCGAAGGCGGCGGAGTGACGCGAACCGGCGGCAAAATCAAATTCGCCACGGTGCAGACTTCAGAAAAGATTCCTTACGGAGTGACGCTGACTTCGCGCGGCCCTGCCGGTCACGGATCGGTTCCGCTGCGAACGAACGCTGTCGTTCACCTGTCCCAAGCCATCACCAAGCTTTCCGCGTGGTCAACGCCAATGCGGTTGAACGATACAACCAAGGCGTACTTCGAGCGCTTGGCCGCGATTAGCTCTCCCGAAGAAGCCGCCCGTTATCGCAATGTCGCCAACCCCGAAATGACCGCCGCGATTCAGGAATACTTTGCCGTCAACGAACCGCGCCATCATTCCATGCTGCGGACTTCGATTTCGCCGAACATCATCAAGGGCGGTTATCAGGTGAACGTGATTCCTTCGGAAGCCGAAGCCACGCTGGACGTACGAGCGCTGCCGGATGAAAACATGGAAACCCTGCTGGCCGAAATTCGTAAGGTCATCAGCGACCCGGCGGTGACGGTTGCCAGAAACGAACGCAACACTCGCCCCGGAGCGCGGCCTTCGCGGATTGACGCCGAAGCCTTCCGCGTGCTGGAAGCCGCCGTCAAACAGCATTACAACACGGTGACTTTGCCAACGATGAGCACGGGCGCGACCGATATGGCTTATTTGCGATCAAAAGGCGTTGAGTGTTATGGCGTAGGCCCAATGACCGACAGCGAGGACGGCCCGAAAGGCTTCGGCGCGCACAGCGACCAGGAACGCATTTTGGAAGAAGCTCTGCACAAATTCGTTCGCTTCCATTTCGACATCGTGGCCAATCTGGCAAAGGCGAAATAACCGCATTCAGCGATGAGCAGATATAGGGGGAAAATTTATGCTACGAATCGTCTTGAGCGTCATTGCCGGATTTTTTGCCTGGATTATCGTTTGGTTCGGAAGCGAGAAGGTTCTTTCAGCCCTTTGGCCGGAGTGGTTCGGGGCGCAACAACGCGCGTTTGAACTGGCTCTTACCGAAGGCGGTCAGTTCAATCCCGACACGAAGTTTCTGCTTACGCATTGTGTCTGCGGCGCAATCGCTTCGCTGATAGCCGGCTTGCTGGCCGCGCTGGTCGCCGGTAAAAACAGGCGCGCGCCGCTCTTCCTCGGCTTTCTGCTGTTGGCCTTCGGGTTACTGAAGGCGGTTATGTCATGGCAGCACGTTCCCATTTGGTATCACGTTGTCTTTACGGCGCTGCTGCTTCCAATGGCGATTCTGGGCGGTAAACTTCTGAAAACCACCACATAGGAGGCGCATTATGCAAAAGCGTATTCTTTCATTCGCTTGCTTGCTGGCGTTGACGGCGACGCTCATCGCAGTAACGCCACTAAGTCACTTCAACACCGGTGCCGCGAAAAAGACGCTGGCGGAACAAGCCGTAATTCGGCGCGACACTTTTGGCGTGCCGCATATTCTGGCCGAGACCGAAGACGCCGCCGCGTTCGCAATGGGTTACGCGCAGGCTGAAGATCATTGCGTCGAAATTGCCCGCCGCTTCTTAAGCGCGCGCGGCGAAGAGGCGAAGTACACCGGCGCGGGCGTCGAAACCGATTTCGAGTCGAAGCGTTATGGCATTCACGAAATCGCGCAGAAGAATTTCGGCAAGCTCAGCCCGCTGATGCAGCAGATTCACCATGCCTTTGCGGCGGGCTTCAATCGCTACGTCGAGAAGAATCGCAATTCGCTGCCGTCGTGGATTCCGGCGTTCGATGGTGTGGACGTGCTGGCGCGCTCGCGGCAGGAAGTCTTTCGCTTCACATTCAATCGCGGCAATTTGATCGGCCAGATCAAGCAGAAATACGCAACGCAATCTGTTTCGCCTGAAGCTCCGCCCCGCGAGGAAGAGGAGATGGAAGGTTCGAATATGTGGGCGATCAGTGGATCGCGCACCACTTCAGGCAAGCCGATTCTGCTGGGCAATCCGCATCAGCCCTGGTCGGTGTTGTATTGGGAAGCGCATATCACTGTACCGGGCAAAATCAATTTGTTCGGCACAACATACGCCGGATTGCCCGTACTGCGACATGGCTTCAACGACACGCTCGGTTGGACGCACACGGTCAATAACATTGATTCCGAAGATGTCTACGCACTAAAACTAGAGTCGAGCAATGCGGGACAGTATGTTTTTGACGGCAAGCCAATGCCGCTCGTCAAAAAAGCGTTCACGGTCGAAGTCAGACAAGCGAACGGCTCGCTGAAATCCGAAACGCGCGAATTCATCTATTCGCACCTTGGTCCCATCGTTCATCAAACTTCGGGCAAAGCGTTTGCGATCAAGAATTCGATCCTGGAAGAAGTGCGTTTCTTCGAGCAGTGGTACGCGATGGGCAAGGCGCGCAATTGGCAGGAGTTTCGCGCAGCGCTGAAAATGAACCTGCTGCCGATGTTCAATCTGACTTACGCCGATGTTGACGGCAACACGTTTTATCTGTGGTGTGGAATGATGCCGCAGCGCGTGGACGACGGCACAGATTATCGCTTGGACGTGCCGGGCGACACCGGAAAGTACGTCTGGACGAAGCTGCACCCGATGGAAACGCTGCCGCAGTTGCTGAATCCAAAAGGCGGCTATTTGCAAAACTGCAACAGCGCGCCGTGGTGGACGTCGCTTCGTGATCAGATTGATG
>DAOMFR010000039.1:13836-16727 GCA_035429885.1 Blastocatellia bacterium
TTGCAAAACTGCAACAGCGCGCCGTGGTGGACGTCGCTTCGTGATCAGATTGATGCGAAGAAATTCCCTTCGTACTTTGAAACAGGCGGCACGCTCAGTTTGCGATCGCAGATGTCGTTGCAGATGCTCGAAAGCAAGTCGAAGTTTTCATTCGAAGATGTGCGGCGGCTGAAATACAACACTGCCATGCTGCTCGCTGACCGCGTCAAACCTGACCTCATCAAAGCGATCAAAGCTACAACAAAGCCTTCGGAGGAATTGCAGCAAGCGTTATTTATGCTCGAACTTTGGGACAACAGCACGTCGGATGACAGTCGTGGAGGTTCGTTGTTTCAGCGGTTCTGGGACACGTATCGCGTGGCGCTCAAAGAACCGTTTGCCGTGCCGTGGGATATGAACAATCCGGCGAAAACTCCGTCGGGCATTGCTGACACGAAACTGGCGTTGCAGCATCTGGAGGAAGCTGTTCGCTGGATGCGCAAAAATTGGCGCGTTGCCGATTCGCCCTGGGGCGGAGAAAGAGCGGCGTGGGGCGAAATCAATCGCTTCCGCATCGGCGATCTGGAAATCCCCGCCGATGGCGCAAGCGGCGATTACGGATTGTTCCGCGTGATCGGAACCGTTGCGCAACCCAATGGCAAACGCATCATCGGCACAGTTGCCAAAGATCAGCCCATGGTTGGCGGTGGCGATGGCTGGGTGATGGCCGTGGAATTTACGAAGCCGATTGTCGCATATTCCGTGCTGGCTTATGGGCAAACATCGAACCTGAAATCGAAACACAGCGTTGATCAATTGCCGCTGTTCGCCAATCATCAGTACAAACGCGCGTGGTTCAGCGAATCTGAAATTAAAGCGAACCTCGAACGCGAATATCGTCCCTGACAAGCGGTGCAGTTAACAAATAGTGATTCAACGCCATGTTCATTGGTGACTACTGCATTGATCGGACGATTCCAACAGGGATTAGGGTAGGGGCCAAAAAAACAGAAAGTTGCCTGATACATCCATGCTCCTCGTTGCACTATGGAGCGAACGAGAGGAACGAAGTTTTTTAACCCAGGAGGCTTGATGAAAAAGACAATCTTCGCAGTCGCAATTTTGACATTCAGTTTGATCGGCACGGCTTGGGGACAGGAACAGAGGCGCGCGCCACGCCGTCAGTTTGGCTCAACCGCTCTGGGCGGAGGTTCGGGTGTAGGCGTGAAAAATCGCAAAGCGGCGAATTTGGGCGACACGGCTACGCACGAAGTCGGACACAAAGGGAAACGTCGCTCTCAACTGAATAATCAGTCGCAACAAACGCTTGGTCGCAAGAAGAACCAGGATATCGAAGTCGAAAACGACGAAACTCATCGCACCCGACCCCGCGCCGCGCGAACTGAAACTGTGGACAAGGACGAGACTTTAACCGTTTCTCGTGGGAAGAGGCGAAAAGCGTTGCCCAAAGTGACGCCATAATATCGTTTGCTATAAAGCTCTCGGCTTGAGCTGAATGCTGGACGTTTGCAGTAAAACAAAGCCGATCAAAACAAGGAGAAGTCAGTGTTATTTACTAGAAGATCATTTCTGGCGACTTCGCTGCTGGCGTTACCGGCAGCTTCGATGACGTTCAAACCGGAACAGAACTGGCCCCAGTTTCGCGGCCCCGCCGGGCAAGGCATTGCCGACGGCTTTCCGACTCGCGCGAACTGGAACGTGGACGCGACCACTGGCAAGCTGGATGGGGTGATATGGCGCACCGAAGTTCCGGGCTTGGGACATTCCAGCCCGATCATCTGGAAGGATCGAATCTATCTGGCGACGGCAGTTCCGAAAACTGGCAAACCGTCGTTGCGCATTGGACTGTACGGCGACATCAAACCGGCCAAAGATGATGACGAACAGCGTTGGCTGATTCAGTGTTTCGAAAAGAAAAACGGCAAACTGAAATGGGAGCGGATGATTCGTGATGCTAAACCTTCGACGGTGCGCCACGAAAAAGCGTCGCATGCGAACACGACATTGGTCACGGACGGCAAACGGTTGGTGGGATTTTTCGGCGCGGACGGGCTGTATTGCCTGGATATGAAAGGCAAGCTGCTCTGGCAAAAAGACCTGGGACGCATCAACGTCACCTGGCGCAGCGTCGCCTGGGGATTCAGCAGCTCCCCGGCTCTACACAAAGATCGAATCGTCGTGCAATGCGACGATCCCAAAGACCCGTTCATCGCCGCGCTGAGTTTGGAAGACGGTAAGGAACTTTGGCGGACTTCGCGTAAAGGAGTTTGCGAAAACAGTTGGGGAACGCCGTTGATTCACACTGACAGCGCGCGCACGCAAATCGTCGCCAACGGTTATCCGTACATCGCTTCGTATGATCTGGAAACCGGCAAAGAGCTTTGGCGGCTCAAAGGCGGCGGAGACATTCCAGTGCCTATGCCATTTGTCGCCGATGGATTGATCGTGCTGACCAATGCTCACGGAGGCAAAACGCCGCTGTTTGCCGTGCGGCCTTCGGCGACGGGGGACATTTCGCTGACCGACGGCGTGACCAGCAACGAAGGTGTCGCCTGGAGCGCGCCCAACGGCGGAGCGTACATTTCCACTCCGGTGATGTATGGCGGCTATTTGTACGTGGCGAATTACAACGGGTTGCTGCGCTGTTACGACTTCAAGACCGGTGAAAAGATGTTTGAAGAACGGCTGGGAACTGATGCTGTGTGTTCATCTTCGTTGGTTGCGGCAGATGGAAAAATCTACTGCCCAACAGAAGACGGCGTCGTTTACGTTTTGAAAGCCGGACCGAAATTGGAAGTCCTGGCCAAAAACAATCTTGGTGAGCCTTGTCTGGCGACGCCTGCGATTTCTCAGGGGGTGATGTACTTTCGCACCTCGGGCAGTTTGATGGC
>DAOMFR010000039.1:16827-29965 GCA_035429885.1 Blastocatellia bacterium
AAGTTCGCTGAAAGCCTTTTTCGATTTCGCGGGCGGTGATTCGCAAAATGATCGGGCGACCGTGAGGGCAGGTTGCCGGATTTTCCTTCTTCATTAATTCATCAATCAGCCAGCGCATTTTTTCTGGAGCCAAAGTCATATTGATTTTCACTGCTGCACGGCAAGCCAGGCTGGCGGCGATTTCTGCGCGAATTTCATCCAACGACAATCCGCGTCGGCTGTCTTCAATCGCGTCCAGCAATTCCAACAACAAAGTGCGAGCGACGCCCGCGCCAAGCATTGCGGGAATGGCTTTGATGGCGACGGTGCGGCCAGACAAACGGCCAAGTTCGAATCCATTTTCTTCAAGCTCCGGCAACACCTGATCAAAGGCGGTTGTCTGGGCCGGTGACAAATCCAGTGTTTCGGGAATCAGCAATCGCTGTGTTTCAACTTTCTTCCGTCGCAGGGCATTCCAGTGTTGTTCAAACAAGATGCGTTCGTGGGCGACGTGCTGGTCAATTAACAGCAGTCCGGTTCGGTCAGTGGCGATGATGAAGCTGTTGTGCATCTGGCCCAGCGGATTAACTTCGTCAGCAATCAACGTCAGGCTTTGCGCCGGTTTGAGTTGCGAGTTTGAGTCAGGGGCTTTTCCGCCCAAACAGCCCAGGCGATGACCGTAAAGCTGAATCGGGTCCGGTTCGGTTGCCGCTTGCGGTTCGGCGATTGACTGAGTTTCAGCAGTTGGCGTTTCCAGACCAATTTGCTCCCTGCCGGTTGCGGCACTGACTGGCTCAGTTTCAGCAATTGACTCCTCACCACTCAAATCAATTTTGGATTGTTGAGGCGGTGGCGCTTGAATCTTGAAAGCCTCACGCAGTTCTTCGCGTGAAATCTGCACAGGCCTATTGCTCCAACTGCCGTCCTGCCTTTTGCTTTCCTGAAGAGCGTGCGAAGGAAATGCTTCAGCCGATGAAAGAGCAGGTTCAGACTCAGGTTTGGCAAACAAGGTAACGGCGGCTTTGGATGAACCAATAGCGGCGCGCACGGCATCGCGGATCAAATCGTGAACAATCGTGCCGCGCACGAATCGGACTTCGGTTTTGGCCGGATGGACGTTGACGTCCACTTCATGCGGAGGCATTTCGATAAACAGCATCGCGGACGGATAAACGCCCGAAGGAATCATCGCTCGATAAGCTTCGATCAAAGCTCGGCTGATGACTTTGTCGCGGACGTAACGGCCATTGATGAAAAAGTACTGGCTGTCTTTGGTCGTGCGCGTCGCCGATGGTGACGACACAAACCCGCGCACGCGCATTTCGCCGGATTCTCCGCCGACCTCAATTAATCCGTTGATGAAATCCCCGCCGAACAACTGGTAAGCGCGCTCGCGCAAATCGGCGGCGGGCGTCGTGCGAATGCTTTCGCGATTGTTGTTCAGCAACTTGAACGACAGGTGCGGATTGGCCAGCGCGTAATGCGTCACCAGATTGGCGATGTGGAAACTTTCAGTTGCTTCGGATTTCAGGAATTTGCGTCTAGCCGGGACATTGAAAAACAGGTCGCGGATTTCAAATTCCGCGCCCGGCGTGAAGGCGATGTCGCGGACATTGAGCATTCGTCCGCCGCTGATTTCGACTTCGGTGCCGACGATGTCGCTGGCAGTTTGCGTTCGCAGCCGCACTTTAGCTACCGAAGCAATCGAAGCCAGCGCTTCGCCGCGAAAACCGAGTGTGAGAATGGTTTCCAGGTCTTCGGCGGTTTTCAACTTGCTGGTGGCGTGGCGTTCAAATGCCAGGATTGCGTCGTCGCGATTCATGCCTTCGCCGGTGTCGCTGATGCGAATCAAGCGGCGCCCGCCGGATTCGACGGCGACTTCAATGCTGTTGGCTCCGGCATCAATCGAATTTTCGATCAGTTCTTTGACGATGGACGCCGGACGTTCGACGACTTCGCCAGCGGCGATTTTGTTAGCCAGACTGTCAGGCAGGACGTGAATCTTTGACATTGCGGAAGTGGGAACCAGTTTGTCGCGTTGTTGAGTTCGAGTTTGAAATTAAAACCAAGCGGATGATAATTGAACGCCGATTGATGACACAACCGGCCTCAACTAACCCCTTTGCAGAAAATACAAACAGATCGTTGCCAAAAACGATTAAGGAGGGATTTCACGATGAAGCTGATCCACATAAGAAATTGGTTCGCGGTGCTGCTGGTTTTGGTTGGCACTGCTATCGTTGCAAACGCTCAAGAACGGGAGATTTCGATTCTGGTCGGCCGGTTGAAAACGGGCGACAAAGGAATTTCAAGCACGCAATCCATCAAAGCTGCCTTTGATGGAGCGGTGTCTTACGAAATCACATACGGTCGCCGCTTCATTGACGGAAAAGTCGCGGCCTTGTACGGCGAATTGTTGGTGGCAGGCGCGCCCAGCACCAAAATCAAAGTGACGAACTTCGTGTTACCGAACAGTTATTCAACGCTCTTTTTTACACCAGGGTTCAAAGGAGTGCTCTTTCCCGGCGGAGGCGTTTCGCCGTATGTCGCGGCTGGGCTGGGAATGGGGCGTTATTCCGGCGACGCGCAAACGTCCTCTGGCCAAAACGTCCAGGGCGATACTGCAAATACAACCTGGGCTTTTGATTACGGAGGAGGCGTGGATTTGAACTTGGCCAGCGTCTTTGCCATTCGCGGCGAAGTCCGCGATTTCATCACCGGCAAGCCGAAATTCACCGCACCTTTTTTTGATAAACGCCAACACAATGTGAACATCGCGGTTGGCATCGTTTTCAAATTCTGAAGAGTAGGTGCAGGGTGCTGGATGTTAGGTGCTAGGGAAAGAGGATGCTTAAGTTTGGAGGGAGCGAAGTAGGCCGTTTAGCATCCGGCCTACTTCATCCATTGGTTCTCTGGTGTGAAAATACTTTGGCTCGGTAGGTAGCCGATTTGAAATGCGACCTCTCCTGGCAACCCTAATCACATTTCCTAAACTTGCCCTGTGGCAAAGCCCCAACATCTAACACCCAACATCCAGCATCTTTTTACACCAACGTTTTGATCTTCAATTCAGCCAATTGCGCTGGAGCGACTTCGCTGGGGCTGTCGGTCATCATATCCGACGCGGTCGAGACTTTCGGGAAGGCGATCACATCGCGCAGCGAAGTCGCCTTGGCCAGCAACATCACCAGACGATCCAGACCCAACGCAATGCCGCCGTGCGGAGGCGTTCCGTAACTCAGCGCATCCAGGAAGAAGCCGAATTTTTCGCGTGCTTCTTCTTCACTCAAGCCCAGGGCTTTGAACACGGTCGCTTGCACGTCCGAACGATGAATACGAACCGAGCCGCCGCCAAGCTCTTTGCCGTTCAGCACCAGATCGTAGGCTTTGGCGTAAACCGAACCCAAATCGCCGCCGCTCAGCTTTTCAACGTCTTCGTCGCGGGGCGAAGTGAACGGGTGATGTTTGGCGTACCAGCGTTTGTCTTCTTCGTGATATTCAAACATCGGGAATTCAGTCACCCACAGCAAACGGTTGTCGTCTTCGTTGATCAGTTTTTCGCGACGCCCGACTTCCAAACGGACTTCGCCCAATACATCGCAAGCCTTTTCCCATTTGGCGCACATCATCAAAATCGAATCGCCGACTTTGGCGCCAGCAGCTTCGACAACTTTGGCAACGCCGTCCGCGCCCATCGTTTTGGTCAGCGCCGATTTGTTTTCGCTTTCCAGCACTTGAATGTACGCCAGGCCGCCCGCGCCGAACTTTTTCGCGTGTTCAATGATGTCGTCGTACTGTTTGCGCGACCAGGTGGCTGCACCGGGAACGACGATGGATTTGACCACGCCGCCTTTTTTGATGGCATCGGCAAACACCGGGAACGGGCCGCCTTCAAACTGCGAAGTCAGGTCAATAAATTCCATGCCGAACCGCAAGTCAGGTTTGTCGGAGCCGAACCGGTTCATTGCGTCGTTATAACTCATTCGCTGAAACGGACGCGCGGGAGCTTCGTACCCGGCGACTTTGAAACATTCAACGATCAACGGTTCGATGACGTTGAACACATCGTCCGGCTGGACGAAGCTCATTTCGATGTCAATTTGTGTGAATTCCGGCTGGCGGTCGGCGCGCAAATCTTCGTCGCGGAAACAGCGCGCGATCTGGAAATAGCGTTCGTAGCCGGAAATCATCAGCAACTGTTTGAACAACTGCGGAGATTGCGGCAACGCGAAAAACTTGCCGGGCATCGTGCGTGACGGAACCAGGTAATCGCGCGCGCCTTCGGGCGTGGATTTGGTCAGGATCGGCGTTTCGATTTCAAAGAAGCCATGCTCGTCCAGCACGCGCCGAGTCGTGAATGCCAGTTGATGGCGCAGCCGGAAGTTTTTCTGCATTTCTGGCCGGCGCAAATCCAGATAGCGGTATTTCAGCCGCACATCTTCCGAAGCGTCGCAGCGTTCGATTTGAAATGGCGGAGTGCGCGAATCGTTCAGGATTTTGATGTCTTCAGCAATGATTTCGATTTCGCCCGAAGCCATATTCGGATTGAAATTGCTTTCTTCGCGCAGCACGCATTTGCCTGTGATGGCCAGCACGTATTCACCGCGAGCTTCTTTGGCTTTGGCGTGCGCGTCGGCGGAACGTTCAGCGTCAAACACAACTTGAGTGATGCCTTCGCGATCGCGCAAGTGAACGAAGAGCAACGGCCCGTGGTCGCGCCGCGAATTGACCCAGCCCATCAACGTGACTGTTTGCCCGGTATGCTCACGGCGAAGCTCGCCGCAGTTATGAGTGCGTTTCGTTTGTCCAAGATGATCCAACATTGTTCTTTCCCGCTTTGATTGGTTGGCCACGGAGCCACAGAGAGCAGGGAGAAAGTTGTCGCTCCGTGTTCTCTGTGGCTCTGTGGCTGATCTTTAAGATAGCTTCAAAATGATTTCGTCCAGCGTCAGCGATTCCTGTTCGCCGGTTTTCAAATTCTTCAAGGCGTACTTTTCGGTGGCGACTTCGTTGTCGCCGATAATCAGTGCGTACTTGGCACGAGCTTTATCTGCGGCGGCCATTGCTTTTTTCATCTTGCGGTCTTCGAATTCCATTGCCACGGCGATGCCACTGGCGCGGAGCTTCTGTGCCAGCGTGAACGAATGCGCGCGAGCCGCTTCGCCCAAAAACACGATGAACACATCCGGCGCATCAGCCGTTCGCAAGCTTTCTGCTTCGCTGTCCGGCAACGCCATCACCATTCGGTCCAGACCGAATGCAAACCCGAAGCCTTTGGTCGGAGGTCCGCCGATGGTTTCAGATAATCCGTCGTACCGGCCCCCGCCGACCAGCGTGTTCTGCGCGCCCAGGCCGTCGTGACCTACGATTTCAAACGCAGTCCGGGTGTAATAATCCAACCCGCGCACCATTCGCGGGTTCACCGTGTAAGCGATGTCGCGTGCGTCCAGATGCGCTTTGAACTGCTCAAAGTGCTGCCGCGACGCTTCATCCAACGATTCTGTGATCGTCGGCAATTCTTTGATGACTGCCTGACAGCTTTCGTTTTTGCAGTCGAACACGCGCAGCGCGTTGGTTTCAAACCTGTGATGGCAATCGGCGCACAGCTTGTCCAAATTCGGGCGAATCGCTTCGCGCAAGGTTTCAAGGTAAGCTGCTCGACTGGCAGGTTCGCCAACTGAATTGATGAGCAAGGTGGTGCTGGTGATTTTCAGTTCTTTCAAAAACCAGTCGAGCATTTCCATCACTTCGGCTTCGATGGCCGGATCGTCGCTTGATCCCATCACTTCGACGCCGATCTGATAAAACTGGCGATAACGCCCGGCTTGCGGGCGTTCGCGGCGAAACATCGGGCCGACGTAATACAGTTTGGTCAATTCGCCGGGAGATTTATCAGCGAACATTTTGTGCTGAATGTAAGCCCGCACGACGGACGCAGTGTTTTCTGGCCGCAAGGTCAAGGATTCGCCTTCGCTGTCCTGCCGGGCTCGATCTGTGAAGGTGTACATTTCCTTGTGAACAATGTCGGTTGCTTCGCCCACGCCGCGAGCAAACAATTCCGTCTTTTCAAAAATGGGCGTGCGGATTTCGCGAAAGCCGTAACGGCGAAACGCTTCGCGCGCGACGGACTCAATGCGATGCCACAACGGTATGTCGCCGGGCAAAATGTCTCTGGTTCCTCTGACAGTTTGAATCATAAATTGGTCGTTGGTGGTCAGCGATTGGTGGCCGGTTCCGAAACCAGCTCATTTTTAATTACTGCACACCCTAAAAATGTATTGCAGGCTGAAATCGGCCTGACAGATTAAGTCGCGGATTGTAGCATAGCCGTTGGTTTAGCCAAGTCTGCGCCTCAAACGGAGAAGTTTCGATGCTTATTACTGAACAGCGCGGGGCAGTGTTGCTGCTGACGCTTGATCGCCCTGAAAAGCGGAATGCGCTTCACCCGGATTTGATTGCGAAGTTGACTGCCAAGCTGGAAGAAGCCGCAGAAAGCTCTGAAGTGAATGCCGTAATTCTTACTGGCGCGGGCAAAAGCTTTTGCGCCGGGCTTGATCTGAGCTTTGTGCTGGAAGCCTCATTTGAAGAAAAGATTGTCTACCTGGAAAACGTCTTTGCCATGTTCCAGCGCATTTACACGCAACCCCAGCCGGTGATTGCCGCCATCAACGGCCCGGCAATCGCGGGTGGATTTGATCTGGCTGTGATGTGTGATTTCAGATTGTGTTCGCCGGAAGCGACGTTTGCCCAGACGGAAATTCTGCTTGGCCTGACGCAGATGATTTTTCCTCTGTACAAAATTATTGGCCTGGGGCGTGCCAAGGAATTGGCCATGACCGGCGAAATCATTCATTCCAACGAAGCGCATCGCATCGGTTTGGTCAATCACGTTTGCGATTCCGAACAATTGCTCAACAGCACGATGTCGTTGGCTGAAACTCTGGCCGCTCGACCGCGCCAGGCGTTGTTTGAAACCAAACGACTGACACGCGAGCTGATTGATGTGGACACGCAAACGGCTTTTCGGCGCATGGGCAAAGCCATTCGCGAACGGTTGCAGTCTGAAGAGCATCAAAAAATGGCGACGGAGTTTGTCGCTAAACTCAAACAACGAAACTGAAATAAGGAAACTTCGATGACAAAAAAACTTCTGGCAGTTTTGATTGTCGTCAGTTTGTTTTTGACGGCGGTGTTGGTGTTCGCGCAACAGCAAGCCGATACGGCGATGCTCGGCGATGGGCAATTGCATGTGGTGATGTGTGGAACAGGGTCGCCGCTGGCGGACGCAACACGAGCCTCGGCCTGTGTCGCGGTTATTGCCGCTGGCGAAGTGGTTCTGATAGATGTTGGGCCGGGATCGTGGCGACAAGTTGCGGTTAATCGCATTCCAACGGCAGCGGTCAGCGCAGTGTTATTGACGCATTTTCATTCTGACCACATCGGAGATTTGGGTGAAGCCGTGACGCAAACGTGGTTGGCCGGTCGCGCCAAACCGCTGGAAGTTTTTGGTCCTCCGGGCGTTGAAAAAGTTGTCGCAGGTTTTGCTCAGGCTTATAGCCAGGATGTTGAATACCGGATCGCGCATCACACCGAAACAATGTTGCCGCGCGCTGCTGCAGGAGCCGTTGCTCGTGAAGTGAAGTTGAAAAGCGACACCGAAGCTGCCGTCGTTTTCGAACGCAACGGGTTGAAAGTAACTGCATTCAATGTTGAACACAGTCCGGTTAAACCAGCTTACGGCTATCGGCTGGATTACAAAGGCCGCAGCGTCGTCGTTTCGGGGGACACCGCAAAAAGCATGAATCTGGCTAAACACACCGCCGGAGCCGATTTGTTGATTCACGATGTGCTGGCAAAAGACGTAATGACAATGGCCGCTGGCAACGCCGACCGTTCCGGCGACAAACGCCGAGCCAAGCTGATCCGAGACATTTTGACGTATCACGCCAGCCCCGCCGAGGCCGCCGAAATCGCCAACGAAGCCAAAGTCGAAACTCTGGTGTTCACACACATGGTTCCGCCGTTGAATCCTCCTGTGACTGAACAGATGTTCCTGCGCGGAGTCGCCGACATTTTCAAAGGCAAAGTCGTGCTGGCCAAAGACGGCATGCGATTTGACCTCTCTGCCAAAAATTGACGGTTTATCTGGCTGCGTGATAACTTGCTTACCGGTCGGTCAGTTAAGTCTTAGCGATGAAGAATGGCAAGAAACAAACCCGGTTGAGTGGTTCCGAACGCACGGATCAGATTTACTCGGTCGCCGCGCAGATGATTTGCGAGCGCGGGTTCGACGCCACTTCGATGAGCGACATTGCCGAAGCCGTCGGCATTACCAAAGCGGGTGTGTACCACTTCATCCCCAGCAAAAAAGAATTGCTTTTTGCAATTATGAGCTACGGGATGGATACGCTGGAAGCTGCGGTCATTAACCCGGCACGCGAAGTTGCCGATGCTGAACAACGGTTGCGGTTCATCATCACCAATCATTCGATGTTGATCGCTCGCAGCAGCACCGATGACGGTCACAGCCCTGTGACAATTCTGGTCGAAGAGGAACTGGGTTTGTCGCCCGCTCATCGCCGCAAGTTGCGTCAGCGAAAACGGGTGTACGTTGATCTGATTCGTTCGGCGCTGGAACAGTTACAAGCCGACGGCAAACTGAAAGACATTGATGTGACGGCGGCGGCGTTCAGCTTGCTGGGAATGATTATGTGGTTGGCGCGCTGGTTCCGCCCGGACGGCAAACTGTCGCGCGAGCAAGTCGCTGAAGAAATTTGCAAGATCGCGATGGGCGGTCTATTGAAATAAAACTTTCTCCACGAAGTCACACGAAGATTCACGAAGAAAATAGACAGGATTTACAAGATGGACAGGATTGATCGTGGCCTGTTCAGTACGGTTTTTCATCTTGTCGAATCCTGTAAATCCTGTCTAAAAGATCTCAATTCGACTTGGTTTTGTTCTTCGCGCTGCTTCGTGTGCCTTCGTGGATTTGACCTTCAATTCTGGAAAGGAATCTTCAAATGAGAGAAGCAGTTGTTGTCGCCAGTTCGCGCACGGCGCTGGCCAAATCGTTTCGCGGGTCGTTCAACTTGACTCTTCCTGCCGACATGCTGGCGCATTGCATCAAGGACGTGTTGGCCAAAACGCCGCAGCTTGATCCGGCGGAAATCGAAGACGTCATCATCGGTGCAGGGTATCCGTGCGGCGCGCAAGGAACAAATATCGCGCGTGTCGCTTCGGTGCTGTCGGGCTTGCCGGTGTCGGTCGCTGCGACGACGGTCAACCGGTTTTGCTCGTCGGGGCTGCAATCGGTGGCGATGGCTGCGCATCAGATTATGGTCGAAGGCGCGGAAGCCGCCATCGGTGGCGGAGTCGAAAGCATCACGATGTTGGGCCGCGACAGCAATCCGCATCCGGTGGTCAAGGAAATGAAGCCGGGCATTTACATGGTGATGGGCGACACGGCGGAAATCGTCGCCAAACGCTACGGCATCAGCCGACAGGCGCAGGACGAATATTCGCTCAGCAGCCAGCAGCGCACCGCTCGTGCTCAGGCCGAAGGATTTTTCAAAGGCGAGATCGCTCCGATGAAGGTCATGGCGGGAATCTTGGATAAGCAGAACGGCCAGGTGGTCAGCCAGGAAGAGCGCCTGTGCGACAAAGACGAATGCAATCGCCCGGACACGACGCTGGAAGGGTTGCTGGCATTGAAACCGCACTTCGACAAAGACAGCGGGCAGGGAAGCGTCACCGCTGGAAACTCTTCGCAGCTTTCCGATGGCGCAGCGATCAACTTGTTGATGTCGCGCGAACGCGCCGAAGCGCTGGGCGTCAAACCGAAAATGATCTTTCGCGGATTTGCCGTCGCTGGTTGTGAGCCGGACGAAATGGGTATCGGCCCGATTTACGCGATTCCCAAACTTCTGAAACGCCACGGCCTGACAGTCAACGACATTGACGTGTGGGAACTGAACGAAGCCTTCGCCGTGCAAGTCGTTTACTGTCGTGATTTTCTGGGCATTGATCCTGACAAGTTGAACGTCAACGGTGGGTCAATTGCCATCGGCCATCCGTTCGGCATGACGGGTTCGCGGCTGGTCGGAACCATCGGCAACGAACTGCTTCGCCGCAAGGCCAAGTACGGCGTCGTGACAATGTGCATCGGCGGCGGGCAAGGCATGGCCGGATTGTTCGAAGCCTGCAACTAACTAAGCCGACAAGCAATTGAATGTCCTGTAGTTCGTACAGGATGACGTAGTTAAACTTGAGATGATCGACCGCATCACTCCAGAAAAGATTTCTGCTACTGGAAGCATTCTGATGTTTCCAGTAGCAGAAAGTACTTTCCGATAGTAGAAACTTGTTTCCATTATCGGAAACACCGAAGGCGGTCTAATTCATGTTAGGCGTTGCAGAGCATCGCCACCACTCAAAGGAAGTGCTATGTCATCAGTCGAGGAACATAACATCTCCGTCGTCCTGAAGTACTTCGACGGATGCAATACGGGAATCCTTGAAGATCTCCTCAGTACACTTGACCCGGAGGTCATTCACTACTTCTTGCCCGAACAATTTAAACCAATTCGAGGTGCACAACACCTGGCGAAGTACTGGCGAAAGTTCAAAATCCACCTCAATCCCATCTGGAAGATTGACCACCTCATCGCTCAAGACAATGAAGTCGTTAGCGAATGGAGTTGCCAATGGACGCCTGAAGGAACAGATTTGCGTCTAATGATGCGAGGTAGTGAATGGTATTTAATGCGAGAAGGCCGGATTTCCGAGGTTCGAGCGTACTTTGGCTACAGCGACAAGTCCAACACCGAACTCACCGACTTTCCTTATGGCGCACGCGGCTATGTTGCATGACTTGCTGATTGGCGACGCCTAGCATTTATTCAGCCGTAGCCGCGCCAACGAGTGTTGTGCTTGCGGCTAATGTTACAGGCGCGGCACAGTTAATGGGTTGTTCGGTGGCTCGGATTCTGTGGCAGGTGATCAGGCCAAGGAACCTTATATGAACGTGCAGAAACAAATCAAAGACCATATTGCAGCTCAACCAGAGCCAAAACGAAGTGACATGCAAGAGCTGCATGCCATCATTCTGGGGTTGATGCCAGGCTGCAAATTGTGGTTCCTGGACGGCAAAGACGAGAGAGGTCAAACGGTTTCTAACCCGAACATCGGGTATGGATCCCAGACGATAAAGTATGCCGATGGAAAAACCAGAGAGTTCTATCAGATTGGCATTAGTGCAAACACAACAGGAATCTCCGTTTACATAATGGGAATAAAAGACAAGAAGTACTTGGCCGAGACATATGGAAAAACACTCGGCAAGGCAAGCGTAACAGGGTATTGCATCAAGTTCAGGACACTAAGAAATATAAACGTTGATATTCTTAAAGCTGCAATGCTGTATGGGATTGAGCAGACAAGCGCCTGACGTTTCGTTTGACCGGAGACCAAGCCGTTTATTAACCCAAACCTTTGCGGACAGGGAAAACCCTGTGAACGAATTGTTACTCCAGGGAGGCGCGCCGTTGCCAGAATGTCGAGTTCGGCCAGCGCTTTTCTCTGGCGTAAAAAAATCGCAGGCTTTTGAGGTACTTCGTCCAGCGATCGTGGAGACTCTGTTCGTAATGCGCCAGCGCGGACTGATCGCCGCACAACGATGATTCAATGGCGGCGGCTGCCTGCAAGCCGGTTTCAATTGCCGCGAGTATGCCTTGCGATGAAAGCGGATCGTAAGCTATTGCGGCATCACCCACCGCCACCCAGTTTGGGCCAGCCGTGCGATCAAGGCGCGAACTGTTGGCGGAAGCAATGCGCGGCCCGAGCCGGATGCTGTAATTGTGTGATGCCAAGCGATGCGATAGATGCGTCGTTCTTTCAATCAATTGCAACCACTCTTCGCGGGTGCGCGCAGCTTTAGTCGTTGCCAGATCGCCGTCGCTCAAATAAGCCGCCACTAGGCGACCATCCGCAAGCAGCGCGGCATACCACCAGCCGTCTTCCACC
This sequence comes from Blastocatellia bacterium, assembly GCA_035429885.1. GTDB lineage: Bacteria > Acidobacteriota > Blastocatellia > RBC074 > RBC074 > RBC074. Next base: position 28,831 of record DAOMFR010000039.1, read on the forward strand.
GCCTCGACCATCGTCAAAGAATTATGATCCGGTTCTGTCATTGAAACTTGAGAAGGCGCGAGCAATGCCGCCAGTCCGACAAGCCGGTCAAGATTGAGGCGCTGTGCCCCTTGTTGTCGTGCAAACCAGCTTGCGCGTCCACTGGCATCCACAATGAAGTTGGCGTTGAGGCATTGCTGCTCGCCGGTTGCCAAAGTCAACTTTAGCCGCCAGCCTTCCGTTTCGCGTTGATACTCTGCGATGCTCACGCCAGCGCGGAGGCGTGCGCCCGCATCAATTGCCGCGCAACGCAGCATGCGGTCAAAACGTCGCCGGTCAAGATGCCATCCGTGGCCGTGCGGATCGAAGATGAAGCTGTGATCCAAGAGTTGTGGCGTTCCCCAAGCCGCTGAGTTGCCGTAAGACGGCAAATGGCCGTCGGCGATGAAGCGTTCCCACACCCCAAGCTGACTCAGCAGTGGGCGCGCCAGCGGCGGCAAGCCTTCGCCGATCTTCCAACCATTGGGTTCGACGGATTGATCCTGTGTTTGATTTTCTTGGTCGTTTTCATCGCGTTCCAGCATCGTCACAGCGACGCCCTTTTTAGCCAAAGCGAGAGCGGTGCTTGCGCCCGCAGGCCCTCCACCGATGATAGCCACGGCAACCTGCTCAATATCGGCAATTTTTGTCGGCGCCTTCACGAATGCCTCCTATGAAATCGAAAAGCTCAAAACATGTCGGTTTCCGTGAACGAACTTACGGATTCTTCTCAATCAGACCAAAGCCAACCTGGGATTCTCAGATCAGACTGCCTAGGACTAAAGTTCAATAGCAGGTTTAAGTTGAGCTATGATAGATTTTAACCACGCTTAATTCATATTTCCTGCATAATTCTGTAGCGGTTCGAACACTTTGTCTCCAAGGATAAGAAACGTTGACCCCAGAACGTTGGCAACAAATTGAAAAGCTCTGTTACGAAGCTCTGGAACTGGATTCAGGGCGGCGGGAGGCTTTTCTCGATCACATTTGCGCCAGTGACGAAGCGTTGGGAGAGGAAGTTCGGTCCATGCTGGCCGCGCATGACCGCGCGGGCGATTTCCTGCAACAAAATGCCATGGAATTGGAAGCAGAGGCGCTGGCGCTGGAAAAAACGCTC
>DAOMFR010000039.1:30065-38850 GCA_035429885.1 Blastocatellia bacterium
GCAACAAAATGCCATGGAATTGGAAGCAGAGGCGCTGGCGCTGGAAAAAACGCTCACCTTGCCAGTGCAAGAATTCAGTCATTATCGAATTACCTCTCGCATCGGAGCCGGCGGCATGGGCGAAGTCTGGCTGGCGCAGGACACCAAGCTGGATCGCAACGTTGCGCTGAAATTCCTGCCGGTTCAATTCACATCGGACAAAGACCGGCTGCAAAGATTTGTTCGCGAAGCCAAAGCCGCTTCGGCGTTGAATCATCCGAACATCATTACCATTCACGAAATCAGCGAAGCCGAAACCGCCCAAGGCAAAGTTCATTTCATCGCTACGGAATTTATCGAAGGCCAGACGTTGCGCCAATTGCTGGCGCACGAAGAGCTGACTTTGAAAAAAGCTCTGGACATTGCCAGCCAGGCCGCTGCTGCGTTGGATGCCGCTCATCACGCAGGGATCATTCATCGTGACATCAAGCCGGAAAACATCATGATTCGCCCCGACGGTTTGGTGAAAGTGCTGGATTTCGGCCTGGCGAAGTTGGATGCCCGGCGATTTTTACCCGAAGATTCGGTTGATACGGCAGCGCAGACTCAGCCCCGCGAAGTGAAAACGCAGCCGGGAATGATTCTGGGCACGTTGCGGTACATGTCGCCCGAACAGGCGAGAGGCCGCGAAGTAGACGCGCGCACAGACATTTTTAGCCTTGGCGTAGTGCTGTATGAATTGATTTCCAAACAACCGCTCTTTGCGGGAGAAACCACCGCCGACGTCATCGCCGCCATCATCAACAAAGAACCTGAACCGCTATCGGACTTTGCTCCCGACACGCCTGAAGAATTGGAGCGCATTGTCCGCAAGGCTTTGGCCAAAGACGCTCGCGACCGTTACCAAACTGCGCGTGATTTGCAGATTGACCTGCAAAATCTGAAACAGGAATCCGAAGTCAGCGCGCGTTTGAACCGTTCGGGGCAAAGTCAAAGAAACAGCCAAACGGATTCGTCATCGAGAAAACCTCTCTCGCAAGTCACTCGCCAGTTGGCCGCTCCGCGAGTGACGTTAAAACAGATATTGCTGGCGATTCCGGTGCTGATCTTATTGGGCGGGGCGATTTGGTGGTTTGCATTTAAGCGTAGTGGGCGCGTGGATGTTCCGCCGCTGCCGTCTTTGAAACATTCCGAAGTCGCGCGATGGTTGAGCGAACCCGGCGAAATTTACAGCAGCGGAGCGTTTTCACCAGATGCGAAATGGATTGCGTTTTCTTCCACGATGGGAGGAGGCAAAAACATCTGGGTCAAACAGACGGCTTCGACACAGGATCACCAAAGTACCAATGACTCGTTTCGCAATGATCAGCCTCTTTGGGCTCCCGATCAGCTTGAAATTGCCTACTTTTCATTGAAAGAAGGGAAGCCTGGCATCTGGCGCATGCCTCAACTTGGAGGGCCAGCAACCCGGATCAAGGAGTTGAGCGTTGGCGAAGGAGACGTGAAATTGAAATCCTGGTCAAAAAATGGCGCTACCCTGTATTACGAATCCAAACAGACTCTGTTTGCGCTGGATGTGAAATCGGGACAGATCAAACCGTTGACCAATCCTGCATCAGCAACAATTGTTCAAGGTACACTCAGCATCTCGCCGGATGAGCAGACGGTTGCGTACGCCATGGCAGATTCAGGCCGAAATCATAGCCTTTGGGTGGTGCCTGTTGCCGGAGGCTCTGCCAAACAGATCGCCAAAGATTTTGCGGATGCCCGAAATCTGGTTTGGCATAGCGACAACAAACGAATTCTGTTTAGCGCCAATGTGGATGGCACATTTCAGATCTTTGTGGCCGATGTGTACGGTCATCTGCCGGTACAGATTACCTTTGGCGATAATGACAATCTGATCCTGGATGTTTCGGCGGATGGATCAAAGTTGTTGTACGGCACATCAAAGGAAGAATCCGATGTGTGGGGCGTGAACGTGGCCACTGGGGAAGAATTTGCTCTTGCCGCTGATCTTGAAGCAGAGCTTTGGCCCGATGTCGCGAAAGATGGCAAGAAGGTGGCTTATCAAGCAATCAAGAATTTAAGTCAGGGAAATAAAATCAATCGCGGGGTTATCTTGTCCAAAGTGTATGGATCAAAAGAGGCTCCCTTCCAACTTGCTGATGAAGGCTTTTTGCCAAAATGGTCACCCGATGGAAAACGCCTGGCCTATTTGCGGCGCGTGGATAAAGCCACCAATCTTTGGGCGATGGACGGAGCAGGCGGCGGCATTACCCAATTAACGAAAAACGGATTGATCAGCGTGGATTACAGTTTGCTGCCTTACAACCGCAGTCAAACCAGCAGCTTTGACTGGGCACCGGATGGCAGCCGCATTGTGTATTACGCCGACAGAGCTGGAAGCCGGAATTTCTGGATTGTTTCCGCTGATGGAACCAGCGACAAACAGGTTACCAATCTTGCGGACCCAAATCTGGTGGTGGCTTGCCCATTGTGGTCACCGAATGGACAGTTGATTGCATTTTCCGCAAAACCAAACAAAGCCAACGAACAAGGCCGAACCGATTTCAGCGCATGGTTGATTGAGCCAGATAAACAAACATCGCGGAAATTTTTTCAGGCAGATTCCTCGCGTTACCGATTGCTGGGGTGGGCAGCAAATGGGCACGAAGTGTACGTCGCTCAATTTGTCGGCGCGACGGCCGGACAGCCTCAGGAAATTCATCTATATCGCGTCTCAACTGAAACCGGCGCACAGAATAAAGTAGCGACGCTCCCAATGACGTATTTTTACAATGTCTATTTATCGTCCGATAAACAAAAGATTGCCTTTGTCTCGCATCAAGGGAGTAACGATAACGTGTGGGTGATGCCGGTGACGGGCGGCGTCGCCAGAAAAGTGACCAGCAACAACGATCAGCGGCTGTTCTTTTCCACGCTCGCCTGGTCGCCGGATGGACAAGCGATTTATTTTGGAAAGCAATCCCGGTATAGCCTGCTTTCCACGATCACGAATTTTCAGTAGCTAGAGCAAATAGTTTTTTACTTTGAATGGCGGATTTCCCTCTGGCTTTACGCCTTAATGAATTGAGCAAGCGAATGCATACATATTTTTACTGTTCGATCCTGCGACTGAGCAAATTGCAGTAATCAGCCCTCGATCTGAAGACTGCAACTTGCTCGATGTTGAGTTATCAACCTCGTCGGCAAAATCAACTTAGCCGATTTTCCTCTTGGAGTTTGTATGCTGAAAAAAATACCTGTCAAAGGACTAGCATTGACGCTAATTCTCGCACTCGTTTTGTTTATGGGAGCGGTGGCGACGCCCAAGGCTGCGCGTCCCATGGCTAATAATCCGCAAGGTGCCGCGACGCCTGCAGCAGATTGTTCTGACACCGCTATGATGAAAGCGATTTATGCCAAGTTACGGGCTGACAGTCTGTTTAAAGATCGCCTGAATCACATCAATGTCAGCGTCAAAAGCAAAGTGGTGACCTTGAATGGTGATGCCGTTGGCAAAGGTGCTGTCGCCAAAGCCGGCAAGCTGTCTCAAGTCGCGTGCGTGACAAAGGTCGTCAACAAATTGAAACCCGTGCACAAGATTGGTTGTGAAAACGGAAAGAAACCTTGCGGGGACGAGTGCATTGACCAAGACCAGGATTGCAATTTGCCGCCTCCTCCTCCAGAAGATTAAAGGGACACGAAACAATCGGTATGCGGTAAGGACGCTTGTGAGTGCCCTTGCCGCACTATTTTTGAGCGAGCGATATGAAAGGTAAATCTCAAAGAACTCGCGTGGCCACCGACACAACCGACGCAAATGATCCATCGCCGTCGAACGTCACGATTACTCCGCCACGTTACCCAAAAGGATTGAATATGGCGACGCCTGATCCGAAAGTATCTTCAGCGCGGGCCACTGCTTTGAAACGGATCAAGAAAGACATGGGCGAAATTCACATTCCGCCTCGCAATAAACGGGTTCTGCAACAAATCAGGAATGCGTGTTGGCGCGGAATGGCAAAATTTGAAAAGGAATTGGCCGCACGACACCTGGAAGCAGAAAAGTCCGGCGGCAATTTTGTGACCGGCGACATAATCTGGAAACAAATCAAGGGCCATCTTGATGGTGTCAATCCGTTTAAGATTACAGAAGAAATCGTTCCGGGATCGCTGGCTTCGCGGCTCTCATTTTTCGATTGGCGCGGACTGGGGATTGTTCGCCCAGCTCGTGATCAAGGAGCCTGCGGCAGTTGTTGGGCATTTGCAGCTACGGCTGCGTTTGAAAGCCGTCTTATGTACAACCTCAGCCGGTTCAAGATCAGCACAGAGTTTGGAGGATTGCCCACCACACAAGTCGCGCTGGATGTTCAAGGCTGTCTGGATTGTGTTTCGGGCGGCGATTGCAGCGGAGGATTTCCTGCCGCTGCTTTTCAGCATTTCATGAAATATGGCGCGCGATTGTTGAAAGTGAATGAATCAGGGTTTGTGGTGGACGATTCCAAAAGTTTGCTCGGTAAAAAAGGGCGTTGTACAGAAAAGGAGTTGGGCGGCATTCGTGCTTTTGCGTGGGATTTCGTGTTTGAGGAACCGGATATTGTGCCTACGACGGATGAACAGATTTTGCATCTCAAGGCAGCCTTGTTGAATTTTGGGCCGTTGGCTGTGCTGGTTCGAAAAGACGAAGATTTCATTCAATATGGAATCACGTTTCACCCGCCAAATGATGTGTTTAACAACCAGAGCGAATTTGAAGTCAATCACGCCGTGTTACTGATTGGTTGGGATGATGACCGGCGAGCCTGGATAATTCTGAACTCTTCGGGGACCGAATGGGGAAACTCGTGCATTGACCAAAAGCACCTGAATGAGAAGTTTCCTGGCTCGCACAATTTGAGCAGCACTCAAGAAAAAGGCTGCATGTATATTGCGTACGGTGCAAGCAGCATTGGCAAGTATGCGGCCTGGATCGAAGCTCCCATCACTTTAGACATTCCCAAATCGCGCAAACGAACTCCCCCCAGGTCGAAAGGTCAGAGTGAGTCGAAACCCGCACGGTCCGCGAAGGCCTCAGCGCCCAAACGGAAACAATAATGGCTGAATTGAAGCCAGCAATTCAGGCGTTCATTCAATCCGGTGGGCGAAGCTCGCGGATGGGGACGGACAAGGCTTGGCTGGAAATCAACGGCCAGCCAATGATTGAACAGGTGTTGGCGGCGGCGGACCCCGTCGCCGCCAGCCTTTCCATCGTCATCAACCGAGCCAATCCGAACGCTGACCGATACCGCGAACTTGCCGCCAAGTGGAATGCCCGGCTGCTGTTTGATCTGCACGACCACAAAGGCCCGCTCGGAGGCATTCATACTGCGTTAAAACACTGCGGCGAAACCGAAGCGGCGCTGATCCTCGCCTGCGACCTGCCGTTCCTTACTTCTGAATTCCTCTCGTTTCTTTGTAAGACTCACCACTTCGTTAATCCAACATCCAACACCCAACATCCAACATCAATTACAGTTCCGACTGATCAAGAAGGTCGCCTGCAACCGATTGCCGCGATTTATGATCAAGCTTGTCTGCCTGTCATTGAAAAAATGCTGGCGGCGGATCGGCTGAAAGTGGATTGGCTGTTTGAAGAAGTGCCAACTCGGGTGATTCCTTTTTCTGAGATTGCCGAACTTGATAGCGCAGAAAGATTCTTTCTGAACTTGAACACTCCGGCAGATCATCTGGCTGGAAACAGCAGTTTGCCCAGCCCGTGACCCATCAGCTAGACTCTCTGTTTCAACAACAACACAAAATCCTGACTGTAGCTGACCGCTGTAACTTTGTATGGCTATTGATCGCATTACAGTGCGTGGCGCGCGCCAGCACAATCTGAAAAATATCAGCTTGGAAATCCCTCGCAACCAGTTGACGGTGATTACGGGCCTCAGCGGGTCGGGGAAATCTTCGCTGGCGTTCGACACCATTTATGCCGAAGGGCAGCGGCGATACGTCGAATCGTTGTCGGCGTACGCTCGGCAGTTTTTGGATCAACTGGAAAAGCCGGATGTGGACGCGGTTGAAGGCTTGTCTCCGGCCATTTCCATCGAACAGAAAACGACCGGCCGCAGTCCGCGTTCGACTGTCGGCACGGTGACAGAAGTTTACGATTACCTGCGGTTGCTGTTTTCGTCAGTAGGCCAACCGCATTGCCATCAGTGCGGCAAACCGGTTTCGCGCCAATCCACCGATCAAATCATTCAAAGCGTCAAGGAATTGCCCGAAGGTCAGCGCGTGATGATCCTGGCGCCCATCGTTCGTGGCCGCAAAGGCGAGTTCAAAAAGGAATTGGAAAAGCTGCAAAAGAGCGGCTTCAACCGCGTGCGAATTGACGGGGAGATGTTGACGCTGGATGACGACATCAAGCTGGACAAGCGTCGCAATCACACCATCGAAGTCGTCGTGGATCGATTGCTGATCAAAGATGGCATTGCGCAACGACTGGAAGAATCCGTGCGAACGGCGACCCGGCTGACCGACGGCATTGTTTTGATTTCCGTCGTTGATGGCGAAGAGCGGATGTATTCCGAAAAGATGGCGTGCGTGTTTTGCGGGATTTCGATTGCTCAACTGGAACCGCGCTCGTTCTCGTTCAACTCCGCCTATGGAGCGTGCAAAGCATGCAACGGGCTGGGCATCGCTTACGAAATTGATCCGGGCAAGCTGGTGCTCGACGATTCCATTCCCATCAACCAGCTGCAATTCGTCGGAGAAGAAGACAAAGCGACGGATTCTTACCTGCGAGAAGCCTTGCTGGCGGTCGCGCGTCATTTCGATCAACCGGTGGAAACGTCTTTTGCCAAGCTGCCGAAAAAAGTCCGCGATGCGTTCTTTTCCGGACTGAAAGAAAAGGTCGAGTTTCGTTACGGCGATTACAAATATAAAGCCGAATGGAAAGGGGCGACGACATTTTTGCTGGACGCGATGAAGCGGTTGCAAACGAACGCTTCCGATGAAGAATCTCGCTCGGCGCTGGAATCGTTGATTTCGCCGGTCGCTTGTCCGGCCTGCAACGGAGCGCGACTGCGGCCAGAATCGTTGGCAGTTCGGTTGAACGACAAATCCATCTCGGAGTATTCCCGGTTGCCGATTGAATCTGCGATCACGGCTTTTGCCGACATCAACCTCAGCGTCCGCGAAGACTTGATCGCCGGCCGAGTCTTGAAGGAAATCCGCGACCGGTTGAACTTTCTGAACTCGGTTGGTTTGGGCTACCTGGCGTTGGATCGTCCCTCCTCCAGTTTGTCCGGCGGAGAAAGTCAGCGCATTCGATTGGCCACGCAAATTGGTTCCCAGCTTCGCGGAGTGCTGTACGTGCTGGACGAACCCTCGATTGGTTTGCATCCGCGCGACAATCAAAAACTGTTGGAAACGCTGGCGACGTTGCGCGATTTGGGCAACACGGTTCTGGTCGTCGAACACGACGAAGAAACCATTCGCCGCGCCGATTACGTCGTGGATTTAGGCCCGGGCGCGGGCACGCACGGCGGCGAAGTCGTTGCCATCGGCAAGCCCGACGAAATCGCGAGCAACAAAATGTCGGTCACGGGGCGTTACATTTCTGGCGATTTGCAGATTGCAGTTCCCAAACAGCGCCGTCCGCCGAATGGCAAATTCATCACCGTTCGCGGAGCGACGGAACACAATTTGAGAAATGTGGACGCCAGCTTTCCGCTCGGAGTGTTGACGGTGGTGACGGGCGTTTCCGGTTCGGGCAAATCCACTCTGGTCGAAGACATTCTGTATCGCGCGCTGGCTCGGAAGATTTATCGCAGCCTGGCGGAACCCGGCGCTCACGTCGCCATCGAAGGGTTGGAGCATATAGACAAGATCATCGAAATTGATCAATCGCCGATTGGCCGCACGCCGCGTTCGAACCCGGCGACGTACACAGGATTGTTCACGCCCATTCGCGAACTGTATTCGATGCTGCCCGAATCGCGCGAACGCGGGTACAAACCCGGGCGCTTTTCGTTCAACGTCAAAGGCGGGCGCTGCGAAACCTGTCAGGGCGACGGGCTGAAACGCATTGAGATGAACTTTCTGCCGGACGTGTACGTCACTTGCGAAGTTTGCAGAGGCGGGCGTTACAACCGCGAAACTCTGGATGTGCGGTACCAGGGCAAGAACATTTCTCAACTGCTGGATACCACGGTCGAAGACGCGCTGCCCTTGCTGGAAAATCACCCGCAGATCAAACAGAAGCTGCAAACCATTTACGAAGTCGGTTTGGGATATGTCAGCCTGGGGCAATCATCCACCACGCTTTCCGGCGGCGAAGCTCAACGCATCAAGCTGGCCAAGGAATTGTCCAAACGCGCGACTGGCCGGACAGTTTACATTCTGGACGAACCGACGACTGGGTTGCACTTTGAAGACGTGCGCAAATTGCTGGATGTGTTGCAACGGCTGGTTGATCTGGGCAACACCGTCATCATCATCGAACACAATCTGGATGTGATTAAATCTGCCGACTGGATCATTGACCTTGGCCCGGAAGGCGGCGAAGGCGGCGGAAAAATCATTGCCGAAGGCACGCCGGAGCAGGTCGCAAAAAACAAAAAGTCTTACACGGGGCAGGCATTGAAGGCGGTGTTGAACGGGAATGCCGAAAAATAACGAATTGGGGCGCGAAAGACGGAAATGCCAAAGCCTCATGTAACGATTTTGCGTAATGAAATTGTTCGTGACGTGCTCAAGCATGCTTGGGACGAATCGGAGCCAGGCACCGCGAATGCACATGAAGAAGGGGGATTTG
>DAOMFR010000039.1:38950-48087 GCA_035429885.1 Blastocatellia bacterium
GCTTGGGACGAATCGGAGCCAGGCACCGCGAATGCACATGAAGAAGGGGGATTTGTTGTGCGCACGTCGGCAGGAGATTTTCAGGTGATTCGCTGGCCTAAAGGAACACAGAAGGAGATTCGGGTGCCAGTACATTTTGGGTGTAGATTTGGCGAAGAGGAAATCGTTGCATCGTTTCACACCCATCCGAATACGAGTAAAGAGTTCCTGCAAGAACCGAGCGAGACAGATAAGCGCGCAGTGCGGAACGATCCCGATTTGAAAGGCGCGAATTATGTTGGCGAGTTTGTGATCTCGCGGGATACAATCTACCTCGTTACACCGCAGGGGCAGGTTCGTGAGTTGATGGACACCGACGAATTGTTTTCTGACGAATAGGAGTGTTTATGGCTGCCGTTTTAACCGCTGAAGTTTTACAAGATGATGTTGCCGTTTCATTGGCGCGCGTGATCGCTGCCGCCAATCGCTGCGCCCGCGAAGCAGGGATCAATGTGCAACAAAGTTTGATTACGATTTCCCAGTTGGCGGATGGAGAGGCTCGGTGGCGCATTAATTATGGGCCGCTGGATTATCTTTCGCGGCGCGGAGGCGATTTGATCGTTGATGTTGATCCTGCGGACGCAAGTATCAAACAAGTGCTTCAAGGGCAGTAAGATTCCCCCACCCACCAAAAGACACATTGAAAATTTCCGTCAAGATCAACGTCTTTAACGAAGAAGCCAATATCCCAGCCCTATGTGAAAACCTGGCCTGGCTGGATGAAATCGTCATTTGCGATTCGTATTCAACTGACCGCACGGTGGAACTCGCCAAACAATACACGAACAAAATCTGTTACCGGGAATTTCGCGGCTACAAGGACAAACACGAATACTCTGATTCGATGACAACGGGCGATTGGATTCTGTGGATGGACGCCGACGAACGCGTCACGCCGGAATTGCGCCAAGCCATTGAAGCCTTGAAACAGCGCGATCCTGCGACCATGCCCGATGGGTTTTGGATTTCTCGGAAGACAAACTTTCTAGGCCGCTGGATTTTGCATTCCGGCTGGTTTCCCGATTACCAGATGCGGCTCTATCGCAAAGCCGTGAGTTACTGGGACGGCGTTGCTCCGCACGAAGTCGCGCACGTGAAAGGGCGAACGGAAAAACTTCCCGGATTGTTGTTGCACCACACGGCGGATGACCTCAGCGATTACCATCGCCGGGTGCTGAGCTATGCCACTCTTTCCGCCGAACATTTGGTCAAGAAAGGCAAGCGCGCGCGCGCTGTGCATCTATTCGTCTTGCCAATTGCCGCCTTCATCCGCAGCTATCTGGTCAAACGCGGCTTTCTTGACGGTATTCAAGGGGTGATCATCGCAGGATTTACAGCATATGGCGTGTTTCTCCGCTACGCCAAAGTTTGGGAAGCCCGGCAATCTGGAAAGGCTTCTCGCCAGGCAGGGTGATTCAGGGAAAAGTTGGTGAAAGATTTTCTGCGGAGCGTCTTACTGGAATGTCGCGGCAGTATCGCTAGTCAATTTTTCAAGGAGCCAATTTATGTATCATGTTTCACCCGTTCGCATCTTGATGATAATCACGGTGCTGGTTTTGAGCGTTACAGTCAGCCAAGCCCAAGATGCACTCTTGCCCGTCGTCTTCAAATCGGAAGGCAGTCAAATCAGTCTTACCCTGAGAAAAGAGTTTCTTCCTGCGATTTCCCAAATCGGAATGGACGTCTTCACGCCGGAAGTCAAAAAGGTGCATGGGCAAATTGTTCCCGCCGGCCAGTCACTGGTTTGGCAAGTGCAAGAGATGAGCCGATATACCGAAGGCGAGACGTTTCTTTATCTTTGCGCTGTCATTCTCAAGCCGATCAAGGGTGAGCCGCACGTAGTGCTGGGCAGAATTATGCAATCCGGCAAAAAGCTGGAATTTAGGTTGATGACAGAAAGGCCGGACAATCTGCCGGGCCTTGGACCTGTTGAGTTTCACAAATCCATGACAGAGGCGATGCCGAACAACGGAGTGGCCTGGTTCTTTTACGGACAGGCGATTTGTGACAAACACCAAGACGGTATGGGATTTTCCGCCATCTCCTTGACGCCTCCTCCCCCGCCGCCGCCGGCTCCTCCTTCTCTGCCTGGAATGGGGGCAATCAAAGAGATTCAATTGTCGAAAGAAGAGTTGAAGCAAATTGCCGAAGATGAGAAGCAATGGAAGGCGAAACACGATGCGCTTCTAAAAGACCTGAAAGTCGCACAGCCATTTTTCTTGAAAGCTGCGGAAGTGGCTGACGATTGTCAGATCAAAGACGTTGCAATGGCTTATTTGGCTGCGATTGCTCGCGAGTTTGAAGATGGAGACGGAGAGCGGCAATGGTTGTTAAAACGCATCGAACACCCTTGCGCAACCAACAGCGTGAAAGCGGAAAGTTATTACGCGCTTGGCGTCAAACAATGGGCTGGGGCTTATGAACTATCCGGCAAATACGCCAGCAAAAAAGACGCCGACCCTTTTCATTTTCGCTCGTTCACTAACCCCGCAGACAAACAAAAATTCGACCGTTATGTGGCGGCCGCCGACGAATACCTGGAAAAAGCCTTGGGCGCCGATCCGAATTTTGTGGATGCAATGTTCTATCAAAGTTTGATTTATCGCGAGAAGCAGAAGGTGACTGCCAATCTTGCCGAGCGAAAGAAACTTGGTGATCAAGCAATAAAGATTGCCAATCAAGCAACAGAAATGATGAAGCGGCGGGAAAAATAAAACCGCCAAAATTCAATCGTTGTATTTTTTCTGAACCCGGTAACGAGCCAGCACTTCTTCCAGAAAGCCTTCGTAATTGAAGGTCGCCGGATCGTAACCGGGTCGAATTTTTTCCATCAGCGGGACGCTGACTCGCCAGGCTAGCCATTGCCTGGGTTGTTCGGGCAGGTCGTACCGGCGGCGCAGGTAATTTTCAACAACGATAATGTCCGCTGCTTCCAGAGCGCGAACTTCGCCGTTGAAATCCACCGGATCGGCGACGCGGCGCAATGCGGAATCAATCACTTCGCTTTCAAACACTTCGTTAAACGTAGGAGCTTCGGCGCTGCGTTCTTTGACGACGACGGTGTTGGCGACAAAATCGCCCAGGCGTTTGGCTTGTTCGCTGGCAAAAGCCGAAACGATGGCGATGGAATAGAACAGTCCGGGCTGCATATCCATCAACCGGATTAGATTGCGGTTCAGCGCCGAAAAGAAGGTAATCGGTCGGCCATCCTGTTGAATCACACGCAACTTCAGCAACCGTTTGCCTGGCGTTTGTCCGCTCCAAACCGTTTCGAAAAACACAAAGTAGCCAAAGAACAGAACAAACCCAACCAGAATTGCCAGTGCGATGATCCATAAACTGCCCTGGCTGAATCCTTCCACCACTTTGTCGCTGACGCGGCGCGCTCCGCTGCTGAATTGCAAGGCCAGAAAACTGGTCAGCGCAATCGTCACAATCTGAATCGCGTGGTCAATCGCGCAAGCCAGAAACCGATTTCCCATCGTCGCCAGCGCGAAATGAAGTTCGACGTGTTCAGGAGTTTCGATGACCAGAGTTTCGTCAGCCATGCGCGCATTCTAAATCAAAGCAGGAAAGATCGGTACAGTCAGTGTTTCAAACAGAAAACGCCAGGAAGCTGTTAGGTTTCCCGGCGTTATCTGTTTTAGATGGTAAAGGCATTCCGGTAAATGCGTTCCGTTAAGGCACTTTCTGCCAACACGCCTGAATTACGGCGCGAAATATCCCGACACATCAATCACCATGTTGGGAGTTGCCAGCGAGTACATCTTGAATGCGCCATCGGCTGGTCCCAGCCCGACCGTGAAAAAGCGATTGAAGTTCCGGCCCGTCTGGAAGTTCGAGGTTGCAATCAGCGGCCTGGGAATATTGCTTGGCCAGAACGTGATGAACCCATTTGCCGCAGGAGCCACAACGGTAACGTTGCCCATAACCGCCCTGGCTGTGCTGGCGATGGTGCAGGAACCGGCGGCAGCCTGGGTCACATCCACACCGCTTGGTAATGGTGTGCCCAGGTTGAAGCAGGCCGGTTGGCCGGGACGCGTGTCTTGCAAGCGCGTTGGAGTGATCGGAGTAAACAGCAATCCGGTTCCGTTTACGTCTACCAGGTCAGGGCTGAAATACCCCAGCACATCAATCACCACATCGGTTGTCGCCACGGAGTAAAGCTTGAATTGACCCGATGGCGACAAGCCGACTGTGAACGGCGAATTGAGCACTGCGCCTGCACGATAATTGCCACTGGCCGCCAGCGGGCGCGATGGCGCGTCGGCTGGAAACGCGGTGATGAACCCGTTTGCGGCGGGAAGAACGACCGTCACATTGCCCATAACGGCTCTGGCCGTTGAAGGAATCGTCACGCCGTTACAGGTCGTCGTGCCCTGATGAATCGTATCCACTCCGGCCGGCAAAGGAGTTCCGGGCGTGACGCAGGCGGTTTGCCCGACGCGCGTATCTTCCAGCCGAATGGGAGTTGGCAGCGTGTGGAAGTACAACCCCGTTGGGGGCGCGGGTTGCGGCGGAGCGAAATACCCTGTCACATCCACCACGACATGCACCGTTGTCGAAGCGAAAATCTTGAACGCGCCATCGCCGGCTCCCAACCCTACAGTGAAGACGTTGTTCAACACCTCGCCCGAAATGAAATTTGTATTTGCAGCCGTCGGTTGCCCGGCGCTGCTGGGAAAAATGGTCAAAAACCCATTCGCCGCAGGCGTGACCACCGTGACATTTCCTAGAACCGCTCTGGCAACAGACGGAATGCCGCAAAAGCCTGCTGCTGCCTGCGTCAACGAAGTTCCGCCCGCAATCGGATTTCCCGGCGTCGAACACCCCGTTTGCCCTGGCCGCGTATCCAAAAATCGCACCGGAGCCGTCAGCGGATAGAACATCAATCCGTTGCCGGAAATACCGACCGTGTAAGCGCGCGTTCCGGTACAGCCATTGGCGGCTGTCGCCTCTATCGTGAAGGTATATGTGCCTGCCGTTGTCGGCGTGCCGGACAACAGGCCAGTGGCCCCATTCAGCGTCAACCCCGGAGGCAGTGTCCCTGTAACGCGAGCGAACGAGTAAGGCGCGGTTCCTCCTGACGCTGTAAACGTTTGACTGTACGACGATCCGACAGTTCCATTGATCAGGGTCGCCGGATTGACGGTTACCACTGGGCATATACCACTTTGGTTGACGGTGAATGTCTGGCCAGCAATGGTTACTGTGCCAACACGCGCATTTCCGGGATTGGGAGCGACGCTGTAATTGATCGTGCCATCGCCTGTTCCCGAAGCGCCAGCCGTAATGCTCACCCAGGCATCGTTGCTGGCCGCCACCCAGTTGCACAGGATTCCTGTCGTCAGTGAAACCGATCCCGTGCCGCCGCTCGAACCATAGTTTGCGCTGAGCGGATTCAGGATATAGACGCATGGTGCCCAGGAAAACAGGTAATCCTTTGTCACCATGCAACCCGTAGAACAAGTGGCTTTTACCGTGATCGTAACATTTCCTGCTGTTGCTTGGTTTACCGTTCCGGAAAGAACGCCGGTTGTTGGGTTTAGAATCATTCCCTGCGGTAACGAGCCGCCCGAAATGTTCCAAATCACTGTTCCCGCGCAGCCCGTCAACGTAAGTTGCTGGCTGTACGGAACGCCTATCATTGCCTCCGGAAGCGTGGCAGGAATGATTGCGCAACCTGGCAAGCACTTGCCCATGCCTCCCGCGTTGTACAACGTCGCCAGTTCCGCATTGGTCAATGCCGCTTTGAAAATTTCCAGTTCGTCCAGGTCGGTGTTTGCAAATGACGGTGACGGGAAGCTGATCCGCGATCCGCCGATTCGCATCGAAAAGTTGTTGTCCGAATTGCCCGACGTAGGAGTAAAAGTCCCGACGGTCACGCCATTCCGAACAAACCTGCCTGAATTCAAGCTGCGGTCAACCACCACAGCCACGTGCTGCCATTCATTCATGGTGATGACAGTTGGACTGCTGCCAAAAGTCATCAGCACACTGCCGCCCAACACGAATTTCAATTGCTGGTTTTGCACGTAGAGCGCATACCCTGAATTATTGTCCGCATTCAGTTTGTCCACGATTGGATGAACGAGGTTGGCTGACTGCGAAAATGGCCTAAACCATGCCTCAATCGTGAAACTGCCCGTACCGAAATCCAGCGCCGCGTTGTCCGGAACTTCGATGTACTTGTCTGCTTGGTTGACCAACGGGAAACGGAACGCGCCATTCACGACACCGGTAATCGGTATCACGTTCGGCGAACCGAGCGCGCCTGCCGGAACTTGAACACCGTGGTTGGCAAGTTTGAGATCGTAAACCGTAGTGTCGCCAGCCAGTTCATTCAACGGCCACCAACCCACCATGCTGTCGTTTTGGGGAGGCGTAACGCATTTGCATTTGCCCCCCGCGCCTGCGGCGTAAATCTGATCCAATTCCGGCTCAGACAACACGCGTTTGAAAATTTCCAGTTCGTCCAGCTTGCCTTTGAAAGCGGCTCCAACGCCGACCGAAAGGCTTCGCGTGCCAATGTAAAGCGGCTCGCTGTTGACCATCGAATTCATCGCTGTAGCGTTCAGCGTGGCTGTGTGAACCAGATCGCCGTCCACGTAAAACTTCGCTTGCGGCGTCGGGCAACGCTGCACTGTAACGGCGATAAAATGCCATTGGTTATCAGTCAGTACTGGCAAAGTCGTGGGAGTGGCGTAATTCTGCCCATTGATTTGAATGGCCAACCGTCCATTATTGAGGAACAGGATGTAGCCCGTGAATATGGCGCCCAGTCGTTTATCCACGATGGTTTGCGTTCCGATCCCATCAGACTGAATCCAGGCGTCAATCGTGTAATTTTCCGCGTCGTTGGTGTTGCACGCGCCGCGAATGTTGAGTTCGTTTTCGTTGGCGGCCTGGACGTAATCATCATTGCCGTCAAAGAGAAGCGCGTTTTTGACGAGGCCCGAAGTGATCGCGGGAGCCGCGCTGCCCGCGCCGAAAGTTCCCAGATTGTTGACAATGCCGCCAATATCCCGGGATGTCGTGCCGCTGGTTTCGTCGAAGCTATACCAGGCGCCCAGTGCGCTCGGTTGCGCCAAGTCATAACACGGACAATTCGTGCCCTTGACAATCAAGGTATCGCTGCCTTGCCCCGTCACGGTGCGTTCTTCCGTGACCACGCCCGACAAGGTGGAGGCGCTGCCCGTGACCGTGTTCGGCACAGAACAGCAATTACCGACATTCGCCGTGATGGTGAACATTGCCATGCCACCCACCGCAAGCGAAGTTGTCGGCAAAGTTGAAATTGTCAGCGTGTTGCCGGTTGGCGTGATGACATATTCCGGCGGCGTAATCGCGCTGACATACGTCAGACAACCGCCCAGGACATCCTGCAACGACAAGCCGAATGCGTCAGATGTGCCGGTGTTGGTAACGGTAATTTTGATCTGGACTGTTGAATTTGGCTCGACCACGCCCGGAATGAATTCTTTTTTGATGTCCAGCTTCGGTTCGACCACCGTCGCCGAAACCTGATTCGAAGTCGCCGAACAAATCGGTGGAAGCCCCGGCTCATCGCCGGGTATTAACACAGTAAAGGAATTGTTCAGAATGGTCTGCATACCGGTCATGCCGTTGTTACTCAGCACGTCACAGACCCTGGCCTTCAGTTCGATGGTGAAGCAGTTATTGGCCGGATTGTTATCGCCCGGGACGGAGAAGTTGGAAAGGTTAAAGGTCTGCGTAGCGCCGCAGCCCGAAGTGATTGTCAGTGGGCCGCCCGAACCGGCGATGCCAGGCAGCAAAGTCGCGTTGACGGCCTCCAGCCCCGGCGGCAAAACATCAGTAACAACTAGACCTGGCGTCGTTCCCTCGGGCACGCAGATGGTCAAATTGTAGGTGAGCACCTCGCCGATGGTCACATTACTGCCTGTCGTATGTAGCGCACTGGTCGCCACCAGGCTCTTCTGCGCGGTGAGGCTTGGCACATTGACTATGCCGGTCGCCATCGCCGTGTAGTTATTCGGGCTACCGCAAAGCGCCGGCGTCCCCATGCGCGGGCAGGAGTTTGTATTCCATGGCGAGATGGGAGTGGAGGTCGCCGGAATGCTGGCCCAATTCACAGTAGCTTTATTGCTGAGCGTAGCGCAGGCAGAGACTCCGTTACCCACCAGCGTTTGGAACTTGATCACGGAGCTCGCGCCAAGCGGGAATGTGTTCCAGGCCGCCATCAATGGCTGATTGCCCACCGGCGGCGTAAGCGTTGGCGTCAATCCGCTCACATGCATAAGTGAGCCGCTCACATACGTCAGCCCTTGGATCGTTGGAATGGTGTCGGTCAGATTGACCTGAAAAGCATCAGCATCGCTTGGGCTGTTATTGGTAACCGTGATCGTCCAGGTGATCGTGTCCCCCGCATCGGCAGTCGCGAGCGATGGCGTCTTGGTGATTTGCAATTTCGGCTCGACCACCTTGACCGGCGTCGAAGAAACCGGCGTCGGATTGCATTGGGCGGAAGTCCATTTGACGGTGTTTTTCAGCATTGTTCCCTGCACGTTGCCCGGGACGTTAAGCACCACGGCTTCGTACATGAACTCGATGTACTCTTCCACGCTGTTATTGGTGTTTAAATTGGCGACTGTTCCCAGATTGAAGCTGATCATGCCGCCGCCGCTGGCAATCGTGCCTGATAAAGAGCCTGTCACGACTGCCCCCGTTGGGGTGGCGAGGATGGACGCATCCACTACAGCCAGACCGGGATCGAGCGTATCCATCACGTTTACGCTGGTGAAAGTCCCTTCCGGAACGCGAATATGCACCAAGTACTTGACCTTTTCGCCAATGGCGACATCCGTGCCTGTCGTATGCGCCTGGCTGGTGCTGACGATGGTTTTGGTGATCGTTGGACTTGCCGTTGTGATCGTCGCCGAATCAGGTGGCGTTGATGGGAAGGGCGTCGAATAAGCTCCGGGGGGAATATCAGGAAAATAAGCCGAACTCCATGTCGCTGAAGCCGAATTGACGAAATTCTGGCAAGGCACAACGTTCGTCGGAAGCATCAATTCGATCTTGAAAATCCAGTTTTGTCCGGCAGGCAATGAATTGCC
>DAOMFR010000040.1:0-9709 GCA_035429885.1 Blastocatellia bacterium
CTCCTTTAGTTTGTCTTTTCCGCAGTTGTTTTCATTCGATTGCTGAACCGTAACTTACAGTACAGCTCCCTCACATTGGTTAAGGCGCAAACAAAGATTGAATCCCGCCAACTTCACACAAAAAAAGCCGGAGTCTGTCCAAAGAGAAGTTTTCTCTTTGGACAGACTCCGGCGCGATGAATCGCGGACGGTTATTTGATGTTGATCTTGACAGTGTTGGCGACTTTGCCATCAACGGTCAAAATTACATCTATCACTCCCTTCCCGATTAAGGTTCTCGGCAATAGAACGTTGACTTGGTCCAACCCCACAAACTGATCTGACTTGACCCCGTCTTCGTACAGCGCCGGATTGAGGGTTTTGACGATTCCGCCCAGGTTGATGCTGATGTTTTCCGGTTTGGTGCGGAGTCGAACTCCTCCACCGTACAGCACCAGATACACCAGATCGCCTTCCGGGCCGAGATCAATCTGTTTGGGAGAAGAATCCAGATTGGCGGCGGATTCGACCGCCGATTGCACTCCATTCCGGAATCGCAACACGTTTGCCGCAGGAGCGCCCGTTCCGGACGCGCTGGCGGTGAACAATGCCGGAGCCACGCTTGCCACCTGAATCGTTCCCAGGGAGATTTTGTTATCACCACTAATGACCGTCACTGTCGCGGGACCAGTCGCCGTGCCCGGTGGCATTTGATAATTCACCTGACTGGGAGCGACGAAAAACAACGGCGCATTGCGTTCGACTCCCGCGGAATCTCTGACTTTGACCGTTGTGCCCGCCAGCGTTGTCGGCAACGGAGTCGCTGTGGCGATTTCAACCTTGGTCGCCAAATTGATTCCGAACGCCGCGATGATGGATTCCTGCGCCAGTTCCTGTCCCTGGAAACTGGCCGCCGAAACGCTGGTGACAACTGGTGATCCCGTGAAGTCCAGCGAAGATGTTGTTCCGCAGAACGTTTGAGAAACAGGCGCGAACGAGTAACCCGCCTTCGCCGCTTTCACCGTGTACTGATTGGTGCAGGAACTAGCGGACGTAGATGCGGCAAATCCGGATTGCGTCCAGTTTCCGTTATTGTCGGTTTGGGTTGCTGCCGGACTGCCCGACGAATTCGAAAACGTCAGCGTCACGCCAGCGATGCCGATTCCTGACAGGTCAACCACGCGCCCGGAAACCGAATACGTGCCTGGATTCACCGTCAACGAATAGCTTTGCGTACCCGAACAACCATTGGCATCGGTTACCTTGACCGTGAAAGAAAAGCTGCCGACGTTAAATGGTTTGCCTGAGAATAATCCCGAAGGGGCAAGTTCCATATCTGCCGGAAGAAACGAGCCAGCATTGACACTGAAGCTGTACGGCGCTGTGCCGCCAGATGCCGTCAGGACTAGGGAGTATGTCACTCCAACCGTGCCGTTGGGCAAATTGGCTGGCGTAATGGTAATGACGGGACAAGCGCCAATCACCAGCGTGTAAGCTTGCGAGCCAACACATCCGTTTGCGTCAGTCGCGCGAACCGTCACGGCAAAACTTCCTGACACCGTGGGCGTACCTGACAGCAATCCTGTGGAAGCGTTCAAGGAAATGCCGCTGGGCAACGCGCCTGTGCTGATGGCCCAGACAATCGTTCCCACACCACCGGTTTGCGTCAGTTGACGACTGTACGGTTGACCGATTTGCCCGTTGGCCAACGTCGCCGGACTGATCGTAATCGTCGGGCATTGCGCCTGAACCGTCACGACACCAGCGGTATAGGTCGCCGCCAGATCATTGGCGTTTGCGTCCACGATTTCTTTCGCCACCGGTTGGTTGCCGAAATCAATCGTTGCCCCGCCCGCCGGAGCGTTGTTGGCAATTGTCATGGCAATGACAACCAACTGCCGCGTTCCCGCCGCAAAGCTTTGGCCGGAAGGAAGCGCGACCACCACGCCCAGTCGGCCTTGCGCCAGTTGATTGGTATTGAAGTTCAGCGATGCTCCGGTCGCGCCGGTTCCCAGCGTCGCTTTTGGATTCGTGAAAATCGCAGGATTGAATGTCAGGCTGAATCCCAAGGCGTTTTCATTGCCTTGAGAATCCATCTCGACAATCACGTTGACTGCTCCGCCCGGAGCCGCCGCCGCATTCAACACACGAATCACGCGATTCTGCGCGGCAACATCCATCACCGCAGGCAGAAGTTTGGCCAGCGCGTCTGGTGATTTCAGCGGGGCGGGTTCACTTGGTCCGCCTGCTGACACCAGCGGATCCAACCCGGCAGCATACCGTCCAGCCTGAACGAAATCGCTAACCGAGATTAGGCCATTGCCCAACGAATCGCGCGGGGCGCAATCGGCTCGCTGAAATTCGCTGCCATTGGCCGGCGTATCCAACCCGGCGGCAAATCGTCCGATCTGCACATAATCGCTGACGGTAACGGAACCGTTTCCGTTGGGACGCGGCGTGACATCCGCTTCGATGCCGCGCGAAATCGTCACGGTTCCAGCAGTGAAGCTTGCAACCAGCGTAGCTGCAGATGCACTGGCGATTTCCTGCGCCACCGGTTGATTGCCAAATCCAATCGGAGTCGTGTTGGCATTGGTGTTTGCAGCCACCGTGAAGGTCACGGCAAAAATGCGCCGCACACCGGCATTAAAGGCTTGTCCTGCGGGCAAGGCCACAATCAATCCCAATCGCCCGGAAGCCGTCTGGCCGCTGTTGACGTTAATGGATGCGCCCGTCGCATCGCTGCCTAACACGGCTTGCGGATTGCTCAGCACGGTCGAATCAAACGTCAGACTGAAACTGATTGCGTTTTCATCGCCTTGCGAAACCAATTCGATGGGAACGACAACCGTTCCAGCCGGATTGCCGGTGGCATCCACCGCGCGAATGACTCGCGCCGTCGTGGTTCCGTTGACCGTCAACGTGTACGGCAATCCGCTCACCGCGCAGCTGTTCACATCCGCGATACTCACGGAAAACGTGAACGAACCCGCTTGCGTGGGAACGCCGGAAAGCGTTCCGTTCGCCGCCAGCGCCAAGCCAGGCGGCAACGTGCCGCTGTTCAGGCGAAATGCGACCGTGCCAAGCCCGCCAACTTGCGTAAAGGTTTGGCTGAACGCCTGTCTCACCGTCGCGGAGGTGACAGCCGGATTGATCACGGAAAGCGATTGGCAACTGATGACCAATGTGTAGGTCGCGCCAACTCCGCTGCAGTTGTTGCTATCCGTCGCTTTGACTGTAATCGGAAAGGTCCCGAACTGCGTTGGCGTGCCGGACAGTTTGCCGTCCGCGGCAAGCGTGACGCCTGTCGGCAGGGTGCCGCTGTTCAAGCTAAACGTCACGGTTCCCGCGCCGCCGCTTTGCGTGAAGCTTCGACTCAACGCCGTACCAATCACGCCACTGGGATCTTGCGGATTATTAACGCTGATCGTCGGACATTGAACGGCAGTGGAAGCCCCCCAAAATCCGCTGGTGGCGGACAAAGTGCCGCCGCTCATTGCGCCGCCGGCCAATCCCTGGCCGATGGTGCCATCGAGTGACAGCGTTCCGCCGATGCTGGAACCGCCGCCGCCCGGAAATATGTTTTGTGGAATGGTCAACCCCGCTTGCGCCGGATCGAATGTGGTGTTGTTTGTTTCCGACGCCCCTCGGGTCGCCACATATTTGCCTGGCGCTGATGAATCAGTCGCGCGGCGTGTGCTGTGCATCTTTTCCTTGAAGCTGGCCGGAAGCGTTTCCCAAATCCGCTGCGCGGAGATGGAAACGCCGAACAATGCCAACAACGAAAAGAGCAAAGCTAGCTGATAACGCCTTTGAAAACGTCTGATTGGTGTCTTCATAACTTTGTCTCCTGGAATTGCGAAAAGAATTGCCCGTGTTGGGATGATGCGACAATTACGAGCAAGGCTATGGTTTCACCACCAGTACGTTGAAACTTTCCCCAACGGTCATCGGTGAAAAATCGGCATGAATGATCCGCCATCTGCCAATTGCGGTGTTGTAATCAACATAGATGGACTTGACAGTTCCGCGCCCAGGCAATTGAACCGGCGTGACGATCAGTATGGCCTTAACATCACCATTGGTCAGGGGATGATTGATAACAGTGGCAGGAGAATATGTAGGGTCAATATTGCTGGCAGTGGCCTCTTGGATGAAGACCGGGGTGTTCGTGCCAAGCCCTGCTCCTGTCACCTTGATCGCGCCTTGATTGACCTCCAATGCCGGGGCCGTGTTGGAACTTGCTTTCAAGGTCAGTAATGATCCTGGCGCGGTCGTGCCGATGCCGACATTGCCGCTCCCTTCGTCAATAAAGAATCGGGTGATCCCCGTCGCGTTGGCCACAAATGATTTGATGGCAAATCCAGCCAATGTCTGGCCTTCAAAAGCTTCCAGCGAAAAGCCATACGTATCATCAAAGTGCTTGAGTTTAATGCCAGCGATACGGTCGCCAGGTGTACCCACGTTGGTGCCTTTCGTCGCGATTTTCAGATAAGTGCTGGTGTCCGGTGAGGAAAAATCGGAGATTTGTAGCTTATCGGTCGGCGCAGAGGTTCCGATGCCGACGTTGCCGTTATTCGCAATGGACAAGCGAGCGGTATAGCTGGTGAAGAAATCCAGGCCGAACGCGTTCCCGCCAGCAGTGCGCTTGGAGCCAATTCCCTCACCGGTGTTGCCGGAACCGAATTTCAGCCCACCCAGGTTCGAGGAAAAATTCCCGTCGAACACGTTGGAAGAGTCCACCACAATCTTCTTGCCCGCATTCACGTCCCCGCCCAGGATTCCATTGCCGCTGATGTTGAAATTGGTGTTGGCCTGTTGCGTCGTGGTGTTTTGAATGTAGTTGCCGCTGGTGCTCGGCAGGCTGCCGATCTGCGCGCTGGTGATGCAACCAGTGCAGGTCGCCGAAAGACCGTCGGCGGTTGCCGCACTCAGGCTCTTGATGGCATACGGCGTTGACGTCACAGGCTGGCGCGGAGTCAGCGTTGTGAAATTTGCGCCGCCAGCCGGACGGGCGCTGATTTCCGCCCAGCGATTGGCTCCTGAAAATGCCGCCGCGCCGAAATCCAGCGTGACGGTGAACACTCCGTTGGTGACGGCAACCGTGTTCAGCGAAGCGGTTGCGCCGATCTGATTTCCGCCAGTTAGCGCGTCAAAAAGTTTGACCTGCAGGTCGTAATTGCCATTGGCCGGATTGCCTCCATCGGTCAATCGCCCCTGATAAGTAAAGGCCGTTGTTTGCGCCAACGCCACGATTGAGCCGAGCAAGAGCGTCGCCAGTAGAATGAGCATTCGCAGCGAATGCTCATAGGTGAATGAAGCGAAACGAGTGTGGACGGTGCGATTCATTTTGTTTTCCTCCGTGGAATTTGTTTGTTCAATCTTGATTAGCAGCGGTCGGCCAACGATTCGCCGACCGCTGAAATTGCGTGGCACACTTCGCCCCAGCGCCTGCCAGGAAAGCGTCCATCTGGTAAACACACCTCGCCTATGCGAATCGGCGAATCGTTTATGGAAGCCGGTTCGTGTGGCGTGAAAAGCCAGAAAAACTTTGATCTGTTTTTCGGTTTGTACTGACTAAGGCGTAAACGGAATTTGAATCCCGCCACGTGAATTGAAGATTTTTTGTGACTGTGCTCAGCCAGTAGACAGACTTGGTTCGGAACCAGGAGCGGTAGCGACCGGGTGCTTACGACGAAAAGCCGGGGCGCTACCGCTTCCCGTTCCGTACCCGCTGAGCATTTATCGTTTATGGCTCTGGTGAAACGGTTGTGGTAGATTCGCGGCACAGTTGCAGAGCATCAATATCGTGAATGAATCAGACTCAATCCAATCAAGGCAGGTGAACCAGATGGCTGCTTCCACTCATGAAGTCACGCTATTGCTTCAAGCCTGGAATAACGGCGACGAAGCTGCGCTGGCGCAATTGATTCCTCTGGTCGAGAGCGAATTGCATCGTCTGGCTCAGGCATATATGCGGCGCGAATCAGTAAACAACACTTTGCAGCCGACTGCGCTGATCAATGAAGCCTGGCTGAGGCTGATTGACTGGAAAAATGTCGAATGGCAAAACCGCGCTCACTTTTTTGGAGTCTCTGCCCAGATTATGCGCAGAGTTCTGGTGGATCACGCGCGGCGGCGCAAAGCGCTGAAACAGGGCGGCGATGCTGTGCTGCTTTCGTTGACCAACGCCAAAGCCGTTGCCGAAGAACAAACCGTTGATGTCATTGCCCTGAACGAAGCCTTGAATTCACTGGCCACGTTTGACGAACGCAAAAGCCGCATCATCGAACTGCGATTTTTTGGCGGCCTGACCGAGGAAGAAACCGCCGAAGTCCTGAAAATCTCTCTGCGCACTTTACAGCGCGAATGGAGCATGGCCCGCGCCTGGCTCTTTAAAGAGTTGAGTCCCGCATAAGACTCCCGTATCTCGATACAAAAAGAGGGGACAATCTTTTTATCTTTCACCATGGCTTTTACGAGGCTCAAGCTGCATTTGTGCGTGGACGAAGCGACCTCGGAAATCGTCAGCGCCTTGGTCAGCACGAACAATGTCAGCGATGCCGAAGTGTTGTCGGATTTGCTCGAAGAGGTGCCCGGCAAGATCGAACAGGTCAGCGCCGACGGAGCTTACGATCAGCGAAAATGCTACGACGATCGGCACTGCGCAGGTGGCAAAACTGGCTTCCTTACTCGTCAAACAGGAATCTTTCTGACGTTATCTATTCGCCGGTCAGGCAGGACGATAATGGTTCGCCCCAATAATTTGGCCGCAGAGTCCAGTAAAAATCTTGGGACTCTGCGGCCAAATTTTCAGACGAAGGTTTGCAATCTGATTCAGATCAATCCGCCAACAGATGCTCAAAGCCTTTTTTGTGCTCACGGCACATTTTCTGCGCCGGAACGGCTTTGCCGGGATTGCACAGGCCAAGCGGATTGAACACATCCTTGACTGCCAGCATCGCATCCAGTGATGCCTGATCGAAAATCATCGGCATGTAATCAATTTTGTCTACACCGACGCCGTGTTCGCCGGTGATCGAACCGCCGGTGTCCACGCACAACTTCATAATTTCCTTGCTGGCGGCGTGAACGCGCGCGACTTCGTCGGCATCGCGTCCGTCATAATTCAAGTTCGGATGCAGATTGCCGTCGCCTGCGTGAAAAACCGTCGAAAGCTTCAGCTTGTATTTTGCACCGATGGCGTAAATCCCAGCCAGAGTTTCCGGCAATTTGGTGCGCGGGACGACGGCATCCTGCACCAGCAAATCGGGGCTGACTCGGCCCAATGCGCCGAAGGCTCCTTTGCGGCCCGCCCAGAGCTTTTTGCGCTCAGTTTCGTCGCGAGCTTCGCGGACGGTGCGAGCGTTGTGCTGAAAACAAATTTCCGTCGCCAGTTTGGCTTGCGTGTCCAATCCGGCCTTAAGACCATCAAGCTCGATAATCAGACAGGCTGCCGCATCGCGCGGATATCCGGCGGCATAAATCGAATCTTCAACGGCGTTGATGGTCACGATATCAATCATCTCCAACGCAGCAGGCAACATTCCGGCAGCGATGATCGCCGAAACGGCTCGGCTGGCGTCATACAAATCCAGAAAGTCCGCCAGCAAAGTCACCACCAATTGCGGATTGCGCGTCAGCCGCACGGTGACTTTGGTCGTGATGCCCATCGTGCCTTCGCTGCCGACAAACGTTCCCAGCAAGTCGTACCCGATCGTATCGGCTCCGGCTCCGCCAAAGTTGACGATTTCTCCGCTGGGCAACACCACTTCCACGCCCAGAATGTGATTGGTTGTTGAACCATATTTCAGACAATGCGGGCCACCCGCGTTTTCGGCGACGTTGCCGCCGATGGTGCACGAAGTTTGTGACGAAGGATCGGGGGCGTAATGATATCCGCGCGCGGCGACGGCCTGGGTCAGTTTGACGTTGATCAATCCGGGCTGAACGACGGCACGGCGGTTGGCGTAATCCACTTCCAGCACCTTGTTCATCCGGGCCATTTCGATGGTTACAGAACGTTCGCCCTTTTCGCAGCCGGTGGCAATTGCGCCAGAGCTTAGGCCTGTGCCTGCCCCGCGCGGCCCAAATGGGATGCCGTTTGCAGAAAGCAGCTTCACGACTTGCGAAACCTGTTCAGTCGTGCGTGGAAAGACGACCGCCAACGGGCGGGACTTGTGCGTTGTCATCGCGTCGCATTCGTACACCATCAACTCTGCGTCGTCACTGGCGACGGCATCTTTGCCGAGAATTTCGCGCAACTGCGCAACGATCTTCGATTCCAATTGGTCAGACATTGATCGGGTTCCTTTTGTGCCTTGAGTGGCGATGTGACATTCGATGCGTGGCTGGTAGAATACTTGCCAGACAAATCCAAAGGCAAGCAACTATGAATGCAATCGTACTTAAAGACAGTTTTGGCCGTGCCATTCGCGATCTTCGGATTTCCATCACCGACCGCTGCAACTTCCGCTGCTTTTATTGCATGCCGACCGAAGCGATGGAGTGGAAACCGAAGCCGGAGATTCTCACTTACGAAGAGATCATCACATTAGCCGAAGTGTTTGTGTCGCTGGGTGTCAATAAACTGCGTGTAACCGGTGGCGAACCAATGTTGCGGCGTGATCTGGAAAGTCTGGTCGAACGGCTGGGGGCAATTCCGGGCATATCGGATTTGGCGATGACAACGAATGCCCATTTCTTGCGTGGACGTGCTGAAGCGCTGAAACGCGGCGGATTGCAGCGCATCACCATCAGTCTGGATTCACTGACACCGGAACGCTTTTCGCTGCTGACCGGACGCAACGAACTCACTCGCGTGTTGGATGGCATTGACGCCGCGCTCGAAGCCGGGCTGCACCCTGTCAAAGTTAATTGCGTGATGATGCGCGGCATCAACGACGACCAAGCTATCGCGTTTGCCGAATTCGCCCGAACAAAAGGTGTTCACGTTCGCTTCATCGAATTTATGCCGCTGGACAACGGCAAAGTCTGGAAACGCGAAATGGTCGTTCCTGGCGAAGAGACTCGCGCGCGCATCCACGAAGTGTTCCCGCTGGAACGAGTCACATCCGAAAACCTGAGCGAAACCGCTCGGCGCTGGCGATTTGCCGACGGCGCTCCAGGAGAAATCGGTTTCATCAATCCGGTCACTCAACCGTTTTGTGGCCATTGCAGCCGCATTCGCCTAACCGCTGATGGGCAGATTCGCACCTGCCTGTTTTCCAACGTTGAACACAACATCAAAGGATTGTTGCGGCAAGGAGCTTCGCGTGACGATTTGATCGAATTCATTGCCGCCACGATTGCCAAAAAAGAAGACCGTCACCACATCAATGACCCCGAATTTGTACAGCCGTTGCGAACGATGTCTTGCATCGGCGGATAAGACTGGAGATTCCCCTGGAATGAAAAACGTTTTGTTTCACGCATTCACAACATTCGCCCTTATTACCTGTTTTGCCGTGCCCGCCTGGGCACAAAAACTTTCCACCGAAGAACAAAAACTGGTTCAGTACGTAGACGCGCACGCCAACGAAGCTGTTGCGTTGCTTGAAAAAGTGGTCAACATCGAAAGTCCAACGCAAAACATCGAAGGCGTCAAAAAAGTCGGCCTCGTGTTCAAAAGCGAATTCGACGCGCTGGGTTTGGCCACCAAGTGGATTGAAATGCCCGCGGAAATGAAACGCGCCGGGCATTTGTTGGCGGAAACCAGCGGCACAAAAGG
>DAOMFR010000040.1:9809-15181 GCA_035429885.1 Blastocatellia bacterium
TCGCGCATTTTGAATCAGTTTTACGAACAGCTTCACGGCGAAAAGTATCTGACCTTCAACCCCAGCGTGATTCTGGGTGGCAGCAGCGAAGTCAGCATCAACGCAACTTCGTCCGGCACAGCAGCCGGCAAAACCAACGTCGTTCCGAACAAAGTCATTGTCAAAGGCGATCTGCGCTTCATCAGCGAAGAGCAAAAAGAAGCGACTCGCGCAAAGATGCGCGAGATCGTGGCCAAGCATTTGCCGGGCACTTCGGCAAAAATCACTTTTGAAGACGGCATTCCCGCTATGACTCCGGTCGAAGCGAATTACACCTTGCTGAAACAGTACGATCAGGTCAGCCAGGATTTAGGCTTCGGCAAAATCGAAGCTCTGGATCCTGGCGAACGCGGCGCAGGTGACATCGCTTTCATTTCACACTTGATTCCCGGCCTGGATGGTTTGGGGGCGAAAGGCGGCAACTCTCACGCGCCAGGCGAATGGGCTGACACGGCTTCGATGCCGACACTCATCAAACGAACAGCCGTGATGCTGTATCGGCTGACTCGATAAACCAACTCTTTCAGGGGAGCCATCAACGGCTGAGAGTTCGTCGCAAGACGAAGACCCTTGGAACCTGACACGGTTAACACCGTCGTAGGAAGAAAGGACAAACAATGAAAAACAACGGAAACAATTCAAATCACAAATCATCTATTGAAACTCAACTTCCAAGCTCGCAGCGTGTTTACATTCCCGGCCAAGCCGATGGAGTCAGCGTGCCGTTCCGCGAAGTTAGTTTGAATGTCACCAAAGGCTTCAACGGACAGATCGAAGTCAACGAACCGGTTCGCGTTTATGAAACCAGCGGCCCTTGGGGCGATCCGAAATTTCAAGGCGATGTGCGCGATGGGCTTCCGGCTTTGCGCCGAAGCTGGATTATCGAACGCGGCGATGTTGAAGAATACGAAGGCCGCTCCATCAAACCCGAAGACAATGGTTATCGCTCTTCAGAGGAAGCGAGTTACGCCGCTCAGAAAACCAAAGGCAAGCTGGAAGAATTTCCTGGTCTTCGCCGCCAACCGCTGCGCGCCAAAGCCGGTCACAACGTGACGCAAATGCATTACGCCCGCAAAGGCATCATCACGCCGGAGATGGAATTCGTCGCCATCCGCGAAAACCTGGGCCGCGAAGCTGCGTTTGAAGCAATGAACGACCGCAGCAAATTGAACTTCCAGCACAAAGGCGAAAGCTTTGGCGCGGCGATTCCTTCGCACGTCACGCCGGAATTCGTTCGACAGGAAGTAGCTCGCGGACGCGCCATCATTCCCGCCAACATCAATCATCCCGAAGCTGAGCCGATGGCAATTGGCCGCAACTTTCTGGTCAAGATCAACGCCAACATCGGCAACAGCGCCGTCGCTTCGAGCATTGAAGAAGAAGTCGAAAAGATGCGCTGGGCGACCAAGTGGGGAGCCGACACAGTGATGGATTTGTCCACTGGCAAAAACATTCACGCCACGCGCGAATGGATCATCCGCAACTCGCCCGTGCCGATTGGAACCGTGCCGATTTATCAGGCGCTGGAAAAAGTTTCTGGCAAAGCCGAAGAGTTGACCTGGGAAGTTTACCGCGACACGTTGATTGAACAGGCTGAACAAGGCGTTGATTACTTCACCATCCACGCCGGAGTTCGTTTGCCCTACATTCCGCTGACGGCCAAACGCACGACGGGCATTGTCAGTCGCGGCGGTTCGATCATGGCCAAGTGGTGTCTGGCTCATCATCAGGAAAGTTTCCTGTACACGTACTTCGCCGAAATCTGCGAAATCATGCGGGCGTATGACGTCAGCTTCAGTTTGGGTGACGGCTTGCGTCCTGGTTCGATAGCCGACGCCAACGACGAAGCGCAATTCGCCGAACTGGAAACCCTGGGCGAACTGACCAAGATCGCATGGGGACTGGATTGTCAGGTGATGATCGAAGGCCCCGGCCACGTGCCAATGCACTTGGTCAAAGAAAACATGGAAAAACAGTTGGCCGTCTGCGACGAAGCTCCGTTTTACACGCTGGGGCCGCTGACCACCGATATAGCTCCAGGTTACGACCACATCACCTCGGCGATTGGAGCGGCGATGATCGGATGGTTTGGCACGGCGATGTTGTGTTACGTCACGCCGAAAGAACATTTGGGCTTGCCCGACAAGAAAGACGTCAAAGACGGCGTCATCACGTACAAGCTGGCCGCGCACGCAGCCGATTTGGCCAAAGGCCATCCCGGCGCTCAGCTCAGAGACAATGCCGTCAGCAAGGCGCGCTTTGAATTCCGCTGGGAAGATCAATTCAACCTGTCGCTCGATCCTGAAACGGCGCGCGAATTCCACGATGAAACCTTGCCGCAGGAAGGCGCCAAACAAGCGCATTTCTGTTCGATGTGCGGCCCGCATTTCTGTTCGATGAAAATCACGCAAGACGTGCGCGATTACGCTGCCAAACAAGGCGTGGACGAACAAAACGCTCTGGCCGCCGGAATGGCTGCCAAGTCCGAAGAATTCAAACAGGCTGGCGCGGAGATTTACGTCAAGGCCTGATGAGTCCGAAGGCTGGCAGTTATTTGGAGCAATAAGTCTTTGTTGCGCCACTTTCTGCCAGCAATTCTTTAATCACTGATTTGAGGAGACCCCTATGCGATTTCGCCTGATTGTTCTTTCAA
Organism: Blastocatellia bacterium; assembly: GCA_035429885.1. Classification (GTDB taxonomy): domain Bacteria; phylum Acidobacteriota; class Blastocatellia; order RBC074; family RBC074; genus RBC074. The sequence continues at coordinate 12,502 of DAOMFR010000040.1, forward strand.
TTGTATTATTAGCTTTGGCCGCAACTGCGTTTGCGCAACAAGCTCCCACGCAAACGCCACCTGCCGAAACTATCGAATCTCTAAAACAACAGCTCGATCGATTGCAAAATCGAATGAAGGATTGGCCGCAGCTCAACCGATACAAAGACGCCAACACTAAAGTGCCTGCGCCTGAAAAAAATGAAGACCGGGTGGTGTTCATGGGCGATTCGATCACGGATGGCTGGAAATTGGCCGAATACTTTCCGGACAAACCGTACATCAACCGCGGCATCAGCGGACAAACAACTCCGCAAATGCTGATTCGCTTTCGCCCAGACGTTATCGCACTAAAACCCAAGGCGGTCGTCATTCTGGCCGGAACCAATGACATCGCGGGCAACACGGGCCCGATGACAATTGAGATGATTACGGCCAATTACGCTTCGATGGCCGATCTGGCCAAGGCCAATGGTATCAAAGTTATTTTTGCTTCTGTTCTTCCCATCCACGATTACGGCAAGACAAAAGTCTCTGAACGACGCTCGCCGGAAAATATCCTGAAGCTCAACGATTGGCTGAAATCGTATTGCAAAGCCAACAACCACACTTACTTGGATTACTTCAGCAAAACGGTGGATGACAAAGGAATGCTGAAAGCGGAACTGGCAACGGACGGCCTGCATCCGAATGCCGACGGCTACAAGATCATGGCTCCGTTGGCAGAGGCGGCAATTCAACAAACGCTAAAAAAGTAATAGGAGTTAGGAGATAAAGGATGAGAGAGAGGAAATGGGAGTTAGAACGGTTGTGAACAAAGGACACTCTTAAAATGGCTCCTTGTTCACATCTGCCTTCCCCATTTCCTGCCTCTCAACCCTTAACTCCCATCCATGCACAAAATCACAGTAATCAAAGGCGACGGCGTCGGCACAGAAATTTGTGAGGCGGCAATGCGCGTCATCGAAGCGACCGGCGTCAAATGCGAATGGGATTTCGCGCTGGTCGGCGGGCAAGCCGTCAAAGAATTCGGCACGCCGTTGCCCGCGGAAACCATCGAAAAAATCCGCCAGAACCGCATCGCACTCAAAGGTCCCGTCATCATCGAAGAGATGGGCGAAAAGGTGCTGGTGTCACACAGCGATCATTCGCAACGTGTCTATTCCAACGTCAATACGGCGTTGCGCATTGAGATGGGAGCATTCGTCAACGTTCGCCCGTTGCGCGGTTTTGAAGGCGTCACGGCACACGCGCCCAAACTGGACGTCATTGTCATTCGTGAAATCACCGAAGATTTATACAGCGGGTATGAACACGCCATCGGTTCGGACGCCGCCGAAGCCGTCAAAATCACCACACGCAAAGCAAGCGAACGCGCCGCGCGCTTCGCATTTGAATACGCCGTGCAACGTTGGCGGCGGCGATTGAGCATCATTCACAAAGCCAACGTGTTGCAATTGACCGATGGTTTGTTTTTGCGAACGGCGCGCGAAGTTGCCGCCGACTTTCCGCGCATCAAATGCGACGACGCGATGATTGATGCCTGTGTGTACAACCTCGCCTGCAAACCGGAAGGCTGGGACGTGTTGCTGATGCCCAACCAATACGGCGACATTATTTCGGATTTGTGCGCGGGCCTGGTCGGCAGTTTTGGGCTGGCCCCGGGAGCCAGTTTCGGCAACGACATCGCCATCTTTGAAGCTGCGCACGGAGCCGCGCTGGATTTAGCCGGCCAAAACAAGGTCAATCCCGTGGCGCTGATTCTGTGCGGCGCGATGATGATGGAGCACCTGGAAGAATTTGAAGCCGCGCAACGCATCCGCGACGCCGTCAAAGCCGTTATCAAACAAGGCCGCAGTTTGACGCCCGACTTGGGCGGTTCGGCAAAAACTACCGTGATGACCAACATCATCATTGATCATTTGTGACCCGCAATCTCTCAAGCTATGAAGACAAAAGCTGCAAAATTACTTTCTCTCCTGTTGGTCGCGTCTGTTCTTTTTATCGCCGGAATGCAGCTTCTTTTCGTGTCTTCGGCTCAAACTTCGACACAAATGTCTTTCGACCGCGATATTCGCCCAATCTTTGCAAATCATTGTTTGAAGTGTCACAGCGAAACCAAACAAAGCGGCGGATTGCGTTTGGATGCCAAAGCCTTTGCCGTGCGCGGGTCGGTGATTGTTCCCGGCAATGCGGCCGCCAGTCGCTTGCTGCAACGCGTTTCCGCCGCCAATGAAGACGAACGCATGCCTCCGGCCGGCGAACGATTGAGCGCACAACAAATTGCTTTGCTGAAAACGTGGATTGATGCAGGCGCAATCTGGCCGGATGGCGACGGAGCGACAGAGGGAAAGAGAGATAGAGAGACGCGGGAACAAGCGAGCAAAGGGAATGAACGTTTGCAGCATTGGGCCTGGCAAGCCATCCAAAAACCAATCGTTCCGATAATCCAAAATCCAAAATCCAAAATTCAAAATCCGATCGATGCGTTCATTCTGGCCAGACTCGCGCAAGCGGGTTTGACGATGTCACCCGAAGCGGATCGCCGCACCCTGATCCGCCGCTTGTATTTTGATTTGACGGGATTGCCGCCGTCGCCGGAACGCGTGCAGCAATTCGTAAATGATCGTGATCCGCGCGCGTATGAAAAGCTGGTGGATGAATTGCTGGCTTCGCCTCGGTACGGCGAACGCTGGGCGCG
>DAOMFR010000040.1:15281-22403 GCA_035429885.1 Blastocatellia bacterium
ATTGGCACGTTCACCAGCGTGACAGTGCATTGCGCGCAATGCCACAACCACAAATTCGATCCGATCACGCAGGAAGATTATTACTCGCTGCAATCGGTGTTTTCAGCGCTGGATCGAGCCGATAAGAAATACTTCGTGGGCGACGCGGCAAAGACCAACCAATTCAATCAACTGGATGGTCGCCAGCGCAATCTGGCCGAACGCAAGCGAATCATCGAACGCGATGCCGCCAAAGCGGCGGGTGAGGCTGTCACCCAGCTTGACGCGCAAATTGCCGCCGCAGCCAAAAAGCCGGACACCGCCGCAGAAGTCGCAGAGTTACGGACCAAACGCGCCCAACTGGTTGACGGCGCGATGAAACCGGAAACCTTGGCCGAGCGAAACAGGATCAACGCCGAACTGGCGCAGTTGAAAGAACAGCTCGCCCGGTTTCCGACGCCCGAAGTCGTGTTCGCCGGAACCGTTCATTACGGCACGGGAACCTTCACCGGCACAGGAGCCAACGGCGGAAAACCGCGCCCGATTTATCTGCTGGCTCGCGGACAGGTCACCACTCCCGGACGCGAAATGGTTCCCGGCGCGCTTTCGATGTTGTCGTTTCAACCTGCGCGCTTCGCTGTGCCCCAAAATGCGCCGGAAGGCGAACGCAGAACCGCGCTGGCGCATTGGATCACCGATTCCAACAACCCGCTGACCTGGCGCAGCATCGTCAACCGCGTCTGGCTATATCATTTCGGCGCGGGTTTGGTCACCACGCCCAACGATTTTGGCCGCAACGGAGCTAAGCCTTCGCACCCGGAGTTGCTGGATTGGCTGGCGGCGGAATTTCGCGACACAGGCGGTTCGCTCAAAAAACTGCACAAGTTGATCGTCATGAGCGAAACGTATCGCCAATCCAGCATTCCCAACTCCCAACTCCCAACTCCCAACTCCATGCTTTTAAGGGCGCAATCGCTCGACGCAAACAATTCCCTTCTCTGGCGACAGAACCGCCGCAAGCTTGAAGCAGAAGCCGTGCGCGATTCCGTGTTAGCGGTGACTGGCAAGCTTGATCTGACGATGGGTGGCACGGGCTGGCAGGACTTTGTGATTGAACGTCCTGAACATTCGCCGCATTACGAATACGGGCTGGCTGATCCGGAGGATAGTAAAACCTGGCGGCGTTCGATTTACCGATTCATCGTCCGGTCGCAAACGCAGCCGTGGATGACGGCGCTGGATTGCGCGGATCCTTCCATGCGCGTGGACAAACGCAACGAAAGTCTTTCGCCGCTGCAAGCCCTCGCGTTGCTGAACAACGGGTTCATGATTTCTCAGGCGCGGCATTTCGCCGAGCGGCTGGAGCGGGAAAAACCGAATGATTTGACTGCGCAGATCGAACGCGCTGTGTGGCTGGCATTCGGACGCAAAGCCACAGCTACGGAACAGCAAAAATACTTTGCGTTTGCCCGTAGCTATGGCCTGCCGAATCTGTGTCGTGTGTTGCTGAACCTAAATGAATTCACGTTTGCGGATTGAGGAGTTGAAAAGGCCCGCACGAAGCAGCCATTACTTCTTGCGGGCTTTTGTTGGCCTTGAATGACCTCACTGATTACACGTCCCGCCCTTCGGATCGAAAAGCGTTCCCCACACCTTAAAGCACGGAGCCGGACTCGCAGCGAAATTCGCCATAAGCGTGGTGGAAAAGATTCCATCTTTGACGGTGGCATTGCCCGTCAGAATAATTTGAATCGGCATGTTGGGAGCCGTATTTTTCGGGATGTTCAGCATGCGGAACTTCCCGCCCAGACCATTGATAAAACCAGAGGAAACCGTTTTGGGCATTGGAATTGAGTTGCCGTTTACCACTTCATTCACAAAATACGTGATCGTCATCTGGGCATCGTATGCCGCGTCATTCTGAAATCTGACCTGTCGTACATCGCTGTTGGCGGCATCGCCGATGGAATTGTCGCAGTTGGACACAACCGGATTGACCAAGGTTCCCTCGACCCGATAGCACAGCTCCCCGCTAAAGGAGGCGGATATGGTAGCAGTTGAAAATTCTGCATATAAGTCATTGCCTTGCGCATTGATCCCAGTCCCTTTCAGAAATTTGATCTCAATTGGCTTTGGCGATGTTTCCGACGGGATTTCAATCGTGTCATTTTCTAGAAGATAGAGGCCTTTGGATTTCACTATTTGCGCGGCACCCTGTTTATCGTAATAGGTCGCCGTCATCTTGCCGACAAACCCTGCATTATTGAACAGCTTGATCTTTCTGCTTGGTGGTGGATCGCCTGGGAGCGCCGCAATCTCTACCAGCTTTCGTGGCGCAGCCGCACCTTGCCTCATCCAAACGTAGGCATTGGACCAATCAATTCTCGCACCATCGGCGGAAATGGTTCCCGTTAGCCCGTCTGAAGTCGTCAGCGTATTGCCTTGAATCAGGGCGGTTGATTGAGCGCCATAACCGTTATCAATCATCACCTTGTTCTTTCCGCCGGCGACTTTGGCGAGTTTGTCGAATTTTTCGCCTTTGTCGTTATACATCTCCCATCTTCCTTCGAGGTTGGCTTCGCGATTGGGAGTTTGCGCAAACGCTGATACGTTCAGCAAAAGTAACCACAAAACTGCGACCAGGGCACAGATTACTTTGGCGTTGTTTCGTTTGAGTTTCATAAACTTTATTCCTCCAGTGTTGGCTTGTTACGCGCAGGTTTCAATGTAATGGTGGATTACTGGCAAGCCCCGCCCTTGGCATCGAAAATCGTGCCCCAGGATTTGAAGCAAAGATTGCCGTTAAACCCTTCCGGGACGGCAATGTCCAAGACTTTGCCCTTGGTTGTTCCAATACCATCAATGCCCACGCGAATTGGCATGCCTTTGGCATTATCACGAGGAATTTCCAGTGTTTTTGACTGCCCGACAGGAATAGCTGGGGTTTCCAAGGCTTTTGCTATCGGCACTTGTGTTCCATTGATGTTTTGATTGACAAAATAAACTACCGACAGTTTCGCGACGTAACCGGCTTCATTCTTAAAAGTAATCGTTCGAACCGCCGAAGTAGGAGGTGGTGTCTGAAGATCTTTTCCTTTTGAAGCGATGGCTGGATCCAGCCCGCTAATCACTTTAGCAGTGCCGATAGACGTCGGGTTTCCATTTAAGGTGCGGTAGGGCTGCGCAGTTATTTTCGTCGGCTCAAACTTAACCGAGAGCAAAATGTTGTATTCGGCACTTCCGCTGAAGAGTACAGGCACAGCCTGACCAGTCATCACTTCATTTCTGGCATTTCGACGATCATATTGCGCAGATCCTTCAATAGACTTTAACGTGCCGTTATCAAAGTATTGATCACCAACGTAGCTATGCAAATGACCTGCGAAAATGGCTACTACATTTGGGTTCTCTCCTAGAATTCGCCCAAATTCCAGGGCTCCTGTTTTCCACTGAGGCTGCGAATATCCTCCCCGCTGGTAATTACCATCGCCATCGTAATCAAAAGAACCAAAGCCATCTGAAGAGTTGATGGAATGCATATTTAAAATCACTTTTTTGTTTTTTGATTTGCTTAGGACAGTTCTTAGCCAAGGCAGTGAGCTCTGTATATCGTAATTTTCATTCCCGGCTTTTCTCGCAGCAAAATTGGAAAACTTATAGGCAAAAGGAGGGAAGTTATTAAGCTGAATGAAACGGTAGTCTCCGATATCAAAGTAATATGCCAGGCTGCCAGACCTGTTCCAATGATCGGAGTCATCCCAGTCAAACCCCTGAATGTTGTTGTTGGCACGCACGGTTTTGGCGAAATACATCATTAGGTTCAACTGCCCACCGTATCTGCTTACGGCGTTGCCGTCATAAGCGCCCCAACTTTCGGAATCTTTCTTACCCAAATTATAGGCAGTGTAATTTTGGTAATCGTGATTGCCGAGACCTGGATAGATTAAGTATTTTGATGCGTAGAGACTTTCAAAAACATCAATCTGATATTGGTCCATCGTATTTGTGAGATCGCCGTTGATTACAACACCCTGGTAATCCGCAAAAGTACCTGCCAGCTTGCCGATAGCCATTGAATGCCATTGATTCGCTGTCTTGCTGTCTTTCGGACCGTTTTTACATGCGTCGCTTACGCAAAAGGCATATTGAGGATCCGAGGCGAAGATCATCTGGAAAGTGGGTATGTTCTTAGCCGGAGGTGATACCAAATAGCAGCTTTTCAGAACATTCGGAACCGGGTCTTTGCCAAAGGCAACAACACCACAGAGAACCTGATTGTAGGCAGTCTTTTCCGCCCAGATACCGTTCGCTCCGTATCTCACCGTTCTCCAACCGGCAAATTGACATTGCTCCCCCTCTTTGGCGCAGAGTTCGTAATTTGATGGCACCTGTGCATTGATTACCTGAACACATAGTAAAACAAGCAAGGGCAGCACAATTGTTGCTATTGCGTTTCTGGTGAATTGACTTCCGGCAATAAAGTTATAGGTTACATTTTCTTTTCGTTCGAGTTTCATAGCTTTAGTTCCTCCGGTGTGGGGTTGTTGATCGAGTAACAGCGAATTACAGACAAGGCCTGCCTTTAACCAGGCCAAGCAATGTTCTCAACTCTTCCAGATTTTCTTTCAGGACGAGTGCTGTTGCTCCAGCTTCCGTGGCAAGAATGCGCATTCGTGCATCGCCGTAATCAGTAACAATGCAAATTTGCGCATCAGGGTAAGCGGCTCTGATTTGCCGACTGGCGGTGAACCCATCCACGCGCGGCATTTGAATATCCATCAAGACCCAGTTGGGAAGATCGGCTTGATACGCGGCGAAGGCTTCGTCGCCGTCTTCACATTCGGTAATCACATCCGCAAATTCGCTAACTGTTTCCCGAATCATTTCGCGCATCAGTGGGTTGTCTTCCACAATCAGGATTGTCATTTCACGGTTTGGTGCGTTGTCGAGTAGTAACGGCAAGAGAATGGCGCTTTTGAATGGCTTTGGGTATCCGCCGAATTACGGTATTCGCTCCGTAGAATTACGGTATTTTTCTCCGTAGAAATACGGATGCGCGAGTGAGGCGCTGGTGTTTAGGAATGAAGAAAAACGCTTTGCGGAAACAAAAAATCTGCGTTACGGCTTCGCCGCTATGCGGCAAAAAACGAACTGAGTAGTTCCATTCATTCTTTGTCCTTTAGACGGTCGAAGTTCTCAGTGACAAACTTCACCAGGGCATGACGGCCTTTGAGGTTGAATTTTTCGCTGATGTTCAAGCGATGCTGTTCGACGGTGCGCACTCCCATGAAAAGTTCGGCGGCGATTTCTTTGCTGGTTTTGAACTGGGCAATCAGCTTCAAGACTTTGCGTTCGGTGGGCGTTAACTCGTCAAGTAAGGTTGGCTGAGCGGGGTTTTCCTGCGCGTGGCGCAGCCGTTTGAGCAGCAGGCTGGTGAGTTGCGGGCTGATAAATTCCTGGCCCTTGACGACGGCGTTGATGCAATCAATCACTTCTTCGGCGGCGCTATCTTTAACCAGAAATCCTTTTACGCCCAGATCAAGCGCAGCGTTCAAAAACTGTTCGTCCTTGTGCATCGTCAAGAAGACAAACTGCAAGTTACTACCCTTTTCGCGAAGGGTGGTCAGCACTTCAAAACCGTCCGCTTGGGGCATGTCAATGTCCAGCAAGGCGACGTCGGCAGGCGAAGCCAGCAGGCGTTCAATCGCTTCCGCGCCGTCTCTCGCCTCGCCGATGACTGTCATTTGCGGCGAGGTTTCAATGAGTTGACGCAAGCCGCTGCGAAAAATCGGATGGTCGTCGGCGATGAAGATTTTGATGGTGTCAGTGGTCATCCTTTTCCTAACGTGATGGTTCCTCGCGCAATGGGATTGTTACCGTCACCTTGGTTCCTTTGCCTGCTTCGGATTCAATGGAATGCGTGCCGCCGAGCATGCGAACGCGCTCGGCCAGGCCGATCAAACCGAAGCCGCTGGCCTGACTTTCAGGGACAGTCACAAAGCCGCGCCCATTATCCTGAATGTGAGCGGTGACCTGCGTTTCGGTTTGGACGATGCTGATTTCGACGCTGGTCGCCTGCGCGTGCTTGACGATGTTGTTCAGAGACTCCTGAATTACGCGATAAAACAACACTTCTCCGTCTTTGGAAAATACTTCGTCAAACAAAGCCACGCGCGCGTGAATTTCCAACCCGGTCGCTTCACAGATTTTTTCGATCATGGCGTTGAGCGATTCGCGCAGCCCCAGCCGTTCCAGATGATACGGGCGCAGGTTATAGGCAATGCCGCGCACTTCTTCCAGGGCGTGTCCTGTCGCGTTGGAAATTTCGTCCAGTTGCGCCGTTACCTTTTCACCGTCGTGCACGACGCGCTTGCCGATGCTCGTGCGGTTTTTGATGACCAACAGACTCTGGCCAAGCCCGTCGTGTAATTCGGCGGCGATGCGTTTGCGTTCGGCTTCCTGCGAAGTGATGAGCTGGCGCGAAAATGCTGTTTTGGCTTCGGCAATTTTTCGCACTTGCGACAGTCGCATATGAGCAATCAGCCAGATCGTTCCCGCCATTGCAGTAACCGCCAGGAATAGAAACCACCACGTTTGGTAAAAGTAGGGATGCACAACGACTCTGAGGCTTGCGCCTTCGTTGTTCCAAACGCCGTTGGCATTGGCGGCGATGACGCGAAAGGTGTAGCTGCCAGCGGGCAAATATGAATAGATCGCTGTACGTTGCGTGCCCGCTTCCGTCCAATTATTTTCCAGCCCTTCGAGTTTGTATTTGAATTTGATCTGCGCCGATTTAAGCAGGCTCAGCGCCGTGTAAATGATTTCAAGCTGTGATTGCTGGGGACTCAGTTCGATAGTGGATTGAAAGAGTTGTGGTTCAATCGGCTTTCGATCAACCGAGACAGTTTCAATGACGACAGGCGGCGGCTGGGGATTCACGGTTTCGGCTTCGGGGTCAATGATGGCGACGCCACCCATCGTCGCAAACCAGAGTTTGCCGTCTTTGGTTTTGATCGCTGCCGGAATTCTGCCGCCGTTGCATTCGGCGTTGAGCATGCCGTCTTTTTCGTCGTAAGAAATGCTGTTGAGTTTGGGAATTTTCCCATCCGCAAACTCATTGAGTTCCTGTTTGCTGACGCGATG
>DAOMFR010000040.1:22503-25312 GCA_035429885.1 Blastocatellia bacterium
GCGCGGTCGGCAGTAAAGTCGGTCGCTCCGTTTGGCAGATCGTTTTTACCGATGCGTTTTACCGACGAAGGTTCTTCAAAGCGCCCGAATCCGCCTTCTCCCTGGTAGCCTAGCCAAACCCGCGCCCGGTCGTCTTCCCATAAACCTCGCATATAAAGCGGAAAGGGAAAGCTATTGGAATACTTCAGCCCCGGATTTGTGATTTTCCCGCTCGCGTAACGATTCACACCCTGGACCGTGCCGATGAAAATATCTCCGTTCGCGGTTTGGATGAGCGGATAGACTTCATTGTTGTTCAGCCCGTCTTTGGTGGAGAGCGTTGTGATCAGCTTCCGCCGCAAACGCCGCAATCCAGTTGAAGTTGCCACCCAAAAGTTGCCTTCGCGGTCTACAAGGCTGGCACCCGCGCCGACAGCCTCGTTTAACTGATACGCCGTGAATTGATTGTCTTTGAAGCGCACCAACTGGTTCGGCTTGGGCACGTTAAGACCTGAAAGCAGGAGCCAGATGCTGCCGTCAGCATCTTCCATCATCTGATTTGGATAGAGTTCGTTTAAGGCGGGAATTTCCTTTTTTGTAAAGACGGTGACCTTTTCATCGTGCAAGCGCCAGAGTTCGAATGCGGGGGTTCTTCGTTTCACCCATAATGCACCGTGCCGGTCTTCATAAGGGGCGAGATCGTTGCTTGTGAATAGCTCTTCCGCCGTTAAGTTTAGTGAATAGGTCGTGACTTTTCCGTCTTGATGCCGCGCGACCTGGTTTCGCTCAATCACCCATTTGGTGCCAGATTTCCCCCAATACACCTGTTTGACGTTCGGGTCTTTTGGGTTAGAGGCAAGCACGAACCGGTCGCCTTGCAACGAATAATTCCCTTTGGCCGTTTCAAAAACCGCGTTCCCTTTGGCATCACTCACAATTGTAACAATCGGCTCGCCCGACGTTGCAAAATCTGCATATGAACGAAATACGCCGTTGCGATAAACGGTCACGACGTAATTTTCCGTATATGCATAAACCGCGCCTTCCCGGTCGGCGAAAAGCCGCGCAAACCGATTATTAACAATGCCTTTGGTGTTCCCTTTATCAAAGATGGTAAACCGCACGCCATCAAATCGCGCCAGTCCATCAAACGTGCTCAGCCATAAATATCCATCCGGCGTTTGCGCCAGGCCAGTAACGGTGTTTTGCGGCAAGCCATTCGCGGTCGTCCAGACGTCAAAACCGTATTCTTGCGCGAGTGCGGTGGCATTTAGGCCAAGCAAAAGCACAACACAGGCCAGTGCCGCACTCCGTAGAATTTTTCGCTCGTCGCGGTGCATTCTCATCTGGGTATTGTCGGTCAGAAATATAGGTCTTGATCTTTTCTGAAGTTGTGGGCAACGAGTATATGCAACTGACCAATAGGCTTCAAAATCCGAAGTCACAGTTAATAGTTTGAGCCAATGATGCTGATCGACGCGCATCGTTTGCAGATTCATGAGATAGAGGTGAAAATTTCGTACCCAAGATTTGATCTGTAACGTCAAAAGGGATGAAACATCTTTCGACCTGCCAATTTTTTGCTGGATACATAAATGAGGTTCGATTACGCCATGAGAATTCTGCGGAACAGTGATTTCGTGAAAACGCCTCGCTACTGGAAGATTGCGCTGGTGCTCCTGTCAAGCCTTTTGGCTGTAAGCATTGCCCTAAACTCTCAATCTATTACCTTTGTCGGAAACGCTCAAGAAGCGAACAAGTCAGCCGCAAACGTAAAGGCGACTTTCCAACAATATTGCATGCAATGCCATACCGGAACTTCGGCGAAAGCGGGTGTAAACTTGGCTCACCTGCTGGAACAGGCTTCAGTCGGCACCACCTTTCGACAATGGGAAAAGGTGGCGGAGGTGTTGGAACAAAAAACCATGCCGCCCAAAGCCATGCCGCAACCCAGCGATGACGAACGCGCACAAGCGGCCACCTGGATTCGCGCGACGCTGCGCGAATACGCCAAAACGCACGACGGCGATCCGGGAGAGGTGACAGTGCGGCGATTGACCAGTGGCGAATACGCATACGCGATCAAAGATTTGACAGGACTCGATCTGGACCTGGGAATTGATTCCTCCAGCGATTCGGTAGGTGGCGAAGGCTTCACCAATTTCGGGGATGTGCAGTTTATGCAGGACGCCAACCTGGAACGGTACCTGAACGCAGCCAAGCTGCTGGCCGATCACGCCGTGATTGGAGCCGGACCATTGGAGTTTTATTCCGATCCCGGCAAAACAGGTTTTGAAATGTCCGCTGTGACACGGCTGAAAGAGCTGTACGGCACGTACGGCATTCGCACCGTTTCCGGCGAAGGCGGCCGCCCCTTCGGATTGGAAAAATACAGCAAGGCGCTGTTCACCGCGTGGCAATACAAACATCGCGCGGCGTTGGGTCAAGCCAATGCGACCCTGAAAGATATGGCGGCCCGCGAAGGCATCCAGCCTCGGTTTGCTGAACACATCTGGAAAGTCATGAACACGCCCGCTCTCGGTTACCCAACGTCGGAAATTGTGGATCGTTGGCGCAAATTACCTGCTCCCACAGCCAGCAACGCCCAAAACGATTTGAAAGCTGTGCGCACTGGGTGCGATGAGATTCAAAAGTTCATGGTCACCTGGCCAAGCTGGCTGTTCGCACGGGGCGATGTGGCCGCTGGCGGAGCAGGCGACGAAAGCCCACTGGAATTCAGCGACCGCACGCTCAATGTCAAAGCTTCTCACCGCTTCGCTTACGTGCGCGGCGGAGGCCGTGGAGTGACTCAGCCTGGACCGGCGAAGAT
>DAOMFR010000040.1:25412-28451 GCA_035429885.1 Blastocatellia bacterium
ATGGCCAGCGCCGGGTACAAAGCGTTTCGCAAAGGCGTGATGGAATACGCCAGCTTGCTGCCGCCAAATTCGCACAGTGAACCGACGCCTGCCGACAAAGATCCCGTGCCTGAACCGTTCGACAACACGTACAACGTGCCCGAACACGACGAGTTTGTCGTCAAGGTCAAATACATCCGCGACGACCGCTTTTTCACCGAAAACCTGATTGACGCCGCCACGCGCAAACGGCTGGATCAAGCCTGGAACGACCTGTACGCGTCGTTTGAATACCACGACAACTATTTGCGATTGCTGGCAAAACATTACGGGTTCGATTTGAAAGGCGTCGGCATTGCGCAAATGGACAAAGCGCAAATCGCCCTGCTGCCGGTGGAAATGCGCAAATACGTGACGCAGCTTCGCGCACATTACGACGCGGTGATGGCGGCGCAAGCGGCGGCGCGTCCCGGTCACATCACGGATTGTCTGGATTTCGCCAGCCGCGCGTGGCGGCGTCCACTGGCGGAGCCGGAAAAGCTGAGCCTGCGCGCCTTTTACGACAAGGCATTCACCGCCGAACAGGATCACCGCAAAGCTGTTCGCGCGCTGATCGCTCGCATTCTGGTTGCGCCGCAGTTTCTGTATCGCGTGGAGCAATTGGGAGATGGGAGTCGGGAGTCGGGAGTCGGGAATCAATCGCTTGAACTTCGTCAACCGTCTTCATCAAAGGCAAATTTCGCCTTGTCACCAACTCCCACCTCCCAACTCCTAACTCCCATCTCCCAACTCCCATCTCCCAGCGCAAAGCCGCTAACCAATTGGGAAATGGCCAGTCGCTTGAGCTTTTTCCTGTGGTCTTCGATTCCTGACAATGAATTGCGTCGCGCGGCGAATGCGGGCGAATTGACCGATCCGGCAGGCATTGAAAAACAGGTCAAGCGCATGCTGGCCGATCCGAAAGCGCGCCGGTTGGCGACGGAATTCTTCGGGCAATGGCTGGGCTTTTATCATTTCGATCAGCACAAAGGCGTGGACACCTCTCGCTATCCTGAGTTCACAAACGATGTGAAAGAGGCGATGTATGACGAAGCCGTGTCGTTCTTTGAACACATCATTCGCCAAAATCGCCCGGTGAATGATTTGCTGTTTGCGGATTACACCTTCCTGAACAAAGACCTGGCCAAGTTTTACAACGTGGCCAAAGACATCAAATCCACCGATCAGGTTGAACTGGTGCAAGGCGCAAACGCGTTCAATCGCGGAGGCTTGCTACGGTTGGGGGCTGTTCTGACCGTGACCTCCGCCCCGTTGCGAACCAGTCCAGTGAAACGCGGCGATTGGATTTTGCGACGCATTCTGGGCACTCCGGTTCCGCCGCCACCCGCAGATGCCGGCTCGCTTCCGGCGGATGACAAACTGTTTGGCGGGCTTTCTCTGAAAGCCAAACTCGAACAACACAAACGCAACGCCACCTGCGCTAATTGTCATTTGCGCATTGATCCGCTGGGATTTTCGCTGGAACATTTCGATTCAACCGGACGCTGGCGCGACAAATACCCGGACGGCAATGTGATCGAAGATAGCGCCGCTCTTTCCGACAAAACCGAGATCGCAGGCGTCCAAGGGTTGCTGCGATATTTGAAAAGCAAAGAGCCCCAAGTTCGTAAAACGCTGTCGTTCAAGCTGGTCGGTTTCGCGCTGGGACGCACGGTCAGCGCTTCCGATCAGGCGTTGATTGATCGCATGACCGCCAGAGGCAGCGAGGTGACGTTTGCGCAACTGGCAACGGAAGTTGCGACCAGTAAACAGTTTCGCAATCGGTCGGCAGGTGAAGAACGTCCTGCGAAACCTTCATCAGGCAAAATTGCACTTCAACGATGAGTTGCGGTGTTAACAACTTCTCCTTCGCGGAAGGGATTCTCAAACCATGAAAAATAAAACCCAAACTTCACGACGGAATTTTTTGCGCGGCGCAGGCGTCGCGTTGGCGCTTCCCTGGTTGGAATCGTTGCCGGTCTTTGCACAAGGCAAAGCAGTCAACAAACCGCCGATCCGATTTGCGCACCTGTTCTTTTCCAACGGTGTCGAGCCAATTCACTGGTGGGCCAAAGGCAGCGGCGCGGCGATGGAGTTTGGCAAAGCGGCGGAACCGCTGACGCCCATTCGCGAAGACATCGTGTTTCTGCGCGGGTTGTATCACCCCAAAGCCTTTACTTCGACCAGCCCGCATTTGGGCAGAATGAATCTGTTGTCGGGCGCGTTGGTCAGTTTGGACCCAAAAGAAATTCGCGTCGGCACCAGCTTCGACCAGATTCTGGCGAAACAAATCGGCCAAAGTACGGCGGTGCCGAGCCTGGCGCTGGGCATTGAACCCAACGAACTACGATTGGAAGACGGGCTTTCGATGATTTATGGCTCGAACATTTCGTGGGTTTCGCCCAGCAAACCGGCCACGAAGGAAATTTACCCGTCGCGCACTTTTGATCAGTTGGTCGGCGACGGCAAAGGCCGCCAGCTGGATCGCAGCATTCTGGATGTTGTGCTGGCCGATGCGAAATCGTTGCAACCCAAAATCAGCCACAACGACCGCCGCAAGCTCGATGAATATCTGGAATCCATTCGCGACATCGAAAAGCGCATTGACCACGCGGCAAAAGAAGAACGGTTGGAAGGTTGGAAGCCGACGTTGAAGCAACCCAACATGCCGCGTCCCGGCGATCAGGTTCCGCAAAACATTCCCGAACACATGAAACTGATGCTGGATTTGATCGTGCTGGCGTTTCAGATGGACAAAACGCGCATCGTCACCTTGATGCTGAACAACGATCTGTCGCAGATGAATTTCCGGTTTATCGAAGGCGTCCGCGGCGCATTGCATCTGGATTTGACGCACAACGGCAAAGCTCCGGAACTGGAAGCGATGTACCTGAAAACCAACCAATATCACATCCGGCAATTCACCTATCTGGTCGAACGGTTGAAAGCGATTGACGAAGGTGGCACTTCGCTGCTGGACAATTCCCTGCTCATGCTCGCGTCCAGCCTGTTTGACGGAGA
>DAOMFR010000040.1:28551-40128 GCA_035429885.1 Blastocatellia bacterium
AGCGGCGTTCGTGCGTCTGAATCTCCGTTGATGACCAGCAATGGGCGCGGAGCAATCAGCGGAACCATCTGTGGCCCGTCAAACTCTCCATAAATTCCTGGCACAACTTTGTCGTAAAACTTTCGCAGAAACGCGGCGTTGACCGGCGAACCGGATTCTTTGGCGGCGGCATCCAGCGCCGCTTGAAACGTCCCGGCACGAGATTGCCAGACATCGTGGTCCAGCGCGTATCGGAAACTTTGCACGCCGATGCACGGCACGGCGACCGCAATGCGTTCATCAATCGCTGCGGCCAGATACGTTTCCATTCCGCCTTTGGAAAACCCGATGACGCCGATGCGCGTGGCGTCTACATCCGAGCGCGTCGCCAGATAATCCAATAACCGCAACACATCCCAGACAGTGTCATACAAAAACGGTTTGCCGTTGCCGGTGTGCCAGGTTTGCAGCATCGCGTCCACATATTCTTTGGAGCCTTTGCCGGATGGAATGCGCGCTCCGTGATAGCGACCATCAATGGCAACGGCGATGAATCCTTTTGCGGCAAGTTCGTTCAGTAACGGCAACTGGCTTTCTTTGTTGCCGCCTGTGCCGTGCAACGCGATGACGACCGGGCGGCGGTTTTCCTGTTGCGTAGCCGCTTTCACCAGCAATCCCGGCACGCGCTCATTGGCTTCCGCAGCAAAGGAAAACGTCTCGCGCACCATTCCGTTTGCGATGACAGCAGGAGTCGTTTGCGCAGCCAGCGGCACGCGCGGACGTTCGACCAACTTGCGAAAGGCTTGTCCGCTGGATTGCGGCGCAGCCTGGTTCATCGCAGTGAACTCAGCAGCAGAATCTTTCAGGGTCAACTTTCGGAAATTTCGAATGCGGTGAAACGTCAAGTAATTGGCGTCGTGTTGGTTGTGCGCTCCATCAGCGGAATCATCGAACGCGGTGCGCACGACGGCAATCAAATCTTCGCCTTCGACCAACCAGTCGGAATATTGAAATCCGTGTTTTGCCGTGTCCGGGTGATAAAGCAAAACAGTGCGAACTTCCCAGTGGCGCAAATCCGTCGAACGAATCAGCGCCAGCGTGTTGCGAGTTCGCGACGGTTCCTGGCGGCGATGCTGCGGCGGAACGTAATTGGCCAGCGCCCAATAAGCTTTGCTTTTCGCGTCCCAACGGATGGTGAATTTTTTGCTGCCGCCGGGAAAATCCACAAAATCCGTTCGCGGATCGAAGCTCGCTTGTTTGCCGTCTTCGCTGATGCGGACGATGGCGGCTTTTTCGTTGTCGTCTTGTTTGATGTCCACGCGCAAAATGTTGACGATCTTGCCTTCGGGCGTGACGACGGCATTGCCTTCCAGCCAGGCGTTGAATTTGCCGCCGAGCCATTCTGGATTCCGAGCCAGGCGATTGCTGGCCGTCCAGCTTGAAGCTTTGAGCAGGTCGGCATCCACCGGCGCGGACATCATAAAGGCATTGAACCGTTCGCCCCATTTCGTGCCGTTCATGGCGTCTTCCATCGCGCGCCAGATGCGGCCTTTGTGGATGACAATCGGTTGCGGCGAACAGTGGTAAGAACCTTCGCCAAACAGCAAACCAGAGTTTTCATCTTTCGGTTCCGTCCAGGTTTTGCCGCCGTCCGTGGAACGGCGAATCACCGTGAAGCCATATTCTTTGGTCGTCCCTAGCAAATACAACGCGCCTTTGTGAACAAACAGCGTTGACCACCATTGGCCTTCCAGGTCGGCACGTTTCTGCCAGGTGCGGCCTTTGTCTTTGGAACCGAACACAGACATTTTGCTGTAAGTGCTGCCGGGACCGAAAAAATCATGCGAAGCGACATATTCGCCATTCGGCAAAACCGCAATGCTGGGCGAACCGATGTATTGCCGCGACGAAGCCGGGCTGTAATCAATGACAACTCCGGGGACATTGGAGGTCGCAGCTTTCTGAACCTGACTGACCGCAGACAACGAACAAAACATCGCCAACAAAGCCATGGGCACAACACGCTTGATGAACATTTGGTTTCCTCCGGGAAATTAGTGTTGGCCAGTTTGTACGAGAATGCGTTCGCAATGTCTACGGCGCGCAAACAATGATTGCTGCAATCTGGCGGGTGATTTATATTCCACGCACTTTCAATTCAATTCACCTTTTTCCGTTTAGGAGGCTTCCATCAATGAAAGCATTGCGTATCGTTTCGTCTGCTCGTCATCGGTTCGTTTTCACAGCCCTTTGTGCTCTGGCGCTGGCGGGTGCGCTACTGCCCAAAACGATTTCCTTTTCCAAGCCACGTTATTCGGCGGAAATCCGTCGCACCACCAATGGCATTCCGCACATCACCGCTGCGGATATGGGCGGCCTGGGTTTCGGGGAGGGCTACGCATTTGCGCAAGACCATTTATGTTCGCTGGCCGATCAAGTCATCAAGGCGCGCGGTGAACGCGCCAAGTATTTTGGCCCGGGCGAAAACAATCGCCACCTGAATAGCGACGTAACGATGAAAGCCATCGGCTTGTACGAACAGGCCAAAGCGATGCTGCAAGCCATGCCGCAAGACCAACGCGATCAAATCGAAGGGTACGTCGCCGGATATAATCAATATCTGCGCGAAGTCACCGCCAATGGCGTCGGCGGTTGGTGCAAAGGCAAGGATTGGGTGTTTGAACTGACGGCGGTGGACGTGCTGGCGTACAACCAAAGCGTCGTTGTCACCAGCACACAATTCGCCGATATGATTGCGACGGCGACGCCTCCGAAAAACGAAACCGCCGTCAATTACACCACTGAGTTCGACGCTGACGCATTTGCCGTTGATGGAGCCAGCAACGGTTGGGCGATTGGTTCTGACCGTTCGGCTGGCGGCAAGGGCATGCTGATTGCCAATCCGCATTATCCGTGGACGGGTTCCAACCGGTTTTGGGAAAAGCATCTGGTCATTCCCGGCAAGTTGAATGTGTATGGCGTCGGGTTGCTGGGTTCGCCCGGAGTTTCCATCGGATTCAACAGCGCCGTCGCCTGGACGCACACGGTTTCGGCAGGCAAACGCTTTGTGCTGTATTCGTTGAATCTCGCGCCGGGAAATCCAACGCGGTATTTGTACGACGGCAAAGAACGGGAAATGACCAGCAAAGTGGTCAGTGTCGCCGTTCGCCAAAACGATGGTTCGATCAAACAAGTCGAACAGCGAGTCTTTTTCAGCCACTACGGCCCGATTGTGAACCTGCCCGGATTTGGCTGGACGGCAAAACGCGCCGTCGCCATCCGCGATGCCAACGCCAACAACACGCAGTTTTACGCGCAACGCGTCGCGATGAACGCCGCGCGCAGCCTGGACGAATTCAAACAGGCGCACGCCAAATACAATTCGATTCCGTGGATCAACACCATTGCCACCAGCGCCGATGGACGCGCCTGGTACGCGGACACGTCGGCGACGCCGAACTTGAAACCGGAAGCGATTGCCGCGTTGATGAAGCGCAAAGACAGCGATTTGCTGGTGAAAACTGCCTGGGATCGCGGGCTGATTCTGCTCGATGGCAGCGATTCGCTTTATGAATTCGTGAATGATCCTTCGACGCGCGAAGGCGTGATTCCGTGGTCGCGCATGCCGCAACTGGAACGCAAGGATTATGTTTTCAATGCCAACGACAGTTTCTGGCTGGCGAATCCGCACCAATTGCTGACGGGATTTTCACCGCTGCAAGGATTGGAAGGAACCGCGCGCAGTTTGCGCACGCGCATGAACGCGATCATGTTGGACGACACCAGCCCGACTGGCCCCGCAGGCAAAGACGGCAAATTCACGTTGGACGAACTGGCCGCCGCCGCCGTCAGCAATCGCAGCCTTTCCGCCGAATTGATGCGTGCCGAAGTCGTCAAACGCTGTCAGACGACTTCGTCGGTCACGCTGGACGGGCAAAACGTGGATTTGAACAAAGCCTGTCAGGTGCTGGCCGGTTGGGATGGCCGTTACAACGCTGACAGCGTCGGCCCTGTGTTGTGGCGTGAATTCATTACGCAATACGACATCACCGACACGCAAAAAAAAGGCGCGCTGTTTGCCAACGATTTCAACGCGGCAGATTCCGTCAACACGCCGAATGTGATGACTCCGGATAAGACCAACGAATCGCTGGTGAAACTGGCAAAGGCGGTGCGCGTGTTGCAGCAAGCGGGTTTTGCCGTGGACGCTCCGCTGGGCAAATTGCAATACAGCGACAAGAACGGTGGACGCATTCCGATTCACGGCGGCGATGGCCCGTTTGAAGGCATTTCCAACGTTCTGGGATACAGCCCCAATCGCACGACACTGGAACCGGGGATGAATCCGGTGCGCGTTCCCGGCAGCCGCAACCTGACCAAAGAAGGCTACCCGATCAACGTCGGCACCAGTTTCATTATGGCGCTGGAATTCACGGCGAACGGCCCGCGCGCGCAGGCGTTTTTGACCTATTCCCAATCGGGCGATCCGGCATCGCCGCAGTACTATGACCAGACGGAACTCTTTTCCGCCAAGAAATGGCGCAAGATTCTGTTCACCGAAGCTGAGATCAAAGCCGACCCAAACCTGAAAACCAAGAAAGTGGTCAGCGCCAATTAACCGTAGGGCGGGTTTTCCAACCCGCCCATGTCCTCCATCAGCGTAAAATTCTGGGCAGATTGGAACTGACACCAGTTTCGCTCAACATAAAATTCTGGGCAGGTTGGAAAACCTGCCCTACTCAAACAGATGTTCCAACTAACGCCATTTGTCATCGCGGGAATTCAATGCGATCCGCAAATCGCCCGCCCCGACGCTAACCTGGAAATGATTGCTGCGTGGGCGGCGCAAGCTGCCACGGCGGGCGCGTCACTGGCGATTTTTCCGGAATGTGCGATCACCGGATATTGTTTCGATTCGCGCGAAGAAGCGATGCAGTTCGCCGAATCCATTCCCGGCCCGGCAACTGCTGCGCTGGAAAGCATTGCGCAACAATCGAACCTGCACCTGATTGCCGGGATGCTGGAGCGCGCGGACGATCATCTGTTCAATGCCGCCGTGCTGGTGGGACCGAATGGATTGATCGGCAGCTACCGCAAAATTCATCTGCCGTTTTTGGGAGTGGATCGGTTTACCGATCACGGCAGGAATGGCTTTCCAGTCTTTGACACGTCGCTGGCGCGCATCGGGGTCAACATTTGTTATGACTGTTCGTTCCCGGAAAGTTCGCGAGTGATGATGCTGGCTGGAGCCGATTTGATCGCGCTGCCCACCAACTGGCCGGAAAGCGGCGGGTGCGCAATTCCTGATTTCGTCGTCCCCACACGCGCGCTGGAAAATCGCGTGTATTACGCCGCCATCAATCGCGTAGGAACCGAACGCCGCGACAGATTCATTGGCCGCTCTTCGATCGTAGACCCGACAGGCAAAACGCTGGCGTCCGCGGGTGAAGGCGAGCAAATGTTGCTGGCCGAAATCAATCCGGCGCTGGCGCGTGACAAACACATCGTCCGCGTCCCCGGCGAACACGAAGTCAATCGGCTGAAAGATCGGCAACCGGATCAATATGGGTTGCTGGTGCAAGCCAAGCCAGAATAAGGCGTCGTCAGACTGCGTACACCTTCGTTTCAATCACGTCCTTCGCACGTGTTCATCATTTATTCCCCCTACTGAAAACCAGGAGATTCCTGCATGTCCCGTGCTGTCTGCATTCTTTGCCTTGTGTGCTGTCTGCTGCTGTGGTTCGTGTTGCCGAACGGCGCAGCGCAAACACAACGCCCCAATTCCAAGAGCAACCACCCCAACATTGTGCTGATTCTGGCAGATGATCTGGGCTGGGCAGATTTGAGTTGTTACGGAGCCGACCTTCACGAAACGCCGAACCTGGACAAACTCGCCGCTCAGGGAGTCCGCTTTACCCAGGCTTATTCCGCCGCGCCGGTCTGTTCGCCAACGCGGTCGGCGCTGATGACCGGCAAACATCCGGCGCGATTGCAAATCACCATCTGGTCCGAAGGTTCGCTGGAACCTCCGCGCCCAAACCGGCGCTTGATTCAAGCCGCATCTCGCCACAGTTTGCCGCACGAAGAAATCACGCTGGCCGAACGGCTGAAAGAAGCGGGTTACCTGACGGCGCTGGTCGGAAAATGGCATCTGGGCGACGCGCAGCATTATCCGGAAACCCAGGGTTTCGATATAAATATCGGCGGAACGCTCTGGGGAGCGCCCAACACGTTCTTTTGGCCGTTCGGCGGCAACGCCAATTTCCGCGAACCGCGTTACGTGCCGCATCTGGAATTCGGCAAACCGGGCGATTACCTGACGGATCGCCTGACCGACGAAGCCTTGCGCGTGATTGACCACGCAGGCAAACAACCGTTTTTTCTATTCCTGTCGCACCACGCGCCGCACACGCCGATTGAGGCCAAACCCGCCGACATCGAATATTTCAACCGCAAGCTGAAACCCGGCGCGAATCACCAAAACGCAATTTATGCCGCAATGATCAAAAGCCTGGACGAAAGCGTCGGTCGCGTCATTGCTCATCTGAAACAGCGCAACTTGCTGGATAACACGTTGATCGTATTCACATCAGACAACGGCGGGTACATTGGCTCAAACCGTGGCCGCACGGTCACCAATAACGCTCCGCTTCGTTCGGGCAAAGGGTCGCTGTATGAAGGCGGGTTGCGCATTCCCCTGATCGTCTGGCAACCCGGCGTCACGCCCAAAGGCAAAACCAGCAACGAAATGGTTGTGACCAACGATTTGTTTTACACGTTATTGGCTAGTGCGGGATTGTCGCCGTTGCAACCGAACACAGGTGAAGGGATGAATCTGTGGCCATTACTAAAAGACCCGCAAACCCGATTGCAACGCGACCGTCTGTTTTTCCATTACCCGCATTATTACGACACAACAACCCCTGTCAGCGCCATCCGCCAAGGCGAGTGGAAATTGCTGGAATACCTGGAAGACCAACGGATCGAACTGTTCAACTTGAAAGACGATCCGGGCGAAACAACCGATTTATCCAAACAGATGCCCGCTCAGGCGGAAAAGCTGCGCGCGGAATTGCATCAGTGGCGCACAACGGTGAACGCCCAGATGCCCAAACCAAATCCTGATTTTAAACCAGCTCCATAACCGACGGCATTTTTCGTAAATGTCCATACCATCAACCCGCAGTACCAACGGAGGTTTTAGAATGAAGCAAACGCTGCAGAGAGGCCTCTCTCTTTCCTTTTGCGCGATCTTGCTCTGTGTAATGTCTTTCCATGCACAGGCGCAGGAATTTCGTGCCAGTGTCACAGGCCAGGTGACAGATGCCAGCGGCGCTGTTCTGCCCGGAGCCGCCATTACGGCACGCAACGTAGCAACCAATGCGCTGTACAAAACGACATCTGGCGAAGACGGCGAATATGTGTTGCGCAACCTCGATCCAGGCAGTTACGCCGTAACGGTGGAAAAAACCGGATTTCGCAAACTGCTCCGCGAAGGCATCGTGTTGCAGGTCGGCGCGCAGGTCACGTTGAACCTGCAAGTGCAGACCGGCGATGTTTCCGAAGCCGTCACCGTTCGCGAAGACATCGCGCAATTGCAAACCGAAACCGCCGTGCGAGGCATCGTCATTGATCAGACGCGCGTGGTGAACACGCCGCTGCAAGGCCGAAATGTGTTCGCCATCGCTTGGTCTGTGCCCGGCGTGCAAATCGGAGCGTCCGTGACGCGTCTGCGTCCGTTCGATATTGCGGGCAGCACTTCGATCACGGTCAACGGCGGTCGGCGCGGGCAAAACGACGCCCAAGTGGACGGCGTGACCGCAACCTTTCAGGCAGGCAACATCTCGTTTGTGCCTTCGGTGGATTCCATCGGCGAATTCAAGGTCGTGACCAATCCGTTCGATGGACAGTTCGGATTCACCACCGGCGGCGTCATCACGTCTATCACTCGCTCCGGCACCAACCAGTTTCACGGCGGACTGTTTGAGTATGTGCAAAACACCAAGATGAACGCCAACGAGTTCAACTCCAACCGCGCAGGCATTCGGCGGCAACGGTCGAACATCAACACGTATGGCGGCAACATCAACGGGCCGATTTTCAAAAACAAACTTTTCTTTGCGTATTCCTACGAAGGCATTCGGCAAAGCATTCCCGATCCGTTCACAACTTCGATTCCCACGCCGCTGCAACGCACCGGAGACTTTTCGCAAACCAAACAAGCCAATGGTCAGTTGCAGATCATTTACGATCCGCTGACCACGCGCACCGATGCCAGCGGAAAACTGATCCGCGATCCGTTCCCGAACAACATCATCCCGGCGAATCGAATCAACCCGGTCGCCAAAGCTGTGCTGGCCTATTTGCCCGCGCCGAATGCGGCAGGCGATTCGTTGGGTTTGAACAATTACGTCAACAGTTCCGCTGTGCCGCGCTTCCTGGATGATTTCGTCGCGCATTCGGGACGGCTGGATTACAGCTGGTCGGAAAATACCAAAATCTTTGGCCGCATGGCGTTCAACCGATTGGATGAAGTGCGTGGATACCGGTACGGCAACGAAGCCGATCCGTCGGGCAATGTGCCGTTCGTGCGTCAGAATTACAACGGCGTCGGTGGCGTCACGCATACGCTGAGCACGACGACGGTCGTTGACGCTCGTTTGGGCGTGGCGCGCTTCACATCGCCGGGTGGCAACACGCTGGGTTCCAACTTCGATCTGTCGAAACTGGGCTTTTCGCAACGGTTCATCAGCCAGGCGTTGAATCACTTTTCGCAATTCCGGTTTACCGACTACGAAGGACTTGGCTCCGCGCCCGCGCGCGTGTCGCCTGCGTCCACCGTGTACCATTTCGTCACCACGGTTTCGAAATTGATGGGCGATCATTCGCTGAAAACCGGATTTGAAGGCCGCCTGTTCCGCAACAACACACGCGATCCCGGCAACGCCAACGGCGTGTTCAACTTCACGGCGGGCTTTACGCAACTGGATCCGCTGGCAGGAGCCTCGCGCGCTTCGGGCAATCCGATTGCGTCCTTCCTGCTGGGATATCCGGCTTCGGGAACCATCGAATCGCGCGCCTTCCCAGCGCGTCAACACATCGCCTATGCGGGCTTTTTCCA
This sequence comes from Blastocatellia bacterium, assembly GCA_035429885.1. Taxonomy (GTDB): domain Bacteria; phylum Acidobacteriota; class Blastocatellia; order RBC074; family RBC074; genus RBC074. The sequence continues at coordinate 37,652 of DAOMFR010000040.1, forward strand.
GGATGACTGGCGCGTCACCAGCAAGCTGAAACTGAACCTGGGCATTCGGTATGAATTGATTACCGGCATGACGGATCGGTTCAACAACATCAACGCCGGATTCGATCCAAATGCGGCGTTGCCTGTGACCGTTCCCAGCTTCACGGGCAAAGGCAATATTCTGTTTGCCGGAGTCAATGGCAATTCGCGTTCGGCATTCCAACTGGACAAAAACAATCTGATGCCGCGCTTTGGCCTGGCCTATCAGTGGAATGACAAGACCGTCATTCGCGGAGGCATTGGCCAGTTTTACGCGCCAGTGTGGGACGATCCAAACAACCTGGGCTTTTCGCAAGTCACCAACCTGGTCACGGGCACGCGTGTCGGTTTGCCCGACGTTAGCATTACGGACCCTTTCCCGACCGGATTGATTGCCGCTTCGCGTGAAAAAACGAATACGCTCGGTCAAAGCTTCAGCGTGTTCAATCCGCAACGCAAGATTCCCAACGTCTGGCAATACAGCGTGGAAATCCAGCGCCAATTGCCGTGGGACATGCTGTTTTCCATCGCGGGCGTCGGCAGCAGTTCGCGCCAGATTCAGGTTTCGCAATCCATCAACGAAGTGCCGGAATCCGAATTGGCCAAAGGCTCCGCGTATTTGACCGCACAGGTGACCAACCCCTTCGCAGGGCTGGCTCCGGGAACAGGATTGAACGGCGCAACGGTGCAGCGGCAACAATTGCTGCGTCCGTTCCCGCAATTCGGCTCCATCACCGTGGGTGGATACACGGGTGGAACCAGCCAGTATTTCGGCTTGCAATCTTCCATTCAAAAACGGTTTTCAGCGGGCGCAACCTTCACGTTGTCGCACACCTGGGCGAAGCAGATGGATCGCATCAACTTCCAAAACCCGCAAGACACCGTGCTGGAAAAACAGGTTGCGGACGCCGATGTCACACACAACGTCGGCATCAACGGCAGTTATGAATTGCCTTTCGGTCGCGGACGCAAACTGTTCACGTCGGACAACAAAATCGTCAATGGCATCGTCGGCGGATGGACCTTGAACGGTTTGGTTCGTTTGCAAAGCGGAATGCCGACGAATTTCCCCGCCAATGCGGAACCGGTCGGCGGCGTAGACCCAATTCCGGGAAATCAGAACATTGACCAGTGGTATACGCAGGGATCGTTCCGCACGCTGGCGGCGTTCACGTTACGCCGATTCTCGCTGCGGTACGGCAGTCTGCGTAATCCCCCGATTCGCAACTTTGACCTGTCGGCGTTCAAAACCTTCGGCATCACCGAAACGGTCAAATTGCAATTCCGCGCGGAATTGATCAACGCGATGAATACGCCGCAATGGTTCAATGGCCCGGTCACCAATCCGGCGTCGGGCAATTTCGGCAGAATCGGCCAGGGAGCGACGTCGCAATCCAACCTGCCCCGGTTCGTTCAGCTGGCGCTGAAGCTGACGTTCTAACCCTGTTCTGAAAGGGAGTTCAGTTTGGGCAGCAACAGGCTTCTGTTGCTGCCCAATTTTTCATGCCGTTGATTTGACAAGCGCAAACCTGGCACAAACGTTGTCTCTCTTTCCTACCAACAATCTTTGAACATCATGGATTGACACAATTCCCAAGGAAGCGCAGAGTTACGCAGTATTTTTACTAGCCAACATACAATAAAGAGACCAACGCAGTTCCTAATCAACCGCAGACAGTAAAGCGGCCCATCTACGCAACCCAATCTTCCGCGCGTTGTGCAGTTGCGCAGAAGTTCCAATTCCAATCAGAGGAGATTTCTATGCTGCGAAAAGCCTTTTGCACCCTTTTCTTCTTACTCTGCGGATTGACATCGAGCATTTTGGCTCAGGAATTCCGCGGTTCCATTACCGGTGACGTCAGTGATCCCAGTGGCGCTCCAATCGCAGGCGTGAAAATCGTCCTGACTAGCATCGAACGAAATCAGGCGATTGAAACCGTCACGAACACCGCAGGCCGTTATACCTTGCAATCATTATTACCCGGCAAATACAGGCTGGTGGCGGAACGAGATGGATTTAAGCGCTTCGTTCGCGAAGACATTGACATCACCTCCGCTGACCGGCTGGGGCTGGATGTAAAACTGGAAGTCGGTAACGTTACCGAATCCGTCACGATTTCAGGCGAACCTCCGACCTTGCAAACCGAAACCGCTTCCCGCGCGGCGCTGGTCGAAAACCGCGTGCTCGAAACCGTGCCCACCAATGGCCGCAATCTATATCAGTTGCAATACACCTTGCCGGGCGTGATCAAAAACTCCACGTACTGGGGTTCGATGGAACTCTATGCTTTCGGTAACATCAATGGAGTTTCCATCAGCGGCGGACGTTCGGGTGAAAACGAAACCTTGATTGATGGCGTGTCCAACACGCGTGGCAATCGTGGTGTCGTGCTGGCCCCCTCGCTCAACAGCACACAGGAATTCACGCTGCGTTCCAACACCTATGACGCGCAATTTGG
>DAOMFR010000040.1:40228-45803 GCA_035429885.1 Blastocatellia bacterium
GGCACTTACTCGGAATTGGGCGCAACGCAGGTCACCAATTACGAAGTTCAGGACACATACAGCGTTCAACCGAACCTGACGCTGACGAAAGGGCAGCATTTCCTCAAAACCGGCGTCGAGTTTCGGCTGTATAACTCCAACCGATTGCAACCCGGGGCAGCCAGCGGCAATTTCACGTTTGGCAAAAACTGGACGCAAGCCGATCCGCTACGCGGCGATGCGCTTTCGGGCAACGAATTCGCGTCGTTCCTGTTGGGATTGCCCACCAGCGGTTCCGTGGATCGCAACATTGATCCGGCGTACCAAAACAAATACTACGCTGTGTTCGTGCAGGATGATTGGCGCTTCACGCCGAAACTGACGCTCAACCTGGGGCTGCGTTGGGATTACGAAACGCCGATCGTCGAACGGTTTAACCGTCAGATTCGCGGGTTTGCGTTTGATCAAGCCAGCCCAATTGCCAGCCGCGTGTCCGGCCTGACGCTCAAAGGCGGATTGCTGTTTGCGGGCACCAGCGGCGAAGAGCGCATGGCGTTCGTTCCGGATCGCAACAACTTCCAACCCCGCGTTGGCACGGCGTGGCAATTCCGTGACAAATGGGTGATGCGCGCCGGGTACGGATTGAGTTTCCTGGGCCAAAGCAGCAACGGTTCGGCGGCGGGCTTTAGCCGTCCCACTTCGCTAATCGCATCCACCGACGGCAACATTACGCCTGCGGTGACGATGAACAACCCGTTTCCCACAACGCTGTTTCCCACAGGTCTGTTGCAACCCATCGGTAATAGTCTGGGGTTGGCGACCAATTTGGGACAGGCAGTGACGGCGCAGTTCCTGAATCGCCCGTTGCCTTACTCGCACCAGTTTTCATTTGGATTCCAACGCGAATTGCCGAGCAATTGGCTGGCCGAAGTTTCCTACGTGGGCAATATCACTCGGAAATTACCGGTGAGCATGAATATGAACTTCATCCCGCGCGACATTTTAGAAAGTCGCCCGGTGGCGGAACGGTCAGCCTATTTCACGCAACAGATCGCCAATCCGATGGCGGGACTGTTGCCAGGCACGGGGCTGAATGGCGCAAACGTGGCGCGGCAACAATTGCTGTTTGCGTTCCCGCAATACACGCAAGTCACCATCACGGATGTGCCCATTGGCCGACAAAAATACCATTCGCTGCAATCGTCGTTGACGCGCCGGTTCACACGCGGAATGGCCGTGAATGTTGCGTACACGTTTTCCAAGACGCTGGAACGCATCAACCTGCTAAACGCGCAGGATGCCAACCTCAGCGATTTGACGGCGTCGTTGTTGGAACAACGGCTCTATCAATTCGACGTGCCGCATAAATTCGCCTTTGTGTTCAGTTATGAACTGCCCTTTGGACGAGGCAAACGGTTTGGCCACGATATGCACAAAATAGCCAACGCGATCGCCGGAGGCTGGAACCTGAACACGCAATGGGTCAAACAATCAGGTTTCCCCTTTGATCATCCCAACGCTGCGCCGCTAGCCGCACGCAGCGCCAAACTGACTGATGCGGAACGTGACAAGCGCGCCAAGAATGGTTCGACATTTGATGTGTCGGAAGACAAATGGTTCGACACCACCTTGTTCCCGACGCAGGCGCAAGCGCCATTCACATTGCGCACTTTTCCGACACGGTTCCCTGACGTCCGCAGCCCAAGCCCGACCTTTGTGGAAATTTCGACCTACAAGGAATTCCAAATCAAAGAGCGTGTGCGGTGGCAAATTCGCGCCGATTTCCAGAACGCGTTTAACTATCCGTTCTTCGGCGTGCTGCAATCCAACAACGTCACCGATACCCGCTTCGGACAATTACGTGCGGACATTGGCAACGAACCTCGTCGCATTGTTGCCGTGATGAAAATCACCTTCTAAACGCGCGGGGGCTGTCCCATCGCAAGACGGCAAGAACGGAAAAGGCAAATCGGTCACCATCGGTTTGCCTTTTCCGTTTCAACGAGAGACTGACAAGCTAAGCGAATGAAAAACATCTTCTTCCTTTCGATTCTATTGCTGGTGGGGGCGCCACTGGCATTTTCGGTTTCGCGTTTTCAACCAGCACAAACGGCAACGGTGCGAGACATTGGTTCCCGGCTGGAATTGTTCGTGGATCAATACCTGGTGGATCGCGTGCAAGGAGTGAACTTTGTCCTGCAAACGCCGACCGATGCGGGCGAAGTGTTGCGTTTTGACAAACCCTGGGAAGGCGCATTTGCCGGATATTGCACCGTCATCAAAGATGGCGACTTATTTCGTCTGTATTATCGCGGATTGCCGCTGGCGCGACAGGACGGCAGCACCAGCGAAACCACCTGTTATGCCGAATCACGCGACGGTCTGACGTGGACCAAACCCGATCTGGGTCTGTATGAAGTCATGGGAACGCGGCGCAACAACGTCATTCTGGCGGACTCAGCTCCCCTTTCGCACAATTTCAGCCCGCTGCTCGATGCGCGCCCCGGCGTTCCCGCAAACGAAAAATTCAAAGCCCTGGCGGGGACGAAAAAGAGCGGATTGTTTGCGCTGACTTCTGCCGATGGCATTCGCTGGCGCAAATTGAGCGAACAGCCTGTCTTTACCGAAGGAGATTTCGATTCGCAAAACCTCGCCTTCTGGTCGGAGAGCGAGCAACAGTACGTGTGTTATTTCCGCGTCTTTCGCAATCGCATCCGTACCATTGCTCGCACGACTTCGCCCGATTTCCTGCACTGGAGCCAACCCGCCGACATGGGATTTGGCGATGCGCCTGTCGAACATTTATATACCAATCAAACGCATCCGTACTTTCGCGCTCCGCACATTTATCTGGGAATTGCGGCGCGTTTTATGCCCGGACGGCAAGTACTGTCCGAAGCGCAGGCGCGCGCCATCAATGTTGATCCGGGATACTTTCGGGATTGTTCTGACAGCGTGCTGCTGACTTCGCGGGGCGGCAATCGTTACGAGCGCCAGTTTCTGGAAGCCTTGCTCAAACCGGATTTGGGAATGGAAAACTGGACTTCGCGGACCAATTACCCGGCGTTGAACATCGTGCCGACGGGCACAGGCGAAATGTCGTTTTACGTGCAAAAACATTACGGGCAACCGACACATCATTTGCGCCGGTACAAACTGCGCACGGATGGATTGGTCGCCGCGCACGCCCCGTATCGCGGAGGTGAATTGCTAACTCATCCGCTGAAATTCACAGGCAAAACCCTGCTAATCAACTTTGCGACCTCTGCCGCAGGCGGCGTCCGCGTCGAACTTCAAGACGCCATCGGACAACCGCTGCCTGGCTTTGCTCTGGCCGACAGCGTCGAACAAATCGGCAATGAATTGGAACGCGTCGTGACCTGGAAATCCGGCGGGGATGTCAGTGCGCTGGCTGGCCGCACCGTGCGGCTGCGATTTGTGATGAAAGATGCGGAGTTGTTTTCCTTGCGCTTTCGCTAATCATCGTCTTGGTAGTTTCATTTCAACTTCTTTCTTGACCCGCCGAGGAACAAGCAATGACGTTCATCAAACACACTATGTTCACGTTGTTGGCGTTGTCGCTGACAGTTTTGGCGCAGCCGCAATCAGAACCCAAACCAGTGGAATGGATGCGCGATTGGCTGCTGTGCGGCCCGTTCCAGCTTCAATCTCTGCCAAACAACACGCCCGACGGAGTGCATATCCCCGGTTTTGAAACCGATTATTTGCGCGCGCACGGCGGCGAAGCGAATCCGCGCATCCGCGTGGGTCAGGTTGAATCTTATACGGGCGGTTCGGCAACGTGGATCGCCCACACCGCGCCCGGATTTTCCGTCAATCTGGACAAAGCCGTTTCAGACAAAGCCTTCGTGCTGGCCTATGCTTATCGTGAATTCACCTGGCCGCGCGAAGAAACCGTGGTGCTATCGCTGGGATCGAATGACGGCGGATGTGCCTGGCTCAATGGCGAACGCATTTGGGATCGCCCCGAAGCGCGCGGCATGAAAGTGGATGACGATTTGGTTCTGGTGCGATTGCGCAAAGGCCGCAACGCGCTGCTGCTGAAAATCGAAGAGCGCGGCAATCGTTGGGAATTTTGCGCGCGCTTGTTGCCGTTTGATGCCGCGTCGCTCGATCAGGGCAAGCCGCTGTACAGCGTCATCAATCGCGCGGACGGCTCAGCGGCGTTGCGATTTTCCCATCCGCTGTCGGCCATCGAATCCTTGTTCGCGCAACTTGATCTTTCCGTCGTGCGTGACAGTCAGCCGGACGCCATCGTCTGGCAAGGCCGCTGGAATCGCCAACAGGAAATGCCGCTGCCGATCAACGCGGCGGAGTATGGCAAATATCGTTTGCGACTGGCTGGACGGTTGAGCGGCAATTCGCGCGAATGGGCATCGGCCACGCCCTTTGCCGCAGGCAAACGCGCAGAACACGTTTTGTTTGCCAAAGGCCAAACCGATTACGCGATTGTTGTTGGCGACAAGGCTTCAGAATCCGAACGTTGGGCGGCGCAGGAATTACAGCGCTGGCTGAAAGAAGTCAGCGGCGCGCAATTCCCGATTCGCTCCACAGCGGAAACAACCAGTGACCATGTCATCGTCGTCGGGTTCAATCCACGCGCAAAGGCTTTGCTGGGCGCAGCCGTAAACGAACCTGCCGCCGCAGATGAATCGTTCACGTATCGAAACGCTGGCGCTTCGCTGGTGATTTACGGCGGCAAACAGCGCGGCACGATGTATGGCGTGATGAGCTTCCTGGAACGCGAGTTCGGCTGTCGCTGGTACACGCCACGCGTCAGCCTGGCGCCGCAACGCGAACGATACAGCTTCGACGCGCTGCATCACACCGAAGCGCCGGGCGTGCGCGTACGCAACGATTTTTACTTTGAAGCCTTTGATCCTACGTGGGCGGCGCGCAATCGCATGAACGGCGCAATGAACCATCGCCAACAACCCGGCGGAGTCGAAAGTTATTGGGGCGTGCATACGTTTTATCAGTTCATGCCGCCGGAAGAATTTTTCAGTACGCATCCCGAATATTTCAGTTTGATTGACGGCAAACGGACGTGGGATCGCGCGCAACTGTGCCTGACCAATCCGGACGTGTTGCGCATCATCACGGAACGTTTGCGGAAAACGATGCGGGAACATCCCGAATATTTGATTTATTGCGTGTCGCAAAACGATTGGTTGAATCCCTGTCAGTGCGACCACTGCCAGGCCATCGCTCAACGCGAAGGCGGCGAAGCCGGACCAATCATCTGGTTCGTCAACCAGGTGGCCGCCGCCGTTGAAAAAGAATTTCCGAACAAATACATCGGCACGCTGGCCTATCAATACACGCGCAAGCCGACCAAAACCGAACGCCCGCGCGCAAACGTTGTTGTTCGGTTGTGCAGCATCGAAGCCTGCTTTGCGCATGATTTTTTGAATTGTCCGGAAAACGTTTCCTTTGTGCAGGATTTGCAGGGTTGGGCGCGCATCGCTCCGCAACTGTACATTTGGGATTACGTGGTGAATTTCAGTCATTACATCATGCCGTTTCCCAACTTTCGCGTGCTGCAACCGAACATCAAAACGCTGCGCGCCAACAA
>DAOMFR010000040.1:45903-47994 GCA_035429885.1 Blastocatellia bacterium
ATGTTCGAAATTCTGGGCAGATTGGAAAATCTGCCCTACGCGTATCTAAAACAGACTCTTCAATTCAACTAAAGATATGACCATTCGCCTTCTTGCTTTGTTTGTCACTGTTCTACTGGTTTGCCCTTCCCTGGCATCAACTCAAACCAATACTCCGCTCGATCTGACGCAAGCGATCGTTGTCGCTCCGGCAAACCTTTCCGGGCCGGAAGCCAAAGCCGTGCAAATGTTGGTCGAAGAAGTTGAGCGACGTTCGCAGGTGCGTTGGTCACGGGCCAATCAAGCTCCGACGAATGCGCCGGTGATTTCGGTGGCTCGCGCCAACAATGCCAATTCCCTGCCGCGCGAAGGTTACCAAATCAAAACCACCGGCAATTCGGTGGCGATCATCGGTAACGACGCGCGCGGCGTGTTGTTTGGCGTAGGGCATTTGCTGCGCAGCTTAACCATCACGAAAAACCAGATCACCTTGCCTGGGCCGATGAATCTGACGTCAGCGCCGAAATATCCGTTGCGCGGACATCAGCTTGGGTATCGCCCAAAAACGAATTCGTATGACGCGTGGGATGTCCCGCAATGGGAACAATACATTCGCGACCTGGTCGTGTGGGGAACAAACGCGATTGAATTGATTCCACCGCGTTCGGATGACGACGCCGACAGTCCGCATTTTCCGTTGCCGCCCATGAAGATGATGATCGAAATGTCGCGCATCTGTGCGGAATACGGGCTGGACGTGTGGATATGGTATCCGGCGCTCGACAAAGATTACGGCGATCCGAAAACCGTCGAGTTTGCGTTGAACGAATGGGCCGAAGTGTTCAAACAACTGCCGCGCATTGATGAAATCTTTGTGCCCGGCGGCGATCCCGGCAGCACGCCACCCAAATTGCTGATGAACTTGCTGGAAAAGCAGACGGCCAATGTCCGCCGCTTTCACCCCAAAGCAGGAATGTGGGTTGCGCCGCAAGGATTCACACAGGACTGGCTTAATGAGTTCCTGGAAATTGTCCGCGCCGAACCGAAATGGTTGAGCGGGATTGTGTACGGCCCGCAATCGCGGCTGACCTTGCCGCAAATGCGCGCGGCGATTCCGGCAAAATATCCAATCCGACATTACCCCGACATTACGCATTCGCGGCAGTCGCAATTTCCCACGCCGGATTGGGATTTGGCGTTTGCCCTGACCGAAGCGCGCGAAGTGATCAATCCGCGTCCGACCGATCAAGCGTTGATCTTCCGGTTGCTGCAAGGTGATACGAATGGCTTCATCACCTATTCCGAAGGCTGCAACGACGACGTCAACAAAATCATCTGGAGCGCGCTGGGCTGGAATCCTGACACCGACGTGCGGGAAATCTTGCGCGATTACAGCCGGTATTTCGTGGGCGCGAATTATGCCGACAGCTTTGCGCAAGGTTTGCTGGCGCTGGAACAAAACTGGCGCGGGCCAGTCATCACCAATTCCGGCATCAACGTTACGCTGCAACAATTTCAATCGCTGGAACGGCAAGCGACGCCGCGCACATTGCAAAACTGGCGCTTTCAACAGGCGCTGTACCGCGCGTATTACGATGCGTTTGTCCGCAGCCGCGCTCTTTACGAAGCTTCGCTGGAAGATCAGGCGATAAACAAATTACGCGAAGCGCGCTTGCTGGGTTCCACCATCGCAATGGCCCAAGCCGAAACCTGGCTCGACAAAGCCGTCACTGAACGCACCGCTCAGGATTTGCGCGCGCGTGTGTTTGAACTTGGCGAAGCCTTGTTTCAAAGCATTCGCATGCAATTGAGCGTGGAAAAGTACCAGGCCATTGGCGTCGGGCGTGGCGCAAATCTGAACACGATTGATTTTCCGCTGAACAACCGGCTGTGGCTGAAACAACGGTTCAATGAAATCCGGAAAGTCGAAACCGAAGCCGAACGGCAAAAACAACTGGCGGAAATCGTGGATTGGACGAATCCCGGTCCTGGCGGCTTTTACGACGACTTGGGCAACCTGACGCGGCAACCGCATCTGGTACGCGGGCCTGGATTTGCCAACGATCCGTACTTTCTGGAATCCAGTGTGGTCAGCATGGTCGGGCAATTCGA
>DAOMFR010000041.1:0-30386 GCA_035429885.1 Blastocatellia bacterium
AGCCGACTGGTCATCCAAGCCGAATGCGTTGGCTTATAACGATCTGGTGTTCCGCGAGTGGTGGACGAATGTCGCCGGCGTCAGCAATTCGGCAGGCAGATTTGCAACGCGGGGCTTCAAAGGTTCGTACAACGTGACAGCGGTATACGGACGCACTTCGCAAACGGTGACTGCGACCATTGATCAATCCGGTGAACTCACCATCATGCTGGATGTTGCTGCGCCTCGCGCGCCGATCGTTCGCGGCGGGCCGCGTCAGATTGAACAGTGAATCTGTTTTTAAGGAGTAAAAAATGAATGGACGTTTGACTGCAACGATCAACACCTGGGCGTTATTGCCGCTGCGGCTGGCGCTGGGCGTGATTTTCTTTGCGCACGGCGCGCAAAAACTGTTTGGCGTTTGGGGCGGCAGAGGCTTGGGCACGTGGACTTCCGCGCCTGCGCCCTTCAATTTGCAACCTGCCTGGGTTTGGATGGGAGCGGCGGCGTTTGCCGAATTTGTCGGCGGCGTGTTGGTGATGTTGGGCTTTATGACGCGCGTCGGTGCGTTTTTGATTGCGTGCGTCATGACTGTGGCGATGTTCGGCGTGCATTGGCGAAAAGGATTGTTTCTGAACGATGGCGGGTATGAATTCACACTGGCTTTGTTGGCCATGGCGGTGACCTTGTTGATCGCAGGTGGCGGAAACGGTTCGATTGATTTTCAGCGTTCCAGCGGCGGCAAGAAGCTGTAATCACTGTAGCTTGACGCATTTCCAGGGGCGTGTTACTTCACTTGCCAAATCGCACTCAAATTCAATTCATGGAGAAATCTGAAGTGGTTCAACCGTTCGGCCTTCGTTTGGCTTTGGCGATCATTTACCTGCTCTTGATGATTGGCGCTGGTTCGGCGCAAAGTTTTGAATACCTGCCCGGCACAAAATACGATCCGGCAATTCCGACCCTGAAGAAAGTCGTTGGCCACGACTTCGGCGAAAAGATCACGATGCACCACGAGGCAGAAGCGTATATGACCGCGTTGCAGCAAGCCGCTCCTTCGCGCATCAAAATCGTCAAGTACGGAGAAACCTGGGAAGGCCGTTCGCTTTACGTGATGGTGATTGGGTCGGCGGCTAACATCTCTAAAGTGGAAGAGATTAAAACCGGAATCCAAAAGCTGGCTGATCCGCGCAGGATTTCCAGCAACGAAGCAAATTCGTTGATTGCGTCGCTGCCTTCGATTGTCTGGTTTATCTGCGGAGTGCACGGCAACGAAATTTCCGGCGTGGATTCAGGATTGATGACGGCGTATCACTTGTTGGCGGCGCAAAATGACGAAGTTGCCGCTGCCGCTCTGAAAAACTCCATTGTGTTGATTGATCCAATGCAGAATCCTGATGGCCGCGACCGGTTCATCAACTACTTTCGCCAGAACGTTGGACGCTTTCCGGATGGAGATTTGCAATCTGCTGAACATAACGAAGTCTGGCCGGGCGGCAGAACGAATCATTACCTGTTCGATATGAACCGAGATTGGTTCGTGCAATCCCAGCCCGAAACGCGCGGGCGCACCAAGTTTTATCTGCAATGGTTTCCGCAAGTTGTCGCTGACCAGCACGAAATGGGCACGAACAATAGTTTTTACTTCGCGCCGCCCGCTTTGCCCTGGAATCCAAACCTGACCAAAGCGCAGCTCGACTGGCTGAATCGAATGGGCCGTAATAATGCTGCGTGGTTCGACAGATTCAAATTCGATTACTTCACGCGCGAAGGTTACGATTCGTTTTATCCGGGCTACGGCGAAGGCTGGCCGCTGTTTCAGGGCTCGATTGGCATGACTTATGAACAGGCCAGCGTGCGCGGGCTGGTGGCTCGGCGAGACGACGAAACGACGATGCTCTACCGGGATTCGGTGCATCATCATTTCATTGCGGCTCTTGCGACCATCGAAAGCACGGCCAAAAATCGCGAAGCTTTGTTACGGCACTTTTACGATCATCGCCGCACTGCCATCGAAGAAGGGAAGGCGGAACCCGTTAAGGAATACATTATTACGCCCGGCAATGACCCGAATCGGGCGGCGCGTTTGGCGGCGACCTTGATGATGTCCGGCATTGAAGTGAAACGCGCCGATGCCGCTTTCAGCAATTCCAAAACACGAGATTACGGCGAAAGCCAGCTGCAATCGCGAGATTTTCCGGCTGGAAGTTTCATTGTCTCGCTGGCTCAGCCGGCAAAGCGTTTGTTGAAAACGCTGATGGACAAACACACGGAGCAAGATAAGGAATTTTTGGACGAGCAGCGCTTTCGGAACAAGCGGCGAATGTCGGAACAGTTTTACGATGTGACCGGATGGTCGCTGCCGTTCCTATTCGACGTTCCTTGTTATGTCGCGGAACAGAGCTCATCGGTTCAGGCGGCGTTATTGAAAGAATTGCCGAAACCGGTTGGCCAGATGCATGGAAGCCAGGCTCGGCTGGCTTACGTGATTCCCTGGGGCACGCAATCGGCGGCTTCGGCGTTGGCGGACTTGTTTCGTCAGGACGTGCGAGTCCACAGTTCTGACAAACCATTCCGCCTGAATGGCACTAACTTTCCAGCGGGAACGCTGGTCGTCAAACTGAAAGACAATCCGGCAAATCTGCACGAACGAATGGTCAAGTTGGTTGCGGAACACGGCGTGGATATTTATTCGACTGATTCCGCATGGATGGAAGATGGCCCCAATTTTGGCAGCTCGAATGTCAATTACCTGCCGCGCCCGCGTGTGGCGATTGCTTACAACCAACCGGTTTCGGCCAATTCAGTCGGCTGGCTGCGTTATGTGATCGAACAGCGATATGGTTATCCTGTAACAACCATTCGCACGGAACAGCTTCGTAGTTCCGACCTTAGCCGTTACAACGTGTTGATCTTGCCGGATACTTTTGCCGGTTATGGAGCGCAACTTGGTGATGGCGCAAGTTTGCGCGAGTGGGTTCAGCGCGGCGGCACATTGATCAGCATTGGAGGCGCGACGGCTTGGCTGGCTGACGAACGAGTCAATTTGTTGGCAACCAAACGCGAAAAACGCGACAAGCCTGACTTAAAGACTGAAAAGAAGGACGACACTTTGAAATCTGACCCGGTGGAAAATGCCATTCAGCCGACAGACGAAAATCCAAGCTCCACGCCGGGAGCCGTGTTGCGTGTCAAAGTCGATCGCTCGCACTGGTTGGGATTTGGCTATGATGAAACCACGACGGTGATGATGGACAGCAATCGCATCTTTTCGCTAATCAAGCTGGATCGCGGAGCGAATGTCGCGGTGTATTTGCCGGAAGACAAATTCTTTGCCAGCGGGTTTATGTTCGATGATGCGCGTAAACAGCTTCCGAACAAGGCATATTTGATGCACTCGCGGTTGGGCCGCGGGAATGTCGTTGGTTTTGCCGAAGACCCGAACTATCGCGCGTTTATGGACGGATTGAACGTGATGTTTTTGAACGCAGTTTTCTTTGGACCAGGACATTGAACATATGAAGACTCTGCTGCGTGAATTGATGATTCCCCTCATTGCCGTGCTGGCCGCTTTTGTCATTGGCGGATTGGTTGTGTTGGCGATTGGAGATAACCCTTTTACCGTGTACCGCTTGCTGATTTCCAGCGCATTTGGCTGGTTTGATGCGCTGGGGAATTTTACCTGGGATAACTGGGGGTACACGTTGTTTTATGCGACGCCCCTGATCTTCACCGGGCTGGCTGTGTCGCTGGCGTTCAAGTGTGGGTTGCTGAACATCGGTGCAGAAGGTCAGTTGTATGTCGGAGCCTTTGCGGCAGCCTGGGTGGGATTCACCTTCAGCAGCTGGTCCGGATGGGTGCTGATTCCAATGGCAATGGTTGCCGCTGCGCTGGCTGGCGGTGTATGGGGAGCGATTCCCGGAGTTCTGAAAGCCCGTTTCGGTTCGCACGAAGTCATCAACACTATCATGTTGAACTTCATCGCGGTGGGCTTGATCAGCTATTTAACCCAAAGCCGATACAAAATCAGCGGCGATCCGATCATGCAAACCAAAATGATCGCCGACCAAGCGCATATCGCACGGTTTTCCACTTTGCTGTCTCCGTTGGGCATTCACTTTCCGGAACGCATTCCGCTCAATGTCGCGTTTTTGCTGGCGCTGTTGATGTGTTTTCTGGTGTGGGTGTTTTTGTGGAAAACGAAATGGGGCTATGAAGTGCGCGCCGTCGGGATGAATCCTTCAGCGGCAGAATATGGCGGCATCAATGTGAAGCGGCAGATTGTGTTGGCGATGGCGTTGTCGGGATCGCTGGCGGGAATGGTAGGCATCAGCGAAGTACTGGGGTATCGCTATCGGTATTATGACGGATTCTCGCCCGGGTATGGCTTTGCGGGAATTGCGGTTGCGTTGCTCGGACGGAATCATCCGGTAGGCGTGGTGCTGGCGGCGATTCTGTTTGGCGCATTAAACCGTGGCGGCTTATTTGTAGACATATTTTCTGACAAAGTCTCGAAGGACTTAGTGCAAGTCTTGCAAGGCATCATCATTCTGTTTGTGGCAGTTGAGTGGTTGTTCCGGCGAATGATTTTGCGCAAAGCTGTTAGCACCGCAAAAGCATGAAGAAGGTAAAAGCTCCCAATGAAGAGTTGATCCGGTTTCTAAGTGTTTACGAACAATCAGTCAGTGAACTCGGATTGAAACTTCGCGAGATGGTGTTGGCTGAAGCGCCAACCGCAACCGAATTGATTTATGATGCTTACAGTGCCGTCGCCATCGCCTTTACGTTTACCGAACGCTTGAAAGAAGCTTTTTGCCACATCGCGGTTTACAGCAAACACGTCAACCTAGGGTTCAATCACGGAGCCACATTGCCAGATCCTGACGGAGTATTGGCAGGTTCAGGGAAACAGATTCGCCACATCAAAGTTGGCAACGCTGATGAGTTGGCCAATCCGCAACTGCGGCATTTTCTGAAGTTGGCGATTCAGCAGGCAAAATCCGAATGCGACGTGCCGCCAAAGAAAGTTGCAACAGCAATTGTCAAAGCCACCAAAGGCGCGAAACGTCGCCCACTGGAAGGACGAGAAAAATGAAAAACCAAAGTCTTCGTTTGATGGTTGGGATGGTGTTGTTGGTGGGAGCTTTCGCCGGGCGTTTGCCAAGGGATTTTTCGACGTCCGCCACGATTCAAAACAAGTCTTCTGTTGTCGAACGCATCGCTCGTGTCGAAAGCGGTTTGCTGCCCGCAGTTATTCTCAAAGATCAATCCGCGACGATGACGCTTGCCGAACGGATGAGGTATTACAAAGTTCCGGGCGTCAGCGTTGCTGTCATCAACGAAGGCAAAATCGAATGGGCCAAAGGATACGGCGTGACCGAAGTTGGTGGCTCGACACCTGTGACTGCGGACACGATGTTCCAGGCAGCTTCGATCAGTAAACCAGTCGCTGCGATGGGCATGTTGGCTTTGGTTGAAAAAGGATTGCTTTCGCTGGACGAAGACGTGAACTCGAAACTGAAATCCTGGAAAGTGCCGGATAATGATTTCACCAAGGAGCAGAAAGTGACTTTACGCCGGTTGGCCAGTCATAGTGCCGGGCTGACGGTTCACGGTTTTCGAGGCTATGCGGCAGGTGAAGCGGTTCCGACGACTGTGCAAGTGTTGGACGGCGAGAAACCCGCGAACTCAGCCGCAGTTCGTGTGAATGTTTTGCCCGGCAGTTTGTGGCGTTATTCCGGCGGAGGCATCACGGTGATGCAATTGCTGATGACTGAAAGCACCGGCAAATCCTTTCCGGCTCTGATGCAGGAAGTGGTGCTTGGCAAGATCGGTATGAAGAACAGCACGTACGAACAGCCTTTGCCAGCCGACAGAATATTGAAAGCGGCGATGGGGCATCGTGCGAACGGCGAAATCGTCAAAGGCAAGTTTCACACTTACCCGGAAATGGCTGCTGCAGGGTTGTGGACGACTCCGACCGACTTGGCCAAATTTGCCATTGAAATTCAGCAGTCGAAAGCCGGAAAATCAAACAAGGTTTTGTCACAGGCAATGATTGCTCAAATGCTGACGAAACAGTCCGGTGATTATGGGCTGGGCATTGGACTTGGCGGCGAAGGCAATAAGGCCAGCTTCAGTCACGGCGGATCGAATGAAGGATTCAAATGCAACCTGTTTGCATACAGCGAAACCGGGCAAGGCGCAGTCATCATGACCAATGGAGACTCGGGCAGCCAACTGGCGGCAGAAATACTTCGTGGTATTGCACGCGAATATGGCTGGCCGGATTTCAAGCCGACGGAGCACGTTGCCGTGAAGGTTAGCTCTGAAGTATTGAAAAGTTATGTTGGCGAGTATGAAATCAACGGCAAAGTTGTGGTGACGATAGAAAACGGAAGGTTGTACCTTCAGCCTCCAAACAGCGAAAAAGAAGAGTTGCTGGCGTCATCGGAAACTGAGTTTTTCCTGACAAGCCAGAATGTCAGGCTTATCTTCAAGAAAGACGGCCACGGTGTCGTGACAGGTGTGACGGCGTATTTTGGAGCGCAGGCTTTGGAAGGCAAAAAGCTCAAATAGAGGGACGAAGAATGTTCAGGAATATTTTCAACTACACGCTGATCGCTTCGACAATTCGATTATCCACGCCCCTGATTCTGGCTGCGCTGGGCGGGCTGTATTCCGAACGCAGTGGCGTCATCAACATTGCGCTGGAAGGCATGATGCTGGCCGGAGCGTTCACGGCGGCTGCGGTGACGGTGTTTGCGCACAGTTCTTTAGTCGGAGTTTTGTCAGCGGTGGCAGCTGGAGTTTTGGTCGCTGGTTTACATGCCGTGGCGACGATCAATTACCGAGCCGATCAAGTAGTCAGCGGAACGGCGATCAACATTCTGTTTCTTGGAGTGCCTGCATTGTTGTCGGGAGCATTGTTTGAATCCACTGGGGCGACTCGGCAATTGAGCAAAGATGAAGTGATGCCGGACGTGATGATGTTTAGTCCGGAGTCGTCCCCAATGTTAGCGTCCATCTTTAATCAGAAGCTGATTGTTTATCTGGCATTTTTGATTGTCGCGGTATCGATGTATGTGTTGTATCGAACCCGATTCGGGTTGAGGCTCCGCGCGGTGGGGGAAAATCCCGAAGCCGCTGACACGGCTGGCGTCAATGTGCGACGAATGCGTTATGCCGGAGTGTTGATTTCCGGCGCGCTGGCGGCGCTGGGTGGAGCATATCTGTCCATTGGCCAAAGTTCGCAATTCACGCGCAACATGACCGCCGGACGTGGGTTCATTGCTTTGGCCGCGCTGATTTTTGGTAAATGGCATCCGGTTGGAGCGTTGATGGCTTGCTTGCTGTTCGGTTTTGCCGAGGCGGTTTCAATCCGCATGCAAGGCAACGTCAACATTCCCAACCAGTTTGTTTTGATGATTCCTTATGTGCTGACGATGGTGGTACTGGCTGGGTTGATTCGCCGAGCCGACCCGCCGAAAGCTTTAGGCGTGGCTTACATCAAGGAATAAACAGGAGATGAAAAAAGAGTTTATGACAAGTTCTATTTTTGACCGCGCACAAACTTCCGCGCGGTTTATTCGCGAGCGAATCAATTCGGACGTTGATGTCGTTGTTGTGCTTGGTTCGGGGTTGGGCGCGTTTGCAGAAACGCTGGAAGAAAACACAATCGTTCCTTACGAGGAAATTCCCGATTTCGCGCGCTCAACTGTCGAAGGTCATTCAGGGCGATTGGTTGTTGGCAAGCTGCCCGATGCCGATCTTCAGATCGCAGTGATGCAGGGACGGTTTCATTATTATGAAGGTTACTCGCTGGATGAAGTCACATTGCCGATCCGTGCGTTTGGTGCAATGGGCGTCAAAAAGTTGGTGTTGACCAACGCCGCTGGAGGAGTCAATCAAAGTTTCAAGGCTGGCGACCTGATGCTGATCAACGATCACATCAATTTGATGATGAAAAGCCCCTTGCGTGGCCAGCACGACAACCGCTTGGGAGATCGCTTTCCGGATATGAGCGAGGTGTATTCGAAAGAGTATCGTCGGATTGCCAAAGAATCGGCGACGGAATTGAATCTCAGGTTGACCGAAGGCGTTTATATGTCGTTGCAAGGCCCAAATTACGAAACCCCGGCAGAAATTCGGATGATGCGGTTGCTTGGCGCTGATGCTGTGGGAATGTCCACCGTGCCGGAAGCGATTGTTGCGCGTCAGATGGGCATGAAAACTTTAGGTATTTCGCTGATCACCAACGCCGCTGCCGGAATCGAAGACGCTCCGATCAATCACACTGAAGTCATGGAAATGGGGCATCGCGTCAGCGCGCAGTTTTGCGAATTGTTGACAAAAGTGCTTGTTAGAATGTGAGGCCTTATGAAGTTCGGGCTGATGATTCTTCTTTCAGTTTTCTTGTTAGGCGAAGCAATCCTTGCCCAATCAAAGCGCCCGCCCGCGCGGGTGACGGGGAATCCGGAACTCCACTTCGAGTTGGCGCAAGTGGGCAATACCGGAGTTCGATTTCCGCGGCTGACATATTACAAAGACGCGAAAGTTCTGGACGCGGTCAATCAAAAGATTGACGAAATCACCGCAGACTTTGGGTGTGACGAAGACACGCCGCTAAGGAATTCCACCTATCGCGTCAAATCCAGCGTGGAATATTTGACCAAGCAGATTTTCAGCATCTATGCATCGGCATCGTGGTTTTGTGGTGGTCCTTATCCGGTGAACGATTCAAATATTTCGCTGACCTTTGATTTGAAGACTGGGAAGTTGGTCGAATTCGAAGACCTGTTTCAAAACTACGAACGAGATAAAACCGAGATTTTGAAGATCATCTTTGCAGCTCAACTCGATCGTTCCGCACGACTGATTGCCACTGGGAAAGTTAAAGAAGGCGCTTGTGATGGCGATCCGAGCCTATACTCGCTTGAACGCCTTGAAACCGATGTGTTGGCTTATAACTTTTCCGCCGAAGGACTGCGAGTGCAGCCTTCGTGGCCTCACGCAATCGAAGCCTGTGCCGAACGGGTCACGGTTCCTTACGGGAAGCTTAAAAAGTTTGCTGCGCCATCGGGTTTGCTGGCGCGAGTTATCGAATAAAACAACATGATTATTGGAATTTGCGGTGGGACAGGATCGGGCAAAACAACCGTCGCTCGACGCATTTTGGAAAACGTCAGCGACGAACAGGTAGTGTTCTTCCAACAGGACAGTTATTACCGCAATCTGGAAGACATGCCGATAGAGTTGCGTCATCAGATCAATTTCGATCATCCGGACGCGTTGGATAACGATCTGTTTATCAATCACGTCAAAGCCTTGCGAGCGGGCGAAGCCATCAAAATGCCGATGTATGATTTTTCCATTCATACACGCAAAACCGAAAGCATCCACGTTGAACCGAAGCCAATTATGATCATCGAAGGCATTTTGATTTTTGTGGATGCCGCTTTGCGCGGATTGATGGACATCAAAATCTTTGTGGATACAGATGATGATTTGCGCTTCATTCGCCGGTTGCAGCGGGACGTGAACGAGCGCGGGCGAACGGTGGAATCGGTTATCAAACAATACCTGGAGACGGTTCGCCCGATGCACGAACAATTTGTGGAACCTTCCAAACGCTATGCTGATGTGATTATTCCCGAAGGCGGGTACAATGAAGTTGGAATTGACCTGATTTCAGGAAAAATTCGTGCTCAATTGCAAAAGGAATTGGTGAAGTAAATTTCGTGAATCAAATCAGCAAAACAGAAAACGAATTGATTGAAATGGCCAGCCAAGCTCGTCAATTTTCCTATTCGCCTTATTCTAAGTTTCGAGTTGGGGCGGCAATTGAATGTTCAGACGGACGAGTGTTCACTGGGTGCAATGTGGAAAATTCCAGCTATGGGTTGACGATGTGCGCTGAGAGAGTGGCGTTGGGCAAAGCGGTTTCCGAAGGAGCGACGAGCTTTACTCGCATTGCAGTCATCGCCGATGCCAAAGCGCCTGTTCCACCTTGTGGCGCTTGCCGGCAAGTGATCCATGAGCTATGCGGCAACCAGATGGTCGTCATTATGGCCGATGGAAGCGGCAGAGTTGAGGTGCATACAATCAACCAACTGCTGCCCGCCGCATTCGATGGAAGTTTTCTTTGAAGCTTGTTGATTGTGCCATTCAACACTTCTTGCAGTGCGTAAAGATGTCGAACGATGAAACCTAAACAAAAGATCAACAAGCCTCCCATACTTTTTTCTGAAACACAAAAAATACTAACAGCGCTGGAGAAGCGCCTTGGTTCCACCGTTATGACGTATTGGGATGCGCCAAGCGGTTCGGTTTGCCAAGACGATGTGGTTACCTTTTATTCCTTGCTGCGGCATTTGGGAAAGCAAAAAGACCTGACGTTGTTCATCAAATCCGATGGTGGAAACGGCACGGCTTCGCTAAGAGTCGTTCACTTGCTTCGCCAGTATTGTGAGCGGTTAACAGCACTGGTACCGCTCAACTGTGTTTCGGCGGCAACGATGATTGCCCTCGGAGCCGATGAAATTCAGATGGGGCCGCTGGCGTATTTGTCGGCGGTGGACACTTCACTGACGCACGATCTGTCCCCGATAGACATCAACAATAGCCGAGTCAGTGTTAGCCTGGATGAATTGACGCGCATCATCAATTTGTGGCGCAAAGAATCGAAAGATGAAGGCGCCAACCCATATGCTTCAATTTTCAATCACATTCATCCACTGGTTATTGGCGCAGTAGATCGCAGCAGTTCGCTTTCGATCCGGTTATGCAATGAAATCTTGTCCTATCACATGCAAGATAAGGAACGCGCAGAAACCATTGCCCGAATTCTGAACTCTGATTATCCGTGGCATTCGTATCCCATCACGATCAAAGAGGCTCAGCGAATCGGATTAAATGCCAAACCGCTCAGCCCGGAAGTGAACAGCCTGTTGCTGGAACTTCATGAGGTATATTCAGAAATGGGGCAACGTGCCGTGACTGATGTTGACGACGCTAACTATCACGACAACGAAATCCTGAACATTATCGAAGGTCGTGGGCTGCAAATCTTTTATCAGTCGGACAAGGATTGGCATTATCGGGCAGAAGAACGGCGATGGGTTTCGCTGAACGACAACAGTTCGTGGCGACGTGTTGAGAAAAAAGCGGGCAAGATCGTTCAAACGGTTCTGCACCTGCGTTAGTGTGAACCTTAGGATCTGCAATTCTTCGGGGATGTCATAGATGAAGAAGCTACCTGGCATTGTTGTTTTAATAACGTTCGTTCTGTTGTCTTCCGGGCAAACCAGAACGGGCAACTCTTCAGGAGCGTCCATTGATTTGCTGATTACCGGCGGCGCCGTGGTGACAATGGATGGCGAGCGGCGGGTGTTTGACAACGGCTTTGTGGCAATTCGAGGCGAGCAAATCGTTGAAGTGGGCGAAATGGGGCGCCTGAAAGCCAAAGGCTACAGAGCCAGGCAAATAATTGATGCTCGGGGAAAAATTATCCTGCCTGGTTTGGTTAACGCACACACTCACGTTCCGATGGTGCTTTTCCGTGGCATCGCTGACGATCTGAATTTACAGGACTGGTTGACGAAATACATCTTTCCGGCAGAAGCCAAAAACGATACTCGAGAATTTGTGGTTGCCGGAACCCGGCTTGGATTGGCAGAGATGATTCGAGGCGGCATTACGACGTACGCCGATATGTATTACTTCGAAGACGCTATTGCCGAAGAAACCAGGCGCGCCGGAATGCGCGGCGTTTTGGGTGAAACGGTCATTGATTTTCCGGTTGCCGACAATAAAACCTGGGCCGAGGCGATGGCGTACTCAGAAAAATTTCTGACGCGTTGGAAAGGCGATTCGTTAATTACCGCCGCCATTGCTCCGCACGCGCCATATACAGTCAGCACGGAACACCTCAATGAAGTGCGTGCGCTGGCGGAAAAACTGGATGCGCCGATTCTGACCCACCTAGCTGAAGCCCCGACCGAGACTGAATTCATTGCCAAAACTTACAACGCGCGACCGGCTGCTTATCTGGAAAGGATCAACTTCCTTTCGCCGCGATTGCTGGCCGCGCATGTTGTGCACGTCAATGACGAAGAGATTGGCATCCTGAAACGCCGGGAAGTTGGTGTCGCTCATTGTCCACAATCGAATATGAAGCTGGCGTCCGGCACTGCGCCTGTTCCGGCGATGCTGAAAGCAGGACTGCGGCTTGGACTGGGAACGGATGGCGCAGCTTCCAACCACGACTTGAGCTTGTGGGAAGAGATCGATTCCGCGGCAAAACTACACAAATTGATTTCCGGCGACCCGACGGCAGTCCCGGCACAGGAAGCCTTGGCAATGGCAACCATTGGCGGAGCTCGTGCTCTCCATATGGAAAAGGAGATAGGCTCGCTTGAATCCGGCAAGCGGGCGGATGTGATTTTGGTGGATATGAGTGCGTTGCATCTGACGCCGATGTACAATTTTTACTCTCATCTGGTTTATGCCGTGAAGGCTTCGGATGTGTCTGACACTATCGTTAACGGGCGCGTTTTGATGCGGAATCGCAGATTGCTGACGATTAATGAAGGCGCTGTCAAAACCGCTGCTCGCAAATATCAGAAACAAGTTGCTGAAAGTTTGAAGCAAAAGTGATGACAGCAAGTTGAGAAAAGAAAGTAATGAGGATGCTTAGGATGAAATTGATAAGCAACGTTTTTCTAGTGCTTGGCTTGATGGTGTTTGCCTGCGCCAATCAGGCCAGAGCACAGCAAACAGCCGCCAATAAACCTGCGACAAAGGCTGACCCGCAAGTGTCGCCAGAAAAATCCGATGTGCCAGCGGCGGAATTGGTCAGTCAGGGCAAAGCGTTATACCGAACGGCAAAATTTAAACTGGCCTTGGCGAAATTTGAAGCTGCGCTGACCCAGGAACCCGACAGCGACGAAGCTTTGGGATTGGCAGGGGAAACGGCGTTTCGACTGGACAGTCAGGCTGCGGCGCGCGATTACTTTTTGAAACGCGCTGAACTGCCGGGGCAAAAAGATTCGGTCAAAGCATACAGTTACCATCGTGCCGCGATGACTTGCTGGCGCGAAGCTCATGACTTGGTTGCCAAGTATACGGAACTCAAAAATGGCAAAGCGGGTCATCATTTGCCGGAAAGCACACAACATGATGTTTCGGAACTTATCTCTAACGGGATCGAATATGCCACTCGCGCTGTGAGCCTCAGGTCCAGTTTTGCTGATGCTTATAACATCAGGAACCTGTTGCATTCCGAAGCTGCGCTGGCTGCCAACGACGACGCCGAAGCAAAAAATCATCTTCAGAAATCTTTGGATGATGTGCGCATGGCACTTTCGATGGCTAAGCCGGTGACGGATAACAAGGCTCTTGAATCGGCGGATTTCAACTTTCCGACGATTCGCATTTCCGAATTTTCCAGAACCAAGGAAGAAGAGGATCAGCAGTCAGATGACATGCTGAAAATGATTGAAGGTGGAAAGCCGCTGAAACGTGTGCAACCCATTTTCCCAACCACACGCCCGGCCAAACCAGGCGAGCCAACCGAAATCGCTGCCAAGTCCTCCTCGGTTTCTGGCAAAGTCAAAGTCGAAATTCTGGTTTCCACTGAAGGAAAAGTGATTTTCTCTCACATTATTGATGGTCGGTCAGACCTGAACAGTGCGGCAATTCTGGCAGCCAGAGGCTGGACGTTTGAACCCGCGATGCTGGATGGCCAGCCTGTGCAGATCAGCGGCGTCATCAGCTTTGATTTGAAGAAAGTGGCTGCACCCGCTCCTGGTGCAATTGCGCCGGCAAAGAAACCCTGACTGTTGCATTACCAGTCTCACTTCATTCGTTCAAATTCTTTTTTCGCTTCGATCAGCATGGGAAGATCCGGCTCCGCATTCTTCCACAGAGCGAAAAAGTCGCGATAGGCCTGACGGCTTTTGGACGTATCGCCTGTTTGGGCCGAAGCGCGAGCCAGTCCAAGGTGCGCCAGCGGGAACAATGCCGGCAACCAGGGGAAATCCCTGATCAGTGCTGCGAATGCCATCAAAGCCCAGGTCGGCTGTTAGCCTTGGAAAGAATTTCAGGCACCTCGTTTGTTCCAATTTTCATAGAAAGATGGACGCAAGTCTCTGTTGAATTGTAGAAGTCGAAGGCCAAAGAATTGACAGGATCTTGATTCTTTGGCCTTCGACTATTTCGCCGATTGATCGGCGAATCTTTCCAACAATTGAATCGCATGAGCATCTGGGTCGCGCACCAGGAAGCTTCGCTTCAATCGCAAAACTGGTTCAGTAAATTGAATCAAGCCGGACGAGATGAAATTGAACTTTCCTTCGCGCAATCGAACCGCCGCAGATTCTATGTCGTTGGTCACCAGTTTTGTTTGCCAGTGAATCAGATCATTGGCCTTCTTGTCACCAGGAGTTCGCCGCCCGTCGCTCGGAGCCAGGTATTCCAGGAACTCTATGCCCGGTCCTGAATCTGCTCGGAGCGCCGTGATTCTTAGCCGAGCGCCAAACACATTGTTCAGCCGTTCCTGTTCAATTCCATAATTTTCACTTTCACCAGCGACGCGCAATCCCAGAGTGTCTCGGTAAAACTTCAAACTGGTGTCGGTGTCGCCGATGACAATCGCCGTGTGGTCAATTCCCAAAAACAACTTGCTGGTGTCTTGCTTCGTCAGTCGCTGCCATTTTTCGTCACCTTTGCCTTCGGGGAATTGCAGGATTTCCAGCGAGTGACCGTCGGGGTCTTTGAAATAAAACGCCTTGATGCCTCCGGCGTTTTTGTTCCAGTCGGGCAAGGTTTGCGGCCCGGTCGAAGCGTGTTCAACCTTGTTTTTTCGCAACCACTGATAGGCTCGATCCATATCGCTGACGATGATGGCGATATGTTGAAACCAACGGTCGTTGCTGCGCGAATCCACCGGAATGGGTTTGCCGCGTGGAGCCAGATATTCCGTCAGTTCGATGTATTCATCGCCCAGCCGCATTCGCACCACGCGCATTCGCAAGCCAAAAACGCCTTGCAAACGTTCGTAATCTTCACCGGTAACTTCTACGTCCGAGACTTTTTCAAACGACAATACTTTTGAGAAGAATTCAGCCGAACGATCCACATCACTAACGGTGAAGCCAACTGAATCAACGGCCGTAATCAGCGGCTTTGCGGCTGGGCGACTGGGTGATTGGGCGAAACTCGTTGACCAATCGCGCAGTGGAATCGGAGCAAAATTAAGCGAAAACAGCAACGCTACAACCAATGTTGCGATGCTCATCGCTCCATTGCCCCGTCGCGTTGTCGCTCTGTTCTTCTGTTTAAATTGGCTTGTCATTTCAACCTCCCCAAAAGGTGATCCCCGACGCGCAGGGCGTTTGCCATAATCGTCAGCGCAGGGTTGACAGCCGCGCTTGAGCAGAAAAAGCTGCCGTCAACGACATACAGGTTGTCTACTTCGTGTGCCTTGCAGTTTTTGTCCAGCGCCGAAGTTTTCGGGTCATTGCCGAATCGGATCGTGCCGTTTTGATGGGCCACTCCGGCCAGCGGAATTCGGTCGCCGACAAAAGCGTTCAGCGGAATCAGATGTTCGTGGCAATCGGCCTCCTTCACCATTTCTTTTACCTTGGCGTAAAGCCGCTTGTGGCCTTCCAGATTGTTCGGTGTGTACGACATCGTAATGCGTCCTTCGCGGTCGAGCGTCACGCGATTGTTTGGATCGGGCAGGTCTTCAGACGTCAGCCAGAAATCCAGCGAATGTTTGGCGATGTAATCCAGCGTCAGGTGCGGTGCGAATGGCGGCGCTCCGGCGGCGAACATGTTCGCATCGAATTTTCCGACAAAGGAGATGTGCCCCATCGGAAAATCCCATTCCCGGTTGGCAAAGTAAAAATCATTCAACGCCATTGTCTTCTGAAAAACAGTCGGATTCGGG
Source organism: Blastocatellia bacterium (assembly GCA_035429885.1). Taxonomy (GTDB): domain Bacteria; phylum Acidobacteriota; class Blastocatellia; order RBC074; family RBC074; genus RBC074. The sequence goes on from DAOMFR010000041.1 coordinate 15,932, forward strand.
CAGCGCGAAATCGCAAACAGCACCGAATTGTTGTGCCCCATGTAATGTCGACCGACTACGTCAGAACCGTTCGCCAATCCGCGCGGGTGTTTGTCGTTGGCCGAGCGTAACAGCAATGCGGCGGAATTGATCGCACCTGCCGAAACGACGACCACATCAGCAGAGTAAATTTCTTCGACGCCATCGCGCTTGACGACGACACGCTTCACTTCTCGGCCTGATTCGCTGGTTTCCAGTCTTTCGACGTAAGCATTGATCAGCAGAGAAACATTCGGGGATTCCAGCGCTGGATCAACGCAAACGACTTGAGCGTCGGATTTGGCGTTAGTCACGCAGGCGAATCCGTCGCAGGTGTTGCAGCGCACGCATTTGCTGCGGTTCATTTGTTTTTCGTCCAGCATCACACCCAATGGAGTGTGAAACGGTTTGTATCCCAGCCGCTCAAAATCTTCGGCAAGTTTGGCGATACGCGGTTCGTGGCTGATCGCTGGGTGTGAATATGGTGCGCTGGCCCAAGGCTCGGTCGGGTCTTCGCCGCGATTGCCGTGGACTGAGTACAGATGCTCAGCTGCGCTGTAATATGGTTCAAGTTCGGCGTAGCTGATAGGCCAGGCGGGCGAAATTCCTCCATGATGTTTGATCTCGCCGAAATCTTGTTCGCGCAGTCGAAACAGTGCCGAGCCGTAAAACTTGGTGTTGCCGCCGACGTAATAATTCGTGTGCGGATGCAGCGGCTTGCCTTTGGAATCTCTCCACTCTTCTTTGGTGTTGTACTTGCCTTCTTTTACGGTGGCTTGAGTGCTCCAGTTGTCCTTTTCGCGCGGCACGTATCCGCCTCGTTCCAGCAGCAGAATGCGTTTGCCGGACGATGCCAGCTTAAACGCCAACGTTCCTCCGCCTGCGCCTGTGCCAATGATAATTACGTCGTAATGGTTTGAGTTCATGTTTTCTCCTGCTTGGTTCCGAACAAATTGGCGTCGGTGCGTAAGCCGCCGCGCAAGCAAGCGCCAACCCGATAAACGGCGGCTCACGACCGACAGAAAGTAATGCTTTCTTCCGACGGTTGAATCCATTTTGCGAAGGGAAAAATTCCAGGATGGCGAAATCAAGAACAGAGCATTCTGTTGAGGCTGTCACGAGTTATGACGAAAAAGCCTGCGTGAGTGAGGATGCCCGCGCAGGCTTGAATGGCGTTTTGATGTTCGGGTCAAAGAGATGAACGCGTTGGGGATTGCTCTAAAGCTTGAGCATGACAGTCAGTTACAAAATCAAATTGTCGCCACCCGCAACGCCTGCAAAATTTATCCCCAGATTTCAGTTCAAACTGACAGCGACGACAAGGCTTGCAATCATTACATTCCGGCGATTCGGACTGACAAAACAAGTTGATGATTTCGCTTGTGTTCATGTATTTCTCCTGTTTGCGGTTACAAAACCTGAGACAGGATTTACGGAATAACCATTGCGAAATTGGCTGTGCTCAGCCTTGTTTGTTCTGTAAATCGTGTCTGGGTTTATTTGTGTTTTGCAGAGAGCGTATGGGCATGAGCCAATAACTGCGTCTGCTTTGGGTGCTCGCCTAGCCAGTTCACTTGGCCAGTGCCAAGGTCGTAGATTGCGCCCACAACTTTCAATTTACCTGTGGTGACGCGATGGCGAATGATGCTGCTGCGATTGAACAATTCCTGGATCGAGTGAAAAACGTTGGTTTTGATTGTTTCGGCAATCAACTCATCGCCTTTCAAGTTTGGATGATCGTGTTTCGCGGTTCTGACCGCCGGATTGATGTGAGCCAGCACTGGCGGAATACTGCCGTGAACTTCGGCGTGATTGACTGCCGCGGTCACAGCCCCGCATTTTGTATGTCCCAGCACAACCAGCAAAGGTGTTCCCAGGTGTTCAGTCCCATATTCCGCTGAACCGGTTTCATCCAGGCTGCCGATATTGCCAATGACTCGGATGATAAACAGGTCGCCAATGCCTTCATCAAAAACCAGCTCTGGCGGCACGCGCGAATCAGAGCAACTAATGATTGTCGCTATAGGATGCTGACCTTGAGCTGCCTCAGCTTTACGAGCTGCATCTTGGCGTGGATATTCAGGCTTGCCGGAAACAAAACGCTGATTGCCTTTGGTTAAAGCCTCCAGCACATCATTGGATGATGGCGGATTATCCGCGAACGCGATGAAAAACAGACCAAATAGAGCGGCAACAGCATGTGTAAGTTTGAAATGTGTATTCTTAATCATAGGTAGAACAAGCCGGGCGAGCCGCCCGGCAGGCCTCAATGGTTAAACAGAAACTCTTTGCTGGTCAGCACGGCCCAGGCCAAATCTTCTATGGCCTGTCGCCGAGCGTCGCCAGCAGTTTTAGCCGCTCCTACACCTTCTTTCATCACAGAAAGTAGCCGATTTATTTCATCCTTTTCAGGCAATCGGCTGAGAGCGGACAAGTAAAGATGATTGATGATTGCTTCGTCGGTTGCACCGAATTTGAGAAGAGAGTCCACCAACCCGCTTGGCGCGCGCAACTTCTGATTGATCGTATCACCATTGATGACATGCAGCGCCTGGGTCACAGAGGGCTCGGCAGTTCGTTCGCATTCACACGTGGCAAAACGCGGCGGTTTCCCGAAGATTGTCAGAAAATAGGAATTGATTCGCGCGTCGGGAAGCTGCATTGCGCGAATGCCCGCCGGATAACCGGGAAAATCTGTCGGCACACCCGTTACCTGCGAAACCGCGTCGAGCACGGCCTCGGCAGGCAAACGCTTGATGATGTAGCGCGAATAGTAACGATCGTCCTGCTGATTGGCGTCATTCGGTTTTGATGAACGCTGATACGCCGCTGAATTCATTACCGTCCGAATCAAATGTTTCAGGTCAAAGCCGTGTTCGGTGAAATCATTGGTCAGCGCGGCTAACAGCTCTTCGTTCGATGGCGGGTTGGTTGCGCGCATATCGTCCACGGCTTCGACCAACCCGCGCCCCATAAAGTTTTTCCAGATGCGATTGACCGCGGCGCGAGCAAAGTATGGATTCGATGGTGAAGTCAGCCATTCAGCCAAGTGCTCTCGGCGATCCTTGGGCGAATCGAACGCCAGAGCTTCACCGTCCAGCGGAGCCGGCGGCAATGGCTTGCCCAATCGCGGATGATTTACTTCGCCGGCGGGATTGGAGTAAACCTGAACATCACCCGCTCTGACGCCATTTTTCAATCCAACGCGAGCAAACAAATTGGCCATTTGGAAATATTGTTTCTGCGTCCATTTTTCCAGCGGATGGTTGTGGCAGCGCGCGCAGGTGATAGACATTCCCAGAAACGCCATCGAAACGTTTTCGGTTAGCTCGGTGACGTCCTTGTGCAGAACGTAATAATTGGCCGCCCCATTTTCCAGCGTGTTGCCTTTGGCGGTGATGAGTTCGCGGACTGTTTGGTTCCACGGTTTGTTGGTGGCGACTCCATCACGAAGCCAGTTATAAAACGACCACATTGCCGTCGAACCGATCTTATCGCTGGAAACCAGCAATACGTCTGCCCATCGATTCGTCCAGTAATCTGTGAACTCTTCGCGGGTCAGCAATTCATCAATCAGCTTTACGCGCTTGGTTGGGGAGTTGTCGGCTAAAAAGCTTTGGATTTCTTGTGGGGAAGGCAGCGTGCCGGTTGCATCCAGGAATGCTCGGCGAATGAATTCGCGGTCTGTTGCTTGTTCGGAAGGAGCAATGTTCAGCGTTTGAAGTTTTTTGATGACCAGTTCGTCAATGAAATTCTTGCGCGGTGACGTGGTGAAGACTTCCGCCGAGATTTTGCTTGGGTAAGGATTGGCCACGCGGGCGAATGCAACCTGGCTCAAATACCAAACGCTGATGGCTGTTTCGCCGCTGCCATTCATTTTGACTTTGCCGTCGTCGTCCACCGAAGCAGTGCCAGGATCTGCGGATGAATACTTCACCCATTTGGTTACATCTTCGGTATGGCCATCTGTGAAATGAGCGAGTACGCGCAGTTGTTGTTCGGCATTGCTGCCCAGGGTTGAAGTCTTCGGCGTGATTTCGATTTTGGTAATGCGCGCGTCGCTTTCCGCCGGAGCCGCCAAACCTCCGGCAATCCATTCTGACAGAACTTTGTATTCCAGCGAATCAGCGCTCAGTCGTTTGCCGCCACCGTGTCCGAGTGCCATCGTCGGTTTGAGCAGCATCAAGCTTTTGGCCGGTTCCAGCTTATTGATGCGCCTGCCCAAAGATTGTCGAGTCAGCACGTTGAAATCCGCTTCGGGGTCGTACCCACGCAAAGTTAGTTTGAACCCGCCTTTGCCCGCTGCCGCTCCGTGACACGCACCGGAATTACAGCCCATTCGCGTCAGCACTGGAATCACATGATTGCGAAAACTCCACCCGCCTGCGGGAGTTGTGACCTCGTTGACCGGTTTGGTTGTGTCGAGCGTAATGTTGAGCGACGTTACATTGAGCGTTGCGGCTGATGACATGGGCTCCAATGACCAGGCGAAAACAGCTACTACAACAAACGTGGAAAACAGGATGAGTTTCGGGTTAGTCGTTTTCATAATCTGAAAAAGTTGACTGTTAGTCGTTGGCACTACTGCCGTTTGCGTTCGTGAACCGTTACATACACCCCGCGCCAGGTTTCTTCAAACTTTTCTCGCTGAGCCGCGAACTCCGGCCAGTTCCAGGGATCAAGCACCGGAGCTTGATTGAAGGTGACAACGACAGCAGCTTGATCCAGCTGTTGGCGGATGCGGTCAAATTCGACAGGAGCTTGCTGGTCCGGCGAGAGAAAAAAACTGATAGGCGAATCTATGTTCGGATACAACAGCTCGGCGCATCCGTTGTTGAAGTAGAACAACCGGCGATCGCCTGCCAGCGCACGGGCGTGGTTCCATTCCTCCTGTTGATTTTGAAACGCCCACAGCCCAGCAGATTCCGGAGACCGCTTCATCCATTTCCAAGCGTTCGTTGTGATTTGGAGTCTTTCAATATTTCCTGCCAGCGCGATTAATATCAGTCCTGCTACCAACACCGGGCGAGCGCGAAATGTCTTTAGGCCCAAAGCTGTTCCCGCCACGAGCAACGAGGAGTAATAAGTCCACGAACCCGGCCAGCCAAAAAAGGTAAAGAGAAACACGAAATGGCAGATGGCTACGATGGCAACGGTTTCGTGTTTTTCCGTAGAGTTGTTCAACAGTTTCAGCAGCGAAATTATCCCGAAGACAGCAATCAGCAAAGTGCAAACAATCCAGAATCCGGCGGGAGTTTGCGAATAGTATTTCGCGAACTGTGCCGTGCTGCCAAGTTTCGGCAACCAGAACGTCCGACCGTTGCCGAAAAATCCGAAACCAAGCGCTTTGTAACTTTGCGCGCCGTTGATCGGAATCAACGCGCTGATGGTAGGGATCAGACCAAAGTAAGCCGAGGAAATTACCACGCACATGACTCCGGTGATTATGGCTGGCCGAAGAAACGTCAAAAACGATTTCCAGTCATTACGCTGACGCACCAAATGCACGATTGCCAGAACGATGATCAAAAAGCCAAGCACATATGCCATCGAAGGTTTGACGAACAAGCAGGCCGTCGCCAACGCTAATGCTCTAGCTCGGCGGCCAGCAGCAAGATCGGCGATAGTGTGAACAATCAGCGCGGCTTCCAACGGATGGGTCAGGTGAACGTAAACCGGTATGATGGCGTGTGGCATTGCCGCAATGACGAAAGCAGCGATTAACCATCCGCTATGCTTGGACAGCCGCCACAGTCCAACCAAAATGGCGGCTTCCGTCAGAAACATGAACAGTAGATACGCGGCAGGAGCTCGACCGGCCAACGCAAAAAACGCTCGTCCAGCAATGAGCGGCAATAGGCTGTACGGATAACCAAAGTCTACGGTTGGAATGTAGCCCTGCGCGAGTAGTTTGTCGGTACGAAGCGTGACTCCTGGATCAAAAAAGATGAAGTTGGCGAATTCATAAATGGTCGGAAGCTGCGCCAGAAACGCCGCCGCATGAGCCATTAACAACAGCGCCAGGAACCAAAAATGTCGCGGTTTGTGTTGCTCAGCTAATGGGCCAAGCACTGATGGCTGATCGGTCATAAACGTTCAAATCAGAAAAGCTCTGAGATTGGATTGACGCCGTGCTCGACAACTCGAATTGGGCGGCCTTGTAAACCAGTCAGTTCGGTTCCCAAATCAATTTTCAGTGAGCGCATCATCGTCGCCGCAACTTCACCGGGCGTCACTGGCCGATCTTTAGGGTACGCGCCAATTTCATCCGAGGAGCCGACGATCTGACCACCTTTGACTCCTCCGCCTGCAAACAGCATCGTCCAACATTGCGGCCAGTGGTCACGCCCGCCTGCCGGATTGATTTTCGGAGTGCGTCCAAATTCGCCCGTGGCGACGACCAAAGTGTTTTGCAACAAACCGCGTTGGTGCAAATCTTCGAGCAACGAGGAGTAAGCGTTGTCGAACATCGGGCCGACTTCGTTCTGGTAACACGCGATCGGGCTGAATGGCGCCGAACCGTGAATATCCCAGGTGATTTCGTTGAAGACGGTTTCAAACTGATTGATCGTAACGAAGCGCACGCCGCGTTCGATCATACGACGCGCAAGTAAGCAGCTCATGCCGAATTTATTGCGGCCGTAACGGTCTTTCACCGAGTCGGGTTCTTTTGAAAGGTCGAAGGCTTCGCGCATTTTGGCGGAAGACATTAGCGTGTAAGCCTGATGAAAATTGTCGTCAAGCAAACGCGCGTCCGGAGAAACTTCAAACTCTTTGACTGACTCGTCCACCATTTCACGCATACGTCGGCGGCGATCTACTCGTATCGAAGAGATGTAATCGGGCGGCAGCATGTCCGGGACTTTGAAATCCGGCCTGGATGGATCGGAATTCAACACAAAGGGATCAAACTGTTTGCCGAGAAAGCCTGCAGATTGACCGTGAGGAAGATTGCCGCCAGTGTTTCCAATTGGACGGGGAAGCAAGATATGCGAAGGCGCATCGCCTCGCGGACCTCGCAGTTTGGACAATACGCAACCAACGTGTGGGTGTTCCTGGCCGGCCTGGAACAAACGCCCGGTTTGCATCATTTGGTGGCCAGTGTCATGAACTGCCGCCGCAGTGTGATTGACGCCTCGAACCAAGGCAAACTTGTCAGCATGTTTGGCCGTGTTTGGGAAGATTTCGCTGATCTCGATTCCTGGCACATTGGTCTTGATAGGTTTGTAGGGGCCGCGAATTTCCGCCGGAGCGTTCGGCTTCATATCGAAGGTGTCTACTTGGCTAGGGCCTCCCAACAGCATCAGGAAGATGCAATTCATGTCGCTTTCAGAACTGATCGCGCCTTGAGTCTTAATGGTAAACAAATCAGGCAGCGTCAGCCCCAGGAATCCCAACGAACCGGCATGCAAAAAATCTCTGCGACGCATGCCATCACAGAAGCTCACAGATTTTTCAGCGTCAAATCGAAACATATGTCATTCATCCTCCAGAGTTGGCAACGCTCGTGATGTTTTGCTGGCTGTTGCGGGCATAAAGCCGCGTTACGAATTCACCATATAGCACAAAGACAGACGAGAGGCGAAGCTGGCAAATGAGGATTAAAGAATTGGGCTGGAATTATTTGGCGAGTCGAAGTATAAATACGCACCCGTTCCTAATGGTGCCTACCTTTTGTGCCCCGTCTCGAAACCTCACTACTCTTGTTAGGAGAATGAAAATGCAATCCGAGACGAGTTTTGCCACATCATTTGGCGAACAGGCTTCAAGCTTGTCTGATGAGCAAGCTACCCGAACGGTCATTCAATCCGTGAAGGACAGACCCAGAATCAGTGACCATGAAAAAAGGTTGGATGTTGTTTCTGCTTCCGTCGTCGTTGGGGGAACCGCGCAATTCGTGACCTTTCTTTTTGGGCTTGTGACCGAATTCATCCCGCGCGTGTTTGACAATGTTTTGCTCAGCGCGTTCGTTGGGCTTTGTGTCGCGGCAATCGCGTATGCGTTGATGAAAGGGAGCGAATGATGGATCGAGATGGTAAGAGGTAGGCGGCTTGCGGATCTGTCACTTGCCGCCTACCAACTTCCATCTTTAGACTTCTTCGACAGCAACGCGCAGCAATTCTGCTACGCTCCAGGCTTGGGCTATACAGCCTTTCGGAAGATGCGGAGCGTTACCATCAAAAATTTCAGAGACTTGTCCCAGACCTGCTTCGTTGAAGTGTGCCTGAAATCCGTCCAGCCATTTTCTTGCCTGCTTATGCGCGGCTTTCGACTGCCGGTTGACCTTCAAGTACGCACAGATGAACGCTCCCATTGGCCAGGGCCAAACAGTGCCTTGATGATAAGCTCCATCGCGGTTTCGCATGTCGCCCAGGTAAGTCCCAATGTAGTTGGGATCGTTCGGCGACAAGGTGCGCAAACCGACAGGAGTCAGCAGTTCGCGTTCGACGACGGAGACGATCTGTCTAGCTTGATCCAGATCAAGCATCGAATGCGGCAGACTGACGGCAAATATTTGATTGGGTCGAATCGAAGCATCGCGGTCGTTGCCATTCGCCACATCAATTAAACATCCCGCAGCTTCATTCCAAAACTGCTGGTTGAAACTCGATTTTGCTCTTTCAGCAATGTCAGCGAAATGTTTGCCGGTTGAGCTGTCACCGAATTTGAACGCCAAGTTTTCCATTACACACAGCGCGTTGTACCACAGCGCTTGAATCTCTACCGGCTTGCCGATGCGTGGAGTGACGACCCAATCGCCGACCCGGGCATCCATCCAGGTCAGTTGGATTCCAGGCTCGCCCGCAAACAATAGACCATCGCCATCTACGTGAATTTGATAGCGAGTCCCGCGTTCGTGCCACTCCATGATGTCTTTCAGCGTTTCGTATAGGTGTTGGCGAACGAATTCGTATTCGTCGGTGTGCGCCAGCAAGGCGCGCACTGCTTCAAAATACCAAAGCGTCGCGTCCACAGTGTTGTATTCCGGCTCTTCGCCTGCGTCAGGAAATCGGTTGGGCAGCATTCCTTGATTAACGTGTTTGGCAAATTCCAGCAGAATGCTTTTGGCGATTTCGTGCCGACCGGTTGTTAATGTCAGTCCAGGCAAGGCAATCATTGTGTCGCGCCCCCAATCCGAGAACCAGTGATAACCCGCGATGACGGTTTTCTGATCGCCACGAGCAACAATGAACTGATCGGCGGCAAGCGTTAGCGTTTGAATTAATTCGTCGCGCTTCACTCCCTTCAGCAATTTTTTGCGGCGGCTGATTTCCGCCTTGCGAAGTTTCTCGGCTATGCCAACATCCTTCCGTTCGGTTGATGCGATGATCGCCGCCGCAGAAGTTTTGCCCAGGTCATACTTCAGCGCAAAGTGATTGAAAAGGTCTTCGTTAAAATCCAGCCCTCGCTTTCGTTCTTCTTGAAATTCGAAGCTTCGGTACCAAAAACCGGTTGGTATCAGTTCATCGGCGTTGTGAGCGAAATAAAGTTCCGGCAAGTCGCCGTAAGGACGAATGGATGCAAGCCCGTTCAGTATTTCAACGTGATCGCTGATGGCGGGATTTTCGTGAGTTGTGCTGTGGTAATCGCGAAAGGCGACGAGCGGATGAATTTCCAGGTGACATTCTTTGACAGTGCGACTTTTCTTTAAGCGTTTGTATGCAACCACGACGGTGTTTTCACCGTGAACCATGAAGACAGTTTTTTCCAGCGTGACGCCCGCAACTTCATATACAAAAACAGGGAAGGGATCGAGACTGAACTCTTTCAGATAGCGATACCCTTGAGGATGAATTGCGCCGGGATATTGGTTCGCAGAAAGCTCGAACCGCTCACCATTTACAATCAAGGTCTCTTCCAGTTTGGACAGCAAGAGCATTCTGCCGACAGGAGGTTTGGTCGCGGCTACTAACAATCCGTGATAGCGCCGGGTGTTCAAACCAATGATCGTTGAGGAAGCGAATCCGCCCAGGCCGTTAGTTTCCAGCCATTCGCGTTCGGTTGCGCTTTCCAAATTGCCGCAGGTGTTTTCGTCGAAATGAATCATGTTTGCCTCCGAAAACAGTAATCCGCAGAAAGCCGTGAGTTATTCCCTCAAGGCGTTCTGCGGAGTAGGTGAAAGGACTATTTTAAGAGTTAGTCAATTGGACGCCATTCGCGCCCATCACGAGTTAACAGCTCATCTGCTTCTTTGGGCCCCCAGGTGCCAGCCGCATAGTTTGGAAATGTGCGGGGGGGCAACGCGCTCCAAACATCCAGAATAGGTTCGATTTCGCTCCAGCCGATTTCGACCATGTCTGCTCGCTGAAACAGCGTTGCATCGCCAATCATGCAATCATAAAGCAACCGCTCATAACCCGTGCTGGGCATTTTGCCGAAATAGTCTTCGTAGTTGAAATCCATTTCGACCGCGCCCAGGCGCATAATCGGGCCAGGGATCTTTGCCCCGAATCGCAAGCTGATGCCTTCGTCGGGTTGAATGTGAATCACCAACCGATTGGTTCGCAGGCGTTCCACTGGCGTATCGCGGAATAATGTGAGCGGCGCGCTTTTGAACTGAATGGCGATTTCAGTGACTCGCTTCGGAAGTCGCTTGCCGGTTCTGAGGTAGAACGGAACGCCTGCCCAGCGCCAGTTATCAATCATCAGTTTCAGCGCGACAAAGGTTTCGGTCGTTGAATTCGGCGATACGTTTTGTTCCTGCCGATACCCGATCACGCGCTCGCCGTTCATTTCCCCTTCGCCGTACTGACCGCGAACTGCCCGTGTCAGCACTTCTTCCGGCGGAGGCGACGCTATCGCGTGCAACACTTTGGATTGTTCGTCTCGCACGGCGTTGGCGTCGAATGATGTTGGAGGTTCCATTGCCGTCAACGAAACCAGTTGGAACAGGTGATTGGGAATCATGTCCCGCATTGCGCCGGAGGTTTCGTAATAGCCCCCCCGTTTTTCCACGCCGACGGTTTCCGCCGCGGTAATCTGCACGGAGTCAATGTAGCGACGATTCCAGATTGGTTCGAAAATGCCATTCCCGAATCGGAAGACTAAAATATTTTGGACAGTTTCTTTGCCCAGGTAATGGTCAATTCGGTAAATCTGGCGTTCATCCAACACTTGCCGAATTTCGGCATTTAAGGCTTTGGCCGAATCCAAATCCCGGCCAAATGGCTTTTCGATAATGACGCGTCGCCACTGTCCATTTACTTCGTGCGTTAAGCCTGCCGCGCCAAGCTGACGGACAGTCTCTCCAAAAAAGTTTGGCGAGATGGCCAGATAGAAGTAGTAATTGCCGTGCGTGTTGTGCACCTTGTCCGCTTCGGCAATCACGGCTTTCAACCTTTGATAACTTTCCGGGTTGGTTACGTCGCCGCTCACGTAATAAATGCGATTCAAAAACCAATCCCAGATATTGGCATCAACGTCACTGGTGGCAAACGTTTTTATGTCGGCGGTGATCTGGTCGCGAAATGCTTCGGTGGTGAATTCGTTGCGGCCTGTGCAGACAATTGCGAATTCACGTGACAACAGATTGGCTTTGGCCAGGTTGTACAAAGCCGGGAACAGTTTGCGTTTGGTCAGGTCTCCGGTTGCGCCGAAGATCACCATTACACAAGGCTGAGCCGGATCGCCTACAGAGTTTAGAGGTTCGGTTTTAGGCATCAAAATTTCCTTTGGTTGTTGGCTTGGCGATTAACCGCCTGTTGGTCGCTCAACGTGGCCACCGAATTTATGACGCATCGCTGAAAGAATCTTCTCGGCAAAGGTGTGTTCTTGACGCGAACGGAAACGAGTGAACAGCGAGGCTGCCAGCACGTCGGCGGGCACGGATTCCTCAATCGCGGCTTGAATCGTCCAGCGTCCTTCACCCGAATCCTGCACAAAGCCTGAGTAATTCGATAAGGTCGGATTTTCTACCAATGCCATTGCGGTTAAATCCAGCAACCAGGAAACGACAACGCTGCCGCGACGCCACAACTCCGCGATGTCGGCCAAGTTTAAGTCGTAGCGTAATTCTTCGGGCAGCGATTGCAAGTTGGCATTTTTCATGATGTCGAAGCCTTCGGCGAAAGCTTGCATCATTCCGTATTCAATGCCGTTGTGAATCATTTTGACGAAATGGCCAGCGCCTGCCGGGCCGCAATGCAAATAACCGTCTTCAGCAGTTCCGCCCAAGGATTCACGGCCGGGAGTGCGATCAAGCTCACCGCGCCCCGGAGCCAGTGTTTTCAGGATCGGTTCCAGATGATTGAAAGCTTCTTTCGCTCCGCCCAGCATCAGGCAATAGCCGCGCTCAGCTCCCCATACGCCGCCGCTGGTTCCGGCATCCACATAATGGATTCCGCTGGTCGCCAGCGCCTTGGCTCGGCGTGCGTCGTCTTTGTAATTGGAGTTGCCGCCGTCAATGATGATGTCTCCTGCGGACATCAATTGAGCCAGAGCGTTGACCGTTTTTTCGGTCGCATCGCCAGCCGGAACCATCACCCACACCGCGCGAGGCGCATCCAGTTTTTTGACCAAATCTTCCAGCGAGCTTGCGCCTTTGGCGCCGTCAGCTTCCAACGCTTTGACGTTGTCGGGGCTGAGATCAAAAACTACGCATTCATGGCCGCCGCGCATCAATCGGCGAACCATATTTCCACCCATTCGCCCAAGTCCAATCATGCCTAATTGCATGTCACTACTCCTCTCAAGTTGGTTGAAATTTGATTTTTGATTACCGGGTTGGAACCCAAGAGCAGTGTAGTCTGTGGTCAAAGGTGTGACAAGGTGGGAAGTTGCTGAAAACAAGTGTGACGAATCCGCACGGATGAGCACAGCGCGAATTCGTCACTTTAATGGCTGTCGAGTTATTTTTTTAGTTTGGGCCAGTTCTCATTGCCCTGTCTGATAAAGCCTGGAACGTCGGCTTCCCATTTTTTCTGAACGTCTTTGCTGTAATTCAGGTATAGCTTGCCGTCCACGATTCGCCAGGCTTCAGGGTCAATGCTGGCTGTGTAGCCGTGTGCAACCGCCCAGGCACAATACCCTCCGAATTGTGGAGCGTACTTTTCGGGGTTGCGAGCAAATTCGTCGCGGTTGGCAGCGCTGGCGAAATACCATTTCGCGCCCATCCATTCGTAACGAAATTCGTCCAAGCCTTTGACTGGGCGACTTTCTTTGAAATACGCGACGGCATCGTAACCTTTCAGCGCGGTGCCGAAGATATTTTTGTTGATGGGATCAACAGACGCTGACGCAGAACGAACTGCGACAGTGACGGTTGCGATCAGCATCAAGATCACCGCTGCACGCAACACAGTAGTAAAACCAAAAGACATTTCTCCCTCCAAAAACATAAGTCAGTAAATTCAGCGCGAAACGAAAACGCGCTCGCCGACTAAATGTCAGACGAGCGCGAATCTATTCCTTGGAGCGCAAGCCCGAAGGTCTATTTGATGCTGATTCGAACTGTGTTTGTCGTCAGCCCGTCAATGCTGACGATGACATCCACTTCGCCTCGTCCAATCAGCGTGCGAGGCAGCAAGGCATTAATCTGGTCCAGTCCGACGAAATTCCCTTGAGCGCCAGCAAAGTTGATTGGCGTCGAAATGCCGCCGACTTGCACAGACACTGTCGACAAAGCACTGCGGCGGCGAATTCCAGTGCCGAATAGCAGCAGAAAGACTTGCTCATTTACCGGATTTAGATTGATCGGTTGCGCGATGAAATCGGCCTTGACCGGATCGAAGACCGCTATCGGTTCGAATTCCTGTGAACCGTTGGCGTTGATCCGGAGCACGACCGCTGCGGCCAAGCCTTTACCAGTCGAGTTGGCGGTGAAAATCCCTGGAGCAACGGCGGCAATCTGAATCACGCCGGTAGATGTTGATCCGAAACCGTTAAATACTGTGAGCGTTGCTGGGCCGGTTGCGGTTCCTTCGGGAATTTGAAAGTTGATTTGGGTGGGGGAAACAAACACCAGCGGCGAATCGCGCTCAACCCCCAAGCTGTCTTTGACAGCCACTCGTGTTCCAGCCAACTCCGTGGGAAGCGGGGAAGAGTTTGCGGCTTGCGTTGTTGTCGCGAGCGCATTGCTAAATATCGTCGCCAGAGATTCGACTGCCAGCAAATCGCCACGGTAATTGGCCGAAGAAACCGTTGTCAGCGGTGTCGCTAGAACTGAAATTGCCTGAGCGCGGGATTCGCGGCCTTGGGCATCTGTTACATAAAGCAGCGCTCGCCCGGCAAACATCCCGGTTGGCAACACGAAGCGAATTCGTTTATCGCTTTCTTCCCAGTTAAGGCCACCGCTGACTTCGTAACGGTAAACGCGGTTTAGTTTGTCTACTTGTTCAATGATGATTTTGTTACCGCTGGCGGCAAAGCGACCGGTGGCCGTTGCTGTTCGTCCGGCAAAAAATCCCGTTCCACCTTCCGCGACAAAAGCCTGACAGGA